>CACYCP010000065.1 GCA_902772985.1 uncultured Bacteroidia bacterium | reverse complement strand
TCAGACAAAACGGGAGTTGCAATGAAAACGGTTTCGTACTGGTTTACCATTGTTTGTTAAATAATTGTTTATAAATACTTTACAGTCCTTTCCGGAGTACTGTACCCCAAAAAGGACTGCAAATATAGGGATTATTTTTCGGAAAAACAAGTATTATTTCTCCGGAATGTTAGCTAAAACGGCCTTCAGATACTCCCAGGTGCGGGCTACCGAAGGAATGTTAACCCTCTCGTCGGGGCTATGCGGGTACTTGATGGTGGGTCCTAACGACACCATCTCCCAATTGGGATACTTGGCGCCCATAATTGCACATTCCAGACCGCCGTGGGTGGCCATAATTTTCATTGGATGCCCATAAACCTTTTCGAACTGGTCCATGCACACCTTGTTGATGGGAGTGTCCAGCTTGGGAGTCCATCCGGAATAACCGCCCATGAATTCAATTTCCTCGGCTCCGGCAAGTTCAAAGATGCAGCGCATCCTCTGGGCCAGGGCTTCCTTGGCGGAATCCACGGCGCTGCGCATAAGGGCGTGGATGGTTATCTTCCCCCCTTCGGTGCGCACGATTGCAAGGTTGATGGATGTCTCGGTGAGGCCCTCCATGGTCTGGCTCATGCGGATAACGCTGGAGGGAGCCGCCAGTATGGCCTTCACGGCACGGAGCATTGGCTTCTGCTGGATGAATTTCTGCGCCACGGGAACGTGGTTTTCGATGGTAAGCTTGGCCGAAGGATCGCTTTCGGCAAACTCCTTCCTGATAACTTCGAAAGTCTCGTTTATGAGCTCGCGCACCTTGGTGTAATTCGAGTCCGGAACAAGGATTTCGCAGCTTGCCTCGAAAGGAATGGCATTGCGAAGGGAGCCGCCCCTGAAGTAAACCACCTTCACGCCATAGTCCTCCATAAGGGGAAGCAGAATCCTTGCCGCCACCTTGTTGGCATTGGCACGGTAAAGGGAGATATCCATACCGGAGTGTCCGCCCTGAAGCCCGCTCACGGTGAAACGCAGCGCATCCATTCCGGGAGGCGTAATGTACTTGTAATATTTGAACTTGGCCGATACATCCAGACCGCCGGCGCATCCAACGCACAGCTCCCCTTCTTCCTCGGAATCCAGGTTCAGGAGGATGTCACCCTTCAGCAGGCCGGGCTTCAGACTATTTGCTCCGGTCATGCCGGTTTCCTCGTCATAGGTAACCAGGATCTCGATGGGACCGTGCTTGACGGAAGGGTCCTCGATGGCCGCAAGGCCCAATGCCACGCCTATACCGTTGTCGGCGCCAAGGGTGGTGCGGTCGGCAGTAACCCATTCACCGTCCACATAGGCGTTGATGGGGTCCTTGAGGAAGTCGTGACTGGAATCGGAGGTTTTCTGGGGAACCATATCCATATGTCCCTGGATAATCACGCCCTTGCGGTTTTCATATCCCGGAGTGGCTGCGGCTCGGATGACGATGTTACCGGTATCGTCCTTCATGGTTTCGAAACCGTGGGAAACGCCCCAGTTGTACAAATACTCAATCACTTTTTCCTCGTGCTTCGAAGGCCTGGGAATTTGTGTCAAAGCATGGAAATTCTTCCAAACTACTTTAGGCTCAAGATCTTGAATCATAACGGTATTATTATTTAACGATTGTACTTTCTACTCCAAGCTGATAAATGGGAATGCGTGTATGGAGAAGCTGCTTGCCTCCTTCCGAAAGGATGACGTTGCACACCACGGGAACGCGGTAGCGGATAACTGCACGCCCCTTTCTGCGGTCGGACTCGTCCAGGCGGGGCATAGCCTCAGGCTCCAGTTCAATGTAATAAGGCACGCCCTTGTTGCCATCGGCAAAGAAACCGTCTTCGCCAAGGCGGAAGGCCAGATAACTATGGGTATTTTGCAAGGCCGACGGGGTAACGTCGAAGCGTCCCTTCAAAGTCCGGTACTCCGAATAGCCACGGAAAAGGGCAAGGTATTCCTTCTCTATCCTGTCAAGCTCCTTGAGAGCCGAATCCAGGGCCTGCCCATCAAACTGGGCGTCGGTGTCCCCGGTAGAGATATCCAGGCGTGCCTTCCTCAGTTTCAGAATCATATCGGCGGCGTCCATTGCCTTGTCCTCCAAAGTCTTCTCTTCAAGGACGCGATGCTCTACCGGAACGCTCACTATGGCGGTGTCGGTCTGAACCTGTTCATACACCACCCGCTTCACTTCCTTTTCCGGATTGGTCAGGCCTTTTGAAGTGAAATCCTTGTTCGAAAAAGATGGAAAGCGCCACTGCGCCCCCTTTCCCTCAGTTTTGTCGCCGAATGCAACCAGTCCCTGGGAAGACATCGTGAGCAAATTGACGTTTTCGGCATCACAGCTGAACCAGGAAGAAGGATCGGCCTCGACTGTGGGATATAACTCCACCTTGGTAAGGGAGGTGTTCACTTCGTCACGATCCCTCACGCCCATATTCAGGAGCTGGTGGGCATAAGCGGCGTACGGGCCGGCATAAAATATCTCCTGCCTTGCCTCGACCTCCAGGACTATGGTCGTTGAAGGAAGTGCATAAAATGTGTCCTGGGCGGCCATCTGCCATCCAGAAAGGGTAAATAAGGCAAGCGGAATGGCTAAACGTTTGAGTTTAATCATACTTTTTCCAACGGTTGTGTGTCCAGAGATAATTCCAAGGCTGCTCCTTCAAATCATTCTCCAGAAGTTTATAATACTGCTTCATCAATTCTATGGGGTCCTCCCCTTTCGCACTCTCGCAAATTGGGACAAGCTTAAGAGTGTAACCCCCGTCTTCCTTTTCCTTGAAGCCAAGGTAGCACACCGACATGTCCAGCTTGACGGCAAGACCTGCCGATGCCGCCATCGAGCGGCATTCCTGGTTCATGAAGGTAAGGCTGAAAACGCCTTTCTGCAAATACGGATGCTGGTCTGTGATGAAAAGGTGGGCATATTTTTCATCCCTGTGAGCCACCACGAAACTTATCACGCTTTCGGCCTCGACATAAGCTTTTTCAAATCCAAGATCCTCCATCGGGGCCGAACGGTTCCATTTCAGGATGCTGTCCCAGAACTTGCTGCTCTGGGCAAGATATGTGACGCAAATACTGTCCGTCCCGGCATCAAGCGGCTCCCCGTAGGAATACAGAGGAAGACCGCCGATAAGTTCCCAATTGCCCATGTGGGACAGCAGGACCATCATCTGGCGTCCGCTACCCATAAGGCGGTTCCACTCCTGTGGATTCTCGAATTCCACCAGACGGCTCTTGCGAAGGCGCTCCCTTCCGGAAGCACCGCGGCAGCCGCCGAACCAGATGGTCTGGGCAATCACGCGGCCGAAATGCTGATAAAAGCGCTTACGTATTTCGCTGATTTCGGAGGCGCTTTTCTCTGGAAAACTGCGGGAAAGGTTGACTGTAGCGACATCCTTGCGGTAGCCGAAAACTTCATCGGCACACCAAGCCAGGAAACGGCCGAAGGCATAATGCCAGCGCAGCGGAAGGCGGGAATGTAAGCCCAGGAAGGCCTTCATCAACTTTACCGATATGCTCTCCTTATTATTCATTTACAATGGTATAACTGCCTTCTTTGTACAGTGTAGCCTCGCTTTCGCCCGGGGCGGTAACCGATGCGGTGCAACCCTTCGGGATGCTGAAATTCCACACCCACTTTTCGCCTTCATACTTCCATTCGCTAGTTATCAGTCCACTGGCCGATTCGTAGCTGGCCTTGATGCTGCCAAGGCGCTTGGAAGGCACCGGCTTAAGGATAATGTGCTTGAAGCCGGGCGAAGCGATATCGGTGGAGATACCTGCGGCATATTCCCAAATCCACTGGCAAACGGCACCGTAGGCATAGTGGTTGAAACTGTTCATGCCCCGAGGTCCCATACCGCCCTCTATGGTATAACTGTTCCAACGCTCCCAGATTGTGGTGGCTCCGTTGTCAATGGAATAGAGCCAGCTGGGGTTCTTGCGCTGGAAGAGCAGTTCGTAGGCGATGTCGCTCATGCCATTGTCGCTAAGAGTGGGCATCAGGATGGAGGTGCCCAGGAAGCCGGTCTGGAGGCAGTTTCCGTGCTCCTCGAAATTCTTGCGGAGACGGGCGCAAACGGCTTCTTTCGCCGCTCCCTCTACAATACCGTTTTTCAGGGCGAAGAGGGCCGGGGTCTGCATGGTGTTCAACACCTCCAGTTTGAAAGTTCCGTCCTCATTGATGAAATTCTGCTTGATATAAGCCTTTGCATCCTCCTGCATCTTCTGGAAAGGAGCGGCGTCACGGCCGGTTGACCGGGCCATATCGGCCATCATTCCGGCGTCGATTGCCCAATAGGATGCCCCAAGGTAATTCCAGTACACTTCGGCATCACGCCTGATTTCCGCCGTCTTGAATGCACCGCCTCCGGAACTCTCAAGTGCTTCGTAGCTTAGCCAGTCGGCCCACTGGTAATTACCGTTCTCGCTCACCAGGGATGCGTGGTTGTATTTCGTATCGTTGATATGGTTCATGAATTTCAGCATGGAGTCCCAGTTCTCTTCCACGATGGAATTGTCGCCATACTGTTTCCAAATGGTCCAAGGGACGATGATACCGGCATCGGCCCATCCCAGACGCATCTTTTCATTACCGTACTGGGCGAAGGGGGCAACTCCCGGGAAACCGCCCAGAGGACCCTGGGAATCCCGCATGTCGCGCATCCACTTGTGGAAGAAGCGGTCGGTATTGGCAAAGAAGGTTCCTGTCTCGGTGAACACCTGGGTATCGGCAGTCCATCCAAGACGCTCATCCCTCTGGGGGCAGTCGGTAGGAACGGAAAGGTAATTGGAGAGCTGGCCCCAATAGGTATTGGAAATGAGTTTGTTAATGAGCTCGTCACCGGTTTCTATCTTTCCTGTCTCCAGTTTCCGGGCTATGGATGTCACCGGAACGGATTCAATGCTGTAGAACGTTACAGGGCCATCGGCGCTAAGGGACAGATACCTGTAGCCGAAGAAACTGCAGCGGGGGGAATAGTAAGTCTTGTTCCCCTTATTTCCGAAGGTATAGACAAGGCGGATCCAGTCCTCGTCGCACCTGAGGTTCCTACGGTGAACACTGCCCTCCGGACCGTCCATACCACGGCTTTCGGCACCGTTTCCGTCATTCAGGATCTCGGAAGGAAGGCCAATCAGGACGGTTCCCTCCGGAGCGCTGAAAACGAAGGCGGGAACGGCTGCGGCATTCTGGCCGAAATCCAGCACCAGCGACTCCCCAGCCTCGATTTTCATCACTTCCCCGGCCTTATATTCACGTTTGACCTTGATTGTACCGTGCTGAACGGAATCATCGTCGTCATCAACACCGTCCGGGCGGACAGCGCCCTCAATTTCTTCCCATACATAAGCCTTTATGGGAGAAAGGGCCAAGTCCTC
Organism: uncultured Bacteroidia bacterium; assembly: GCA_902772985.1. Classification (GTDB taxonomy): domain Bacteria; phylum Bacteroidota; class Bacteroidia; order Bacteroidales; family UBA932; genus Cryptobacteroides. Next base: position 6,360 of record CACYCP010000065.1, on the reverse strand, counting down.
GCGACGATAAACCTCGGCGCCCTCGGATGGCAGGATTTCGCCTTCGAAAACATTATAAATCTCAGGTGTCGAAAGCTTTTCGGGAGTTTCCCAGCCGGGAAGGATGCGGGCGTCATATTCTTCACCGTCAAAAATACCGGCGTGAGTCACGGGACCGGCTACTCCGGCCTTCCACTTCTCGGTATTGGTGCCGATAAGGGCCCTGCTGCCATCGGCATATTCCAGTTCAAGGACAGAGCGGAAGGCGCATTTGTAACCCCTCATTTGCTCACCGCCCAAAATCCTGTCGGCCCACCATCCGGGGGTGAGCTGGGCGGAAAGCACGTTTTCCTTGCCCTTGGCCTTGTTGAAAGCGTCAGTGATATCGTATGTAAAAGAAAGCTTCGTCTTCTGGTAATGAGTAAATCCGGGCTTCAGCACTTCCTCACCCACCCTTTCTCCGTTTAGGAAAAGGTCGAAAACGCCAAGACCGGCAGACATCCAGGTGGCCTTGGTGACCTTCTTTTCGTTAACGACGGTGGTAAGGAACCAGGAAGAGCCGTCTGCAGAACGATAGGCATCCTTGTCATCCAAAGGAACCACCTTCGCATTTGCGGCGGCAATCCACTCACTGCATTTCCAGGCGGAATCATCCAGAGCGGCGACTTTCACTCCATTTTTGGAATCATTCCCGGAAACGCAGGCTACGGCCAAAGCGGCACAGCAGGCAAAAAAAGCTATTCTTCTCATATAGTATTGGTTTTAAATCTTGTAAATATAATCATTTTTTATCATTTCACGCGCTTTACGCCCTTCGGGAGCTTCACGGAAGTGGCAACGCTGCCATCGGCTTTTTTCTCGTGACGGACCTCGATTACCCCGTAAGGAGTGGGGAAAGTCCCCTGTGCCCAGTCCAGCTCCCCAAGATTCGGCTCTATGCGAACCTTTTTGAATCCGGCTTCCACAGGCTCGATTCCAAGGACATGGCGGCTAAGCCAGGCGGTAGGGCCTGACGCCCAGCCGTGGCAGAAACTGTGCCTGAGGCCCACATAGCAATAGGCGCCCCCATCGGCGTGTATGTCGAATTTCCCCTCGGGCACAATCTCATCTATCCTGGCGGCGTTCTTTCCGTCTTCGAAGTTGAAGTCCTCCCAGAAAGTGGTTGCTCCAAGTTCAATCATACGGCCCCAGTACTCCCGGATGAGCCGGAGCGCGTCGTCGTATCTTCCGCCCTTGGCAAGGGCTTCCAGAAGGTAATAACCCATGAACGAGGTGAACTTTTCAGGCCCGTTTTCAACTATCAGAGCCCCTGCCTGGCCTGCATCCAGCATTCCGGAAATGGCGAGAAGGGCCGCCGCCTGGCTGTTTCCGGCGGTGGAAGGGACATAGCCACGAAGGGCCGATGCCTGCTTCAGGCATTCATCCTTCAAGGCTTCGTCGCCAAGCCATCCGGCCATATCGGCCCCGGCATCCATAGCCCTGACGGAGAGAGCCTGCAAGCCGGCGTGAATCACCTCGGGATAATCGTTCGAAGGCCAGTCTATGAAGCGGCCCTCGGTAAAGTTTTCCTTTCCATCCTTGAAATTGGCCATGACGCTGTGAAGAAGCGCCGTCAAGTATTCTTTCTGCTGCGAAAGGTAGTCCAAGTCTCCATACCAGTTGTACAGATGGTGCTGGATGATTATCCACCAGAGGGAATAGGAGCAAATGCCGTTCATCCAGTCGGTGGGCGCTGTCTTGTCCCTCACGTAATCCAGGCTTTTCCGAATCACATACTGGTCCCCGAACACGGTATTTGCCGTCATTACCTCCGGATGCATGTCACCCATCCATACCAGACGGTCCCTCTTAATACCGTCCCAAAGGTAATCCTGCATGCAAAGGTGCACGGTATAGGCTCCGGTCTGCCAAATTTCGTTCAGCCTGTCGTCACTGCAGCTGAAACTGCCCAGATAGGGGATATCCCGCATGACGGAAACGGCCCTTACCGCCAGAATCTCTATATCTTCCCCGTCAAGAAGGTCCAGGCGGGCGAAGCGGAAACCGCTGTTCCCCACCCTCAATGAGCCCAGCCAGGGGACGAAAATGTCCATTTCACGGCTTGCATGGTCGTTTGTGGCAGTGCTTCCGGTTTCCTTCACGCTGCTCATGGCTTCGCTCACCGATTCTCCGAGACAAAGGCGGAAACGGGCCGGGTCGTGCGAGCCGGAAATGGTTCGCACAATCTCTATTCCTCCATGCAGTTCCTTGCCGAAATCCAGGAGGACGGAACTTCCGGGAGCCATTGACACGTAATTATCCTCGTTGGTGGACACCTGGCCGGGATAAGGGGCAAGCAGCTGCTCCGGATTCTGGATATTCCCTGTCGCCCTCACTATCCTTTGGGGCAGGATAAATTCAGTTTTGAATTCATCCCCGCTGCAGACAGGCACTTCAGGGCTTTTTGTGCAGCACGATGCAAACAAAAACAGCGACGACGCAAACAAAATGTACTTTTTCATACTATGTCTATTTTAATAATTCTATTGAAACGGGGCCAAGCAGGCCGGAACTCTGAAGTTCGTCCCCTTCCTCCCAAGGCTGTATGTTCGTCCAAGTCTTGCGCTGGTCCTCCGGCAATTGGGAGTCCCCTATCAGCCGGTTTTTCCAATTGTTGTACACCTTTATTTCCAGGCTGTTTTCTCCTGTTTTCACAAGGTCCGTAATATCCAGGCTGTAGGGATAAGTCCACACATGACCGGCATCCTTTCCGTTCACCTTGACGCTGCCAAGAACCATCACGTTCCCAAGATGCAGGAGGGTGCGGGGCGCCTTTTCTTCCAAAGTGAAACTTCCGGAATATTCGGCTTTGCCGGAGAAATATTTCACCTGCGGATCTTCGCTCAAGGCCCAGTCTTCCAGGGTATCGAAGCTCCTTTCAAATGCCGGATTTCCGGCCGATTCAGAGAAACTGACCTTCCACCCTGCGGACGGCTCGACCCGGGTGGAAGAAGCGTACTTCCTGGCAGGAGCCGCATCCTTACGGAAAACGATAAACACGCTTTCAAGCTTGTCCAAGTGTATTTTTTCGGTAAGGTCAATACCCAGGACGTCTCCTGTTACGGGGTTCCACCTTTCGGCTTTGAATGAAGCCGGAGCCCTGAATGAAAGCCGCAGGTCCACAGCCTTGTCTTCCTGGTTCGAAACGAAATAAATCTCTCCGTCCTTGCCTATATTCCTATGGATGAATTCCAGTTTCGCATCGCCTTCGTAGCTGAAATCTTTCCCTATCCCAAGCTCGTCCAGAACTTTTTTCAGCTCTGTACCGTCAGGATATACCCGGCCTTTCCCGCAGCGGCCGCTGCCGTTCCAAATCTTGCCGGCAAGTTCACGAACCTTTTCATCGGCCGGCCCATAATTCTGAAGGCTGGGAGAACGGGTGGGAGCGGGCCCCACGATGGTAAGCCCTTCGTTAACCATATTGTAAATGCATTCCAGCATCTCCGGACGCATGGTTTCCTGCCTGGGAAGCACCAGGACGCTGTACTCCATACCACTGTCCAGGACCAGCCTGCCATCCTTGACACGGCTGTATTCCCTAAGGATTTCCCCGTTCACATAATCGTAGGAATAGCCCTGCGGCAACGCCGGATCGCATACGCCGGTCATTTTGGGAGCATCCTCGCCGATGAAATAGGCGACATCGGCCACATACCTCCCCTGGCGGAGCATGAAGTTGCATCGACGGAGGTATGAGATAAAGCCGCCCATGCCGTCGAACCAACTGTTGTTGCGGTTGAATTCATTTCCGAACCAGGCGTCAAGGCCGGGCTTGCGGTCGTCCGGCTGCTGGATGAAAAGATGCAGCAGCGTAGCGTTGATGCCTTCGCAGAAGAAATGGTCGGTCCTTTCCTTCATAAGACGGGGATAACGGCCGAACTGATTCCATGCCGCAGTGCAGGATTCCGCCCAGACAAGCGGTTTTCCGTAGGCGTGTGCACAGGACGATGCAGCCTTGTTCTCTATGTCTCCAAGGTCCCCTTCGCTCCAGAATTCCCCGGAGACCTGGTCTGAACGGCTGCCATACAGCATAAACTCTGAAGGGAAACCCCAGTGTCCGTAATTCTCCAGCCAGGTTTGCATTCCGTGCTTGTTGCATTCTTCCCTGAGTCCTCCAACGTAGTCGTTGGCAACCTTGTCGGCAATCAATCGCCTGAGGTCCCAGAGGAAGCGGTCACTCTTGTCGGCACTCCCTACCACTACCCCCTTCAATACAGGAAGATAAGGGATAGGGTCATATCCGAAAGTTTCCAAGAAGTTCTCCCGCATGTCGTCGGTCCAGTTCTGGCTTCCGGTTTCGTAGCTGTCCTCTACCACGACTTTCCAGGTTTTACGGTCCTCGGCAGGGATTTTCCGTATAAGTTCCCCAATGAATGCGTCAAAATGGGAGGCAATGTATTTCTTGTTGATTTTGTCCACTTCAAGGCCTGTACCTTCTTTCACCGCAGGGCTGTTCGTAACGCCCGTCGTCTTCATGTAGGCCGTATAAATTTCCCACTCTCCGTCCCCTGCTTCCCAGTCCAACTTGCCGTCATTAAGTTTGTCCGTAAGATTCAAAACCTTGTCCGGGCTAAGGTAAAACTGCGGTGCACTGGCCTCCGGAGGCGTATTCCACATGTAGAAGTCCCACATGGGAAGAGGCTCCTGGAACATCTTGGCAAGGGATTTTTCGGCATATTGCTCCACCGCGGGAATTTCCGAAAGGCTTACACTGATGCTGGCCGCTTTCGGATTATCGAAATACAGTTCATAGCTTGGGAAAGCCGTTTCCGGCAGGGAAATCACCATTGGCGAATCCGGGACGAAGCCAACGTTGAGGCCGAAATTATGCCGGTCGAAATAGAAAGAGCGAATCTCTTCCCCTCCGGCGCGAAGGCTCACATTTCCGGAATAGGGCTTCGTGGTCTGAAGCGAAATGGTGCGCACGGTAAAAGGCTTGTCCAGACGCAGGACGGCATTTCCTGAAGCGGGATTGACGGTCCAGTTCCTGGACGCCCCGCCTATCTTCGGCCAGGCCAGGACGGCAATGATGCGGTCTTGGGGAACATCCGGGACTCCGGCTTCCCAGGCCACATATTTCATACTTTCCTCCGGGGTAATCCAAGGCCCGCCGGACTGGCTCCAGCCAGGGCAGTTGAACATCCCGATTTCGATATCCAGTTCCCCGGCGGTTTTCATTGCCTGGTGGGTTATCTCCAGCCATTCGGGTGAAAACAGGGGCACGTTCCCATAAGGGAGATTGTCAGTTGCCTGGTTGCCGATAAACGCCCTTGTTATCCCCACGCGCTTCATTGCTTCAAGGTCCTTGACGACGCCTTCCTTGGAAATGTTGTTGTTCAGCCAATACCAATAGACGGCCACCCTGACCGAGTCCGGCACATCCCGGAAACCCTTCTCAATATCGGACATACGGCCGCCTGAACAGGCGCAAAACAAAAAAGTCAAAGGAAGTAACGCAAAGATTATCTTTTTCATCGTCAAGAATTATTTTGGTAAATATACTCATTTTTTGGCAATTCGGGAAATATTTATCAACTTTGTAGGAATTGGAAAACAAACTAAAACCACAATAAGTATGTTCAAAGGACAACCTAAAGGGCTTTTTCCCCTTGCTCTGGCAAACACTGGCGAGCGCTTCGGTTACTACACCATGATTGCCGTGTTCGCCCTCTTCCTCCGTGCCAATTTCGGCCTTGAAGCCGGCACCGCAGGTCTCATTTACAGCTCGTTCCTGATGCTGGTGTACTTCTTCCCCCTCATCGGCGGTATCCTGGCCGATAAATTCGGTTTCGGGAAGATGGTCACCGCAGGCATCGTGGTAATGTTCCTGGGCTATCTTCTGCTTAGCGTTCCCCTGGGAAGCGGCACAGTTGCCCTGGTCGCCATGCTTGCCGCGCTTATCCTGATAGGCTTCGGAACGGGCCTGTTCAAAGGCAACCTCCAGGTTATGGTGGGCGACCTTTACAACGAGCCTCAGTTCGCCGCAAAGCGCGATTCCGGTTTCTCGCTTTTCTACATGGCAATCAATATCGGCGCACTTTTCGCCCCTACCGCCGCCATCAAGATACGCGAATGGGCCATCAGCCTTGGATTCGACGGAAACGCTGCCTACCACTTCTCATTTGCGGTGGCCTGCGTGTCCCTGATTGTTTCCATCGCCATTTATTACGCTTTCCGCAGCTGGTATTCCCACGTTGAAGGCGGGCACGCCAAGGGCGACAAAGCCCAGATTGTGGATTCCCTCACTCCGGAGCAGACCAAAAAGCGCATGGTCGCCCTGTTCCTGGTGTTCGCCGTGGTCATCTTCTTCTGGATGTCCTTCCACCAGAACGGCCTCACCCT
>CACYCP010000064.1 GCA_902772985.1 uncultured Bacteroidia bacterium | reverse complement strand
TATTATACAGGCTCTTAGCTCAGTTGGTTAGAGCGCTACACTGATAATGTAGAGGTCGGCAGTTCAACTCTGCCAGGGCCTACCAAAAGCCGGCCGCCAGCAGCCGGCTTTTCCGATATTTTGGTAGTTATTTTTGCCAAGATAAAGGCCAAACGGGGGTATAGCTCAGCTGGTAGAGCACATGCTTTGCAAGCATGGGGTCGCCGGTTCGAATCCGACTACCTCCACCCAACAAACAGACCACCAGACATTTGTTTGGTGGTCTTTGTTTATTGTATTTATTCTTCCGTATAATCCCAACAATCAGCACTGCAGCAAATACAACACACAAAAAAGTGAGTTTCTATCCTTCTAATCTATTTGAAAAGTGCCGCAAGGCCAAAAGCAATCAGAAAGCCGACAGTAATGAAGGCGAACACAATCCCCATTCCTTTTGAGACCGTTTTGAAATTGTCTGCGGCCTGCTTATCCAACTGAGGATCTTCCACGGGATGCTTTTTCCGCAGAATAATCAGATAAACTGCATAAGCGGCAACAAGGGTAAAATAAGTTGCCCCTAATATCCATTCAAAGGGGCTCTCATTCAGTACACCTGATACAGTCCAAAACACAGCCAACAGCATATATAACGCCCTTGAGACCATCTGTATCTGAAACTGCTTCTTTGTAAGTCCTTTCTGTTCCATATCGAAAACAAAGTTACACAATTTCGTACTCAAAACGAAGTTGTGTATATTTTTTATGCCTCAAAACCAAATTGGAGAAAAGGATTGTTTTTCGTATATTGCGGTCTATGAGAAAGACCATCCTTTTTCTTTTATCGTTTTCTATCCTGTTGGGCTTCGCTGCATGCAGCCGCGAGCCTGTCACCGCCGAAACATGGCGAGTGACCGAACTTTGTTTTGAGTCGGCTACGGATTACAGCTGCGAAGGTGGAGGGCACGTTCGGATGGATGTGTATTTTATTCATAAACAGAGCCGTGATACCCTAATCCGTCCTGCCTTCTGGGACGGAAACAATGTATTCCGGCTTCGTTTCGCTCCCACGAAAAGCGGGAAGTGGACGTGGCGTAGCCTTTGCCCCGAAGATTCCTCCCTGAACGGACTTTCGGGGACAATCCTGTGCAAGGATTACACCGGCGACCTGGCCATTTACCGACATGGCTTTATTAAAGCCGAACAAGGCGTAAAATACCTGATGCACGCCGACGGAACGCCGTTTTTTTACCTTGGCGACACCCACTGGTCCATGTACTCCGAAGAGTGGGAATCCCACTTCCGCTACATCGTTGACCGACGCGTACAACAGGGCTTTACCGTCTATCAGAGCGAGCCCATAAACGCCCGTTTCCATCTGGAAGACGGACGGATAGACGCCGATGATATCGCCGGATTCCAGGAGGCGGATGCCTATTACCGCTACATTGCCGATGCCGGCCTGGTCCACGCCAATGCCGAATTCTTTTTCTCCAGCAATCTCTCCAAGACACTGGCGGACGATGACGCTGCGCTGGAGTCGCTGTCGCGCTACTGGGTGGCCCGCTTTGGCGCTTTCCCGGTGCTCTGGACCCTTGCGCAGGAAGTGGACAATGATTTTTATGCCGAGAGGTGGCCGCACCACTACGACCTGCATTCCAACCCCTGGATTAAAATTGCCAATTACATACACGCTGCCGACGCCTATTCCCATCCCCTTTCTGCCCATCAGGAAAACAGCGTCAATACCAGCGTCACCGGCCTTGGGACCGAGGTAAAGGAAGGCTGGGGAGAATCGGCCTTCTTGTCGGAGGAGGTAGCCCTGAAAGCCGGACACAACTGGTGGGCCGCCCAATGGTCTCCACCGCTTCACGAGACGCCGGACCCGGGAACCATAATCGATTACTGGAATTCCCCCCGCCCTGCCGTCAATTATGAAGGCCGATACTGCTACCTGTGGACAAAGGACTTCGGCTCGCGCGCACAGGGCTGGATTTCTTTCCTGTCCGGTTTTTGTGGCTATGGTTACGGAGCCATCGACATCTGGCTTTACAAAAGCACCTTCGATGCCGACAAGCCGTCCTTCGACGGAGTTGAAACCATCTCCGTTGAAGACAAGGCCACCCCGTGGCAAGTTTCGCTGGAATTCCCCAGCGCCCTGCAGATGAGGCATTTACGCTCCTTTATGGAATCATTCGACTGGTGGAACCTAGTTCCTGTCATTCCGGGAGACCCTGCATTCCAGGACAAGTCCGGCGCCGCCGTCTGTGCACACACGGAAGAGCGTTATTTCCTCTACTTCTACGCCCCGAACACCCTCTCCGGCACCATCACAGGCCTTGTTCCGGGAGCATCGGCAGAAGCACGCTGGTATAATCCCAGGAACGGAGAGTTCCACAAAAACGAAATATTGTCAGTCCTCCCGGATGGCACCCTTCCCCTTCCGGAAAAACCGGACCGGCAGGACTGGGTTCTCATAATTCAATAACAGGATAATGCGTATGAAAAGTATCGGACTGATGTCGGGGACCTCGGTGGACGGGCTGGATGTTTGCTGCGCAAGTTTCGACTGCGTGGACGGAAAATGGTCCTTTACCATAGACTGCGCGAGGGGATACGATTATTCTCCGGAACTCAAGGACCTTCTTTCAAGGAAGGTTCAGGATATGCCGGCCCGGGAATTCATAGCCTTCCACAGCGAATACGGACATTGGCTGGGCCGAAGGGTGAACGACTTCATGGAAGAGTTCGGCGTCCGGCCCGACATAATCGCTTCACACGGCTCCACCGTCTTCCATCAGCCCGAACAGGGAATCATGTTCCAGATTGGCGACGGCGCAGCAATCGCAGCCGAAACGGGGATTCCCACGGTATCGGATTTCCGCCGCCTGGACATTATGCTTGGCGGGCAGGGCGCACCGCTGGTTCCAATCGGCGACAAACTTCTTTTCGGCGAGTACGACTACTGCCTTAACATTGGCGGATTTTCTAACATTTCATACTTTGACAAAGGCGGCGACAGGGTGGCCTTCGACATTTCCCCGGTGAATTATGTCATTAACCGCTATTGCCGATCCGTGGGACTGGAGATGGACAGGGATGGGGAAATAGCATCCCGCGGCAAGGTTTCGAAGGCCCTTCTCGAAAAACTGAATTCCCTGGAATATTACGCCCGGCCTTACCCGAAATCCCTGGCCCGTGAATGGTTAGAGGCAAACATTTTCCCCGCCCTGGATAACTGTGGTCTTTCGATGGAGGATATGCTTCGCACCTTCTATGAGCACTGCGCTGTGCAGTTTGCCGCCGTAGTGGAAAGCGAGAAAAGCGTTCTGGCAACGGGCGGCGGAGCCTACAACAAGTTCCTGATTGAAAGGATGCGGAAACTTGGCGGCTGCAAGATCATCATCCCCGAAAATGCTATAGTGGAATTCAAGGAAGCCCTTATTTTCGCTTTTCTGGGGGTTCTGTATATGTGTGGAATACCTTCCTGCCTGCGTTCGGTCACCGGTGCAAGGCAGGATAATATTGGAGGAATGCTTTTCAAAATCTGATAAGATATGAAACTTTTGAACTGTGCCATAATGCTTTTGCTGTCCTGCTGCGCCGCATTTGCGCAGGAGGGTTATGCCGTAGTGAACATATCGGCCTGCAATGTGAGGCTGGAGCCCAAGTTTACCGCCGGAATGGATTCACAGGCCATTCTGGGAACGCCGGTCCACGTCCTTGGAATAAACGAAGATAACAATTGGCCCCATATTCAAACCCCCGACGGCAGCGGCGGCTGGGTGCATTATGCAGCGGTCACACTAATGAACAAGGAAGATTACGAGGCCTGGAATGCTGCACCTAAAATAATAGTGACAGCACTGTCCGGAGTAGTCCTGGACAGGCCGAGGAAAAATGCAGGCACGGTTTCAGACATCGTGGCAGGCAACCGCCTCATAGACCTTGGAAGCGAGGGTTCGTATTACAAGGTTGGATTCCCCGACGGGCGGAAAGGATATATCAGCAAGAAACTGGCGTCCAGAGAAGCCAGCTGGCGTAAAAATCTGCCCCAAAGCCCTGAAGCCATACTGGAAAGCGCCAAGTCCATGCTGGGATTCCCCTATATCTGGGCCGGAATGTCCACCAAGGGAATGGACTGCAGCGGATACGTGCGCACGGTGCTTTTCATGCACGATATCATTATTCCGCGCGACGCTTCCCCCCAGTCAAAGGTTGGGGAACGCATCTTCGGAATGGAAAACCTGAAGCCCGGAGACCTGGTGTTTTTCGGGAACCTCAGCGGGGACCGGAGCAAGGTGGGGCATGTGGGCTTTTACCTGGGGAATATGCGCTTCATCCATTGCCTGGGGCTGGTGAAAATAGGAAGTTTCAGCCCTGACGATCCCCTTTACGACGAAGTCACAACGGGCCGATTCCTCTACGGCGGGAGAATCCTGGACTACATTGACAAGGATCCGAAGATAAATACCAGCCTGAGCAATCCCTTCTACTTCCCTACTTATTAAATCCTTTGGCGCTAAGGAACTCCCAAATCCTGTCCGGAGCGGTGTAGCTGCCGGTTCCGGGATGTGAATGGTTATGGAAGCAGTGGGGACGCAGCGCCAGGGTGTGCAGTTCGCTCTGTATGCCAATTGCACGCAGTTTCTCCCAGAATTTTACGGAATTCATGGCTGCCCATCCATCGGCATCTCCGTGAAGGAAAAGCATTGGAGCGCTGTCCAGGTCAAAGGAAAATTCCGGCACCAGGAGGGCGCTGTCGTCATTGCCGCCGGTGGTGTTGTTCTGCTCGGCACCGTCGGTAAGGGCATACGCCGGATATATGCCTATCCCCCACTGAACCTTGCAGGAAAGCTTGTCCAGCGAGTCTATGGGCAAGTAGGAACTGTGCATTGATGATGTGACGCCCATCAGCGTAAGATGACCTCCGGCCGAGCTTCCCATAATGCCTATCCTGTCAGGATCCAGGCCGAATTCCGCTGCCTGGCTGCGGACCAGGCGGATGGCCCTCTGGAGGTCCTGCCAAGCCGAAGTGTGCTTTGAATAGCCCTTCGGGCGTGGCGTACGGTATTTCATCGTTACCACCGTCATGCCCTTTTCGTTCAGGTATCGGCGATAAGGCACAACCTCGAAGCTCTCCGGACCGTTGCCTTGGTAGCTGCCGCCGGAATAGATTATCTGGATGGCGTTGGTTGTGCGGACCTTCGGGAAATGCCATTCGATGTAGGGAGTGCACTGATGCTCCTGATAAAGCGGCATCTGCCCTTCCGGCCATATTTCCTGTTTAAGGTAGGAGGCGCGGGCATCGTCGGAAGGGAAACGCTCCATAATGGACTCTTCTTCGCCCAAAGGCCCCGTCCAGCCCATCTGGTGCAGGAATTCCACGGCTCGCGGAAGGCCGAAGGCACCGTGGCCCTTATCGGCATAAAGGTGAAGCTCGGCGGGTATGCCGCGTTTGCGAAGCTCACGGTAAACCAGGGTGGAGCCGTTCGGGGAATAGATATCTTCGCCGCCGTGATGGAGGCTCATTGGACAGGTCTTTTCGTCAAAGCGGAAAATCTCGCTCAGGCGAACATCAGTGCCATAACCCTGGCGGGCTGCCGGGCTGCCGTCCTCCCCGTCGCTTGTCACATAGGCCGGAGCGTTCACAATGGCAATGTTTATGTGGCAGGGCACGTCATCCAGTTTATCCACCTTTTCATACGCGGGCGTCTGGGAACTTGTTGCAAGGAGCAGCGCCAGATGGGAACCTGCCGACATTGAAATGGTAGCTATCTTCTCCGGATCGAAGCCCCTGCGGGCGGCCTCGCTCCTAACCATCCTCACTGCCCTTTGACCGTCTTCCCAGGCGCTTTGCCACACCGGAAGGCCTTCAGGACGAGGAGTACGGTACACGAAATTCACGCACTGGAAGCCCAGGGCCGTGAATTCCTTCCGCCAAAGTTCTATGAGAGACATGTCGCAGCAGCTGTTGTATCCACCGCCTGAAATGAGAATCATGCAGGCGCCGTTGCTCTCCTTCGGAACCTCGAACCACTCCAGATATGCACCGCGGTGCTTGTCGGGATTGAAGCCGGGAGCCTGTGCCTTGTCCAGCATTTCGGCAACCTGGTGTCCCTGCGGATGGGGCATTTTATTCTTCGGCCAAATGGCTTCCCTCTCCTGCGCGAAAAGGCTCAGGGACAGGAATAAGCTTAGGGCAGTGAGTAATTTTTTCATAATCAGACATTCTAATTGTCTGCAAGTTACGAAAAATACCGCGCATTTTTGTATATTTGTCGGGTAAATACATTTGTGATATGAAAAAATTCCTTTCTTTCGCAGGCATTGTCCTTGCAGCCATTTTAATTAATGCTCAAGCGGCACAAGCACAGTATGTCCCCAAGTATATCACATTCAGCCATGGTGATTATCGCAGCGACAACGGCCGGGTCCTTACAAACGCCGAGCTGAACGATCTCTTTGGAGAAGAACTTTGTGAAGATACACTCCAGGGCGCCCGCAGGCAGTATTATGCCGGCCGGGCCCTCCTTATTTCCGGTGGCGTGACAATGGGTATCGGCATGGCATCCATGATTTCCGGCATTGTTCTGTTCGCCGACCGCACCGAATGGTTTGTCGATGATAAAGGAAAAGTGGATTACTACTCCAACGACAAGCGTGCTTCCGACACCGGCATCATCCTCACCACTGTGGGAAGCGTGGTCACCGCCCTTGGTTTCACGGTCTTAAGCATAGGTACACCCCTTTACTTCATTGGTAAAGGCCGTATGAACTGGCTGGCCGATGAATACAACAAAAATGCCCGTCCCATCGCAGTACGTGTTGGAAACGGACGTTACGGCACAGGCCTTATCGTTGACTTCTAAACTCTCCTTTAGAGAAGTCCATCCGGGATGTTCATTATGAGCGTCCCGGTTTTTTCATCTATTGAAACTATGAGGTCCTGATGGAAGGGAACAAGCACCTCCCCTTTCGGGGTTTCAACCCACAGGCACAGGTTACCGGGGATATCCTCATAGGCCGATACCGTGCCGATAAGGCTGCCGTCGGCATCCTTTAGGGTCATTCCTTCCAGGAATGCCAGCTCGTCTTCTTCCTCGAAATAATCGGCAAAAACCTCGGCGCCGGCAATTTCATCGGCATCTGCCAGCGAGCGCACACCGGTTATGCGGGCAATGGCGCGGGAAGTGCCTTTCGGGGTGAAATCTTCAAAATAGAAAGGAACCGGAAGTCCATCGAAATAGATGAACACCGGTTCCTGAAGGTCGATATCCTCCGGCGAAACAGTGGTAAAACCAAGGAGAATTCCACCGTCCTTGCCGTGGGATTTCAGAACCCTTGCAATGCTTTGCATTTTATTCTGCAGGAGCCTCTGCGGGTTCTTCGGCCACGGGTTCAGCTGCGGCTGCAGCCTCTTCCGATGCCTGGCGGGCGGCTTCCTCGGCCTGGGCCTTCTTTTCGGCGATGGCCTTGGCACGAGCCTCGTTCACTGCGGCCTCGGCCTTCTTGGCGGCCTGGGCTTTAGCGAGAGCATCGTTCTTGATGCCAGTCTTCTTAGCGGCTACCTTTTCGTCCTTCTGGGCTTTCCAGGCAGCGAATTTTGCATCGGCTTCAGCCTGGGTGAGGGCACCCTTTGCTACGCCCTGGGCAAGGTGCTTGCGCAGGAGAACACCCTCGTAGGAGAGGATGCGGCGGGCGGTAAGGGTGGGCTGGGCGCCAACACCGAGCCACTTGAGGGCCTTTTCACCATCAAGGATGATGGTAGCAGGGTTGGTGTTGGGGTTGTAGGAGCCAAGCTGCTCGATGAATTTACCATCGCGCGGTGCGCGAGAGTCGGCCACGACAATGTGGAAGAATGCGAAATTCTTCTTTCCGTGACGCTGGAGTCTGATTTTAACAGCCATTGTGAATCTGTTTTTTAAATAATTAATAATTTGCGTATTGCTCCCAACTCGTGAAAGCTCGCAAAGATAGCAAAAATATTTTTATCTACGATAATTTTTTTGCGGCTGCAACGGACTGGGGCCCTTTTGCATCTTTAAAATGCTATGAAAAAAGTATTGATTGCCCTTTCTGGCCTGGCGCTTCTGGCCGGCACAGCCACGGCGCAGGAACACCCGCACGAAATTAACGTCTTCCTGGGTGGGTTCAATTCCCAGTTCCTGGGTTACAAAGTCAACGTGGATTACAGAACGGACCTGTATGCCCTGTATGAGCCCCAGACCTCTGTTACCACGGGCCCCGTTCTCACTTTGGATTACAACTACTCCATCCTCAAATGGCTTAGCGTGGGTGCCCAGTTCCATTACAACCACCTGACGGTAAGGACGGTGGAAAGGATCAACAATGCCTATGGACAGTCTTCCCGGAATATGTTCAGTTTCCTCCCCGAGGTGAAACTGCGCATCCCCAGTCCGGCTCACTTCCGCCTTTACGGCAAGGCAGCCATCGGTGTCTCCTTTGCCCCGCAGTTTGCCACCCGCTTTGCCTACGACCTGGTACCCATCGGTTTTGAATGGGCCGGGCAGCGTGTTTACGGCACCGCCGAGCTGGTCTATGGCAGCATAGTCAAGGGCGGCCGCATAGGAATTGGTTTCAGGTTTTAATCACAGAGCGTTATGAAAAAGATTCTATATTTGTTGGCAGCAGCCGTACTGGCTCTGAGCGCCTGCTCCAAAGGCGCCGACAAGGTGGGAGGCCACGACAGCTATTACACCTCTCCCGGAGGCCACTATATGATGCACATACCCGCCGAACTCATTACCAGCGCCCTGGAGAACCTGGAAATTGCCTGCGAAATGGGCAAGTCGGAAGTGGACTGGGCCAGCCTCCTCCCCGGAATGAAAATCGAGGAAATCGAGGACAATATGTGGTACCTGAGTTTCAAGGGCCTTTTCCCCTTTGACAATATGTCCTACCAGACCGAATTTACCATGGTGGCCATCAAGCTCAATGAAGACGACCGGTATGCCAACTGGGATGTCACCATCAACGGCAGCCGTACCGAGCGGGAAGACTATCGCTGCACTTTCGAAAGTCTGGGTTCCATAATCTACATGGCCGAGAGCGTGACAGAAGGCTGGGATATGCTCTATGGCCGCCTGTCTATGCTGGTCTTCAACAAGGACGGCAAGAAGGACGGCTGTATGCTCACTTTCGACGGGTCCCCTTCCGAGGCTCAGTTTGTGCGGGGATTATAAATAATTGCCCAAAAGTTTTGGGATTTCAAAAATGTATCTTATCTTTGCAGTCCCAAACAATGCGGGTGTGGTGAAATGGTAGACACGCCACTTTGAGGGGGTGGTGGGCGGTAGCCCGTGGAAGTTCGACTCTTCTCACCCGCACGAAAGACAGCTTGACCGGCTGTCTTTTTTCGTTTAGATTTTGAACCCCTGTCCCCCCAAGGAGCCATCACTGCCCACGCTGCCGTTAGAATCCCGGTTCGGCCCTTTACCTTTGTTGTGCCGCCTAAGCGCCTACCCCTCAAGCACTTACGCAAATCTCTCGTTCGGATTTTGAACGAGAGATTGCAGTAAACGACTGTGCGTCAGGGAGTTAAGCGGCACTGCTATTTGTTGGCCAGGGTCCAGTTGGCGGGATAGGCGCTGCGGGGCGGTGCAACCGTTGAACATGTCCCTGAAGCAGCCGTTCCCCACCGCAGTGGGCCGTATCACCAGCTTCTCGGTAGGATGGCTCAATTTGTTCCTACTGCAAATTTGCAGCTTAATTTTTAAAATCATGTCTCACTCTTACAATTTTTATTTATTTTATGTCTTGCAAGTGGGTAAAAATTAGATCCTTCGTCATTTCCGTGGCAACGGAAGATTTATTATATTTGCGCTATGGGACGGGAAAAGGTTCAAAACAGGGTGTCGCTGTGGCAGATTTTCGCGGTGTTTGCGAAAATCGGAGCGTTCACCATCGGCGGGGGCTATGCGATGATTCCGCTCATTCAGGCCGAGATGTCCCGCCGGGGCTGGATTTCCGACGACGAACTTCCGGACATAGTGGCGCTGTCGCAAAGCGCCCCAGGAGTGATGGCGGTGAACATTTCCATCTTCGCCGGGCACAAGCTCCGGGGAATCAAGGGCAGCCTGGCGGCAACGCTGGGAAGCATCCTCCCCTCCTTCCTCATCATCCTTGCCATCGCCATGTTTTTCACGGCCTTCAAAGACAATCCCTGGGTGGAACGCGCCTTCAAGGGGATTCGGCCCGTAGTGATTGCACTCATAGCGGTGCCCATGGTGAATATGGCGAAGAAGAGTTGCAGGAGCTGGTGGGCGTGGCTTATCGCGGCAGCGGCGCTGGGACTGGTGGCATTTTTGAATGTATCGGCCATTTATATTATTCTGTGCGTGATGGTTGTGGGGTTTGGGGTAACGTATTTCATAGATTCTTCGCTTCGCTCGGAATGACAGAGATTGTGGGACTGTTTGGGCAGCTGGCCTGGACGTTTTTCGTGATTGGGGCGTTCACCATTGGTGGGGGCTACGCAATGCTGTCACTAATCCAGAACCAGGTGGTGGTGGAGCATCAGTGGATATCGGAAAGCACTTTCACCGACATTGTTGCGGTGTCGCAGATGACGCCTGGGCCGATAGGCATAAACAGCGCCACCTATGTGGGCTTCAATGTGCTGTATGGGGCGACCGGAAGCCAGTTTTTGGGCATTTGCGGCTCGCTGGCCGCCACTTTGGCCCTTATCCTGCCGTCGCTTGTTATCATGCTCCTCATCGTTCGTTTCTATGTAAAATTCCGCAGCAGCAAGCTGTACGAGGGCACAATGAGTTGGCTGAAGCCGGCCGTGGTTGGCCTGATTGGCGCAGCTGCCGTAATACTGATAGTGAAAACCACCTGGACAGACGGCTCGCCGCAGATGTCCATCGTTTCGGACAACTTCCCCGACTGGAAAAGCTGGTGCCTGCTTGGAGGCGCCTTCGTTGCCGCCTACTGGGGAAAAGTGAACCCCATTTACATAATCATCGCAGGGGCCGTCCTGGGCCTGTGCCTATACTAGAACGATATGAAACTGAAAGCCGCCATCAAATCGATGAGACTGCGTACGCTGCCGCTATCGGCCGGCGGAGTTCTCCTGGGAATCCTCCTTGCCGTGGCCGATTGGAAGGTGAATCCACTGGTTGCCGGGCTCATCCTCCTTACCACCGTCTGTCTCCAGATTCTGTCGAATCTTTCCAACGAACTTGGGGACGTGCTGAACGGCACCGATACCTCCGACAGGCAAGGGCCGGAATACGGCTTGAACAGCGGCGGTTTGACCGTTGCCGATATGAAGTTGCTGATTGGTGGGTTCGTAGGGCTGTGCATAATTTTCGGAACGGCGATGACCTATTTTGCCTTCGGCACTTTGCTGGAACTTACCCCCATCCTGGTGCTGATGCTTGGCGGGGCGGCAATCATGGGTGCTATGAAATATACCCTGGGCCGGAACCCCTATGGATACAGAGCCAAAGGCGATATCTATGTTTTTCTGTTTTTCGGCCTTGTGGCAGTGCTGGGGGCCTATTTCGTGTGCACCAAAGGCCTGGGCCTCCATTGGAAGCTGCTGCTTCCGGCAGCCTCGGTGGGATGCTTCAGCGTGGGGGTCCTGAACGTGAACAACATCCGGGACATGAAAACCGATGTCAAAACCCGCGTGACGGTGGCAATCAAGCTGGGGATCAAGCGTGCCCGCATCTACCAGACGGTGCTCATAGTACTGGGGCTGGGGCTCACGGCCGCTTACTGCCTGCTTTGCTGGGCCAGCATCTGGCATTGGCTGTGGCTTGTTACCCTGCCGCTCTATGCCTGGCACCTGGTGATGGTATGGACACGAAAAGACCGGGCCCTGGACCCGGCCCTTCCGCTTCTGGTCATGACAACCTTCGCCCTCTGCCTGCTCACAGGATTTGGCTTCTGCGCCTTCCTAATCTAGTTTCAGCACGGCCATAAAGGCGCTTTGGGGCACTTGGACGGTGCCAATCTGGCGCATTCGCTTCTTGCCCTCCTTCTGCTTTTCGAGGAGTTTGCGCTTACGCGTGACGTCGCCGCCGTAGCACTTTGCGGTAACGTCTTTACGCACCTGGCGCACGGTTTCACGCGCAATGATTTTTGCGCCGATTGCCGCCTGCACCGCAATGTCGAACTGCTGGCGAGGGATGAGGTCCTTCAGTTTCAGGCAAATCTTCCGGCCGAAATCGTAGGCGTGATCCTCGTGGATAAGGGTGGAAAGGGCATCGGCCGGATCCCCGTTCAGGAGGATGTCCAGTTTCACAAGACGCGCCGGACGGAAGTCCGTCACGTGATAGTCGAAGGAGGCGTAGCCCTTGGAGATGGACTTGAGCTTGTCGTAAAAGTCGAAGACAACTTCGGAAAGCGGCAGGTCGTAATTGAGCTCCACACGGTCCGTAGTGATGTAATGCTGGCCTATCAGCGTTCCCCTCTTGTCCATGCAAAGTTTCATAATGGGGCCGTAGAAATCGGCCTTGGAGATTATCTGGGCGCGGATATAGGGCTCCTCGATGCGCTCGATGACGCTGGAAGGAGGAAGGCCGCTGGGGTTGTGCACGTCCAGCACTTCGCCCTTTGTCGTATAGACCTTGTAAGAGACGTTGGGGACGGTAGTGATAACGTCCATGTTAAATTCGCGGAACAGGCGTTCCTGCACAATCTCCAGGTGCAGCAGGCCCAGGAAGCCGCAGCGGAAGCCGAAGCCCAAGGCCAGGGAACTTTCCGGCTCGTAGGTGAAGGAAGCGTCGTTCAGCTGGAATTTTTCCAGGGTGGCGCGGAGCTCCTCGAATTTGGCGGCCTCCACCGGATACAGGCCTGCGAAAACCATTGGTTTAACCTCTTCGAAACCTGCAATCGCCTCTTGGCAAGGCCTTTCCACGTGGGTGATGGTGTCGCCCACCTTAACCTCTACCGCCGCCTTGATGCCGGTGATAATGTAGCCTACGTCCCCGGCACGCACCTCTCCCGTGGGGTTCAGCTTCAGCTTCAGGTTGCCAATTTCCTCGGCCTCATATTCATTGCCGGTAGAGAAGAATTTAACCTTGTCTCCCCTTCGGATGGTGCCGTTCACCACTTTGAAATAGGCTATGATGCCGCGGAACTGGTTGAAAACGGAATCGAAAATGAGGGCCTGGAGAGGCTCGTCCGGATTGCCCTTCGGTGCAGGAATCTTATCCACAATGGCGTCCAGCACATCCTGTACGCCTTCTCCGGTACGGGCCGATACCCGGTAAACCTCCTCCGGGTCGCAGCCCAGAAGGTCGCACACCTGGTCGGTCACAAGTTCCGGCTGGGCGCTGTCCATATCAATCTTGTTCAGCACCGGAATAATCTCCAGCGAATGGTCTATGGCCTGGTACAGGTTGGAAATGGTCTGGGCCTGAATGCCTTGCGAAGCATCCACAACCAAAAGGGCACCCTCGCAGGAAGCGATGGAGCGCGACACCTCGTAACTGAAGTCCACGTGTCCGGGCGTGTCAATCAGGTTCAGCCTGTAAGTCTCCCCTCCCCGCCTGTAATCCATCTGGATGGCGTGGCTCTTGATGGTGATGCCCTTCTCCCGCTCCAAGTCCATGTCGTCCAGCACCTGGGCGGCCATCTCCCTTTCACTAAGGGTTTGGGTAAGTTCCAGGAGCCTGTCGGCCAAAGTGCTCTTTCCGTGGTCTATATGCGCGATGATGCAAAAGTTGCGGATATTCTTCATAACTTGCAAATATACTCCAATTCGTGGAATTCCGCAAAAAAGCGTAACTTTGGAAGATGAAATTCAGATGGCTGTTCTTACTACTCGCGGCAATGGCGTTTTCCTGTGTGAATCACCGGGATAAAAGCGTCGTGGAAGAGCCTGCGCCAAAGAAAGATACCATTTTTCCGCTGGGCTTCTGCACGGACTCCTTCCGGGTGGTTTCGGGGAAGATTGCAAACGGAGACAATTTTGCGGCGTGGGTGAAGCGGCTTGGCCTCCCCGGAGAGAAGGTCATCGGCCTTGTCCAGGCCTGCGATACGATTTTTGATGTGCGGAAAATGCGTGCCGGCAACAGATGGACGGCCTATTACAAGGATTCCACCAATCTGAAATACATAGTCTATGACGACAGCCGCCTACGGCAGACCGTTTTCAGCTGCGGGGACTCCGTCAAGGTATGGAAATACGAAAAGCCTTTCGAAATTCTGGAAAAACAGGCCGATGTAACCATATCGTCCTCCCTTTGGAATGATATGACGGCGGCCGGCGCAAGCGTGGAACTCATTTCGCTTATTGCCGATATCTACGCCTGGACAGTGGACTTTTTCGGCCTCCAGAAAGGGGACCGTTTCCGTATCCTTTACAGCGAGCTCATGTGCGAAGGGGAATCCATTGGGATAGAACGGGTTTCCTATGCCGAATTCCTCCGGGACAGCACCTGCATTCCGGCCATATTTTTTGACCAGGGCGACGGAGGGAACCTCTATTGGAACGACAAGGGCGAAAGCCTGCGGAAAGCGTTCCTGAAGGCCCCCCTGAAGTTTACCCGCATATCTTCGGGCTACTCCCTGCACCGCCTCCATCCGGTCCACGGGACGGTCCGGGCACACACGGGGGTTGACTACGCTGCGCCGACAGGAACTCCGGTGATGAGCATTGGCGACGGCACGGTTATCAGCACCGGCTGGGGAGGCGGTGGTGGAAATACCGTCAAGATCAGGCATAATTCCGTCTATACCACCGCCTATCTGCATCTTTCGAGGTTCGCCGTGAAAGCGGGGCAGCGCGTGTCCCAGGGGCAGGTTATCGGCTATGTCGGAATGACAGGGACGGCAACTGGGCCGCATCTGGATTTCCGCGTATGGAAAAACGGCTCCCCCATCAATCCCCTGAAGCTGGAATCCCCTCCCTCCGACCCGATCCTCCCGGAAAACCTTCCGGCCCTGGATTCCATATACCGGCAAAAGCGCGAAAAGCTGCAGGCTTGCGATTCTGCCTCAAAATGAGTATCTTCGCAAAAATGACAATTCCTATTTATATGAAAAAGACTTTATTACTTTGTATTGCTGCAATTGCTCTGCTGGCCTGTTCCAAGAAAGAGCCGCAGCAGTTCAGCGTCATCCCTATGCCCAACCAGGTCACCCTGGAGAAAGGCAGCCTGAGCGTAAAAGGAATCGCCGTGGACGTGGATCCGAATATGGACCAGCTCTCCGCCAAGGCTGTCGGCAGGTTCATATCGGCCCTTGAAACCGCAAGCGGAACTGCCTGCAAAGATGGTGAAGACGGCCTTCGCTTCAAGCTTAATCCCGCTCTGGCGCCGGAGCAGTACACCATTTCCATCGGCAAGGACGGGGCCGACATCCAGGCCTCCACGCTTAACGGTTTCGTCTATGCCCGCGAAACGCTGAAGCAGATGCTTCCCGCCGCAATTTACGGCGGCCAGAAAGCCAAGGCCGATTGGGTGCTTCCCTTCGCCCAGATTGACGACAGCCCCCGCTTCGCCTACAGGGGAATGCACCTGGACGCCTGCCGCCACTTCTGGAGCGTGGAAGAGACCAAGCGCTATCTGGATGTGATGACCGCCTACAAACAGAACCGCTTCCACTGGCACCTTACCGAGGACCAGGGATGGAGGGTGGAAATCAAAAAATATCCCCTGCTCACAGAGATTGGCGCCTGGAGAAACGGTACCATGATAGGCAAGGACTTCAGTTCCAACGACGGCATCCGCTACGGCGGTTTCTATACCCAGGAGCAGATGCGTGAAATCGTTGCCTACGCAGCCGAGCGCGGCATTACCGTCATCCCCGAAATCGACCTTCCCGGCCATATGGTAGCGGCCCTGTCGGCCTATCCTGAACTGGGCTGCAGCGGCGGTCCCTACGAGGTTTGGACCCGCTGGGGCGTTGACAGCCGCATCCTTTGCGCCGGCAACGAGAATGTGTTCACCTTCCTGGAAGACGTGCTCTCCGAAATTATGGACATCTTCCCTTCGGAGTACATCCACATCGGCGGGGACGAGTGCTTCAACGACGAGGCCTGCCCTTGGGATTCCTGCCCGAAGTGCATCGCCAGGATGCGTTCGCTGGGTATCAAGCAGGGCCCCGATGCCAAGCACTACCTCCAGAACTATGTCACCGCCCGCGTGCAGGATTTTCTGAATTCCAAAGGCCGCAAGATTATCGGCTGGGATGAGGTGCTGCAGGGCAATCTGACCAAGGGTGCTACGGTGATGAGCTGGCGCGGCGTGCAGGGCGGAATCGAGGCTGCCAGCAAGGGCTTCGACGCCATTATGACGCCTAACAGCTTCTGCTATTTCGACCACTACCAGGGTATGGAAAGGGACAAGGAACCTCTTGCAATTGGCGGATATCTGCCTTTGGAGAAGGTTTACAGCTACGAGCCCTTCAAGGGAATTCCCGCTTCGGACCAGAAGCACATCCTGGGCGTCCAGGCGAATCTTTGGACAGAGTACATTGCCGCGGAAAAGCATCTTGAATATATGCTCATGCCCCGCCTCTGCGCCCTTTCGGAAGTCCAGTGGTGCCAGGTCCCCAATAAGGATTACACGCGCTTCGACAAGTCCCTGGACCACACTTTCAAGATTCTTGACGCCATGGATTTCTTCTATTCACTGGACTGCCGCGGAATGGTGGGACTGGACCGCAAACCGGCCCGCGACGCAGCGGAAATGGCCGATTATCTGGAGAAAAACAAGACCGACTGGTAGGCCTCAGGCCTCGATGGGCTTTCGGCGCAGCAGGAATAATCCAGCGCCGGCGTATGCCAGGATGAGCAGCGTATTCAGCCCCATCAACCCCCAACGTATTCCGCTTTCTTCCGGGAAAAGCCCCGGGAGGAAGCGGATACCTGTATAGGCAAGGCCCATCAGCAAGAAGATGCACCCGATGCGCTTCCAGTCATAAGGGATGGGATAGTACTTCGCTCCAAGGGCAACGCAAAGGATGAACATCACCAGATAGCTTGCCAGGTGTCCGAAGGCCGATGCCCAATAGGAGAAATGCGGCATGAAAATGACATTCACCAGCGTTGTCACCACAAGCCCTGCCAGGGTTATCCAGATTGCCATCCGGGTGCGGCCGGACAGCTTGTACCACATTGAAGCGTTGAAGAGCATTCCAAGCAGCATATAGCTCAGGAGCATCACCGGAACCACTCCTACCCCTTCGCGGAAGGCCGGTCCTAGGAAAAGCGCAATGATGTCTATATATCCCACCACGCCCAGAAAAACCAGGCCGCAGAAAGCGGTGAACCATTCCATCACCCTGGCATAGAGTTCCTTGGAACCCTTGTCCTTCGCCCTTTGGAAGAAAAAAGGCTCGGCGGCATATCGGAACATCTGGATGAACAGGTTCATTATCACCGCCAGCTTCACCGCAGCCTGATATACGCCCAGCGAGGCCCTCCAGGCATCGGCCGATGTGTCGAAATAGCGGAAAAGGATTCGGTCCAGGAAATCGTTGGCAACGCCCGGAAGGGCCGCAACCATGAGCGGAATGGAATAGAGCAACATCCTGTGCACCAGGTCTTTGTCCCATTGGAGCCGAAGCCTTATGATGTCCGGGACGAAGAGCAGCAGGCAAAGTACGCAGCTTACGAAAATGGCGAAAATGGGATAGGTGAAATCCGGCTTGGCAGGCCATACCAGGAACAGCACCAGGTTGGTGCCCAGTTCCGTGAAAATCTTGATGGTCTTGAAAATGGCGAACTTCACGGCCTTGTGCTCCTGGCGGAGTTTGGCAAAAAGTATGGCCGTTATGCTGTCGCAGAACAGAATGGCGGCAACATAAATAACAAGCCTGCGATAGCCTTCATATCCCAGGGCGGCCGATATGGGATTGGAAAAGGCCACCATAAGGGCCAGAAAGGCCAGGTTAAGGCCGAAAACGGCGATGAGCGCGCCGCTGTACACTTTCCTGGGGTCTTCTCCGTCCTTGTTGGCAAAGCGGAAACAACCGGTTTCCAGTCCCAGAACCAGAATCACCTGAAGGATAGCTATATAGGCCATGAACTCTGTAACCACGCCGTATTGCACCTGGGTGAGCATACGCGTGTACAGAGGCACGAAAAGGAAGTTCAGTATTCGGGCCAGAATGGAACTGAAACCGTAAATTGCGGTTTCCCCGGCCAATTGCTTCAAGGGATTTGCCATATAAACGCAAAATTAGCTATTTTTGTAAAAACAACCGTAGAACTATGAGAAAATTCGCATTCATCACGCTCATTCTGGCACTCGCCATATCCTCCTGCAACAACCGCAAAAAAGCGGATGTGGCCGACGACCCAACCTTTGAATCTTTGGACACTCTTGCCGCCAAGGCACAGGCCGAAGCCCTTCCCGAAGAGCCGGTATTCGACATTGTCACCAGCGTAGGCACCATTCGCGTGCGACTGTACAAGGATACTCCCAGGCACAGGGACAATTTCGCTAAACTGGCCATCGCCGGCTACTACGACGGCCTCCTTTTCCATCGCGTAATCCCAGGCTTCATGATCCAGGGCGGCGATCCATTTACCCGCGACACTTCCAAGGTAGAACTCTATGGCCAGGGCGGGCCCAATTATACCATTCCGGCCGAAATGATAGACCAGTACGGCAATCCCCTTCATACGCATCAGAAAGGCGCCCTTGCCGCCGCCCGTCGGGGAGATTTGGCGAACCCTTCCAAGGCTTCATCGGGCTCACAATTCTACCTTGTGCAAAGCCCGGAAAAATGCGTTCACCTGAATGGAGAGTACACGGTTTTCGGCGAAACGATATCCGGTTTCAATGTGATAGGCAAGATTGCTTCCGCGCCCCGCGACAGGATGGACCGTCCACTTAACGATGTGAAAATCATTACGATACGACCAAATAAAAATCTTAACCAATAGACATTTCGGCACGAAATTCGCGGGAAATTCTGAAGAATAGTTTTTTTTAATAGGTTAAGTTTTTAGGTTAGAGGACTGGCCCTCGCAGAGATTGCGCGGGCCTTTCATTTTTTTTGCAATAACAAAAAAAGTTTATAACTTTGCAGTCCCGCATTTTGCGGCACTCCCGGAGAGATGCTCGAGTGGCTGAAGAGGCACGCCTGGAAAGCGTGTGTACCCCAAAAGGGTATCGCGAGTTCGAATCTCGCTCTCTCCGC
>CACYCP010000063.1 GCA_902772985.1 uncultured Bacteroidia bacterium | reverse complement strand
TCGCGGCCCACCAGCATGCCGGCCAGCTTGATGTTCACGCCGCCCTTGCCGATACCCTTCTTCACCTCGTCGGCATGCATGTACACCTTAATCTTGTCCTCGGGACCGGAGCCCAGGTCTATGCGGGAGATGCGGGCCGGATTGAGGGCGCGCTGAATCATGAGCTGCGGGTTGCTGCTCCACTGAATCACGTCGATGTTCTCGTTGCGGAGTTCGCGGACGATACCCATGATGCGGGAGCCCTTTACGCCGATGCAGGCGCCGATAGGGTCGATACGGTCGTCATAGGATTCCACGGCCACCTTGGCACGCTCGCCGGGGATGCGGACCACCTTCTTCACGGTGATGAGCCCGTCGTAGATTTCCGGCACTTCCATCTCGAAAAGCTTCTCCAGGAAGCTCTCGGAGGTGCGGGACAGCACAATGTAAGGCGTGGTGTTGTTCTTCATCTCCACGCTCTTGATGATGGCGCGGACAGAATCGCTCTTCTTGAAACGCTCGCCGGGAATCTGCTCGCTCTTGGGCATGCGCAGTTCATTGGCCTCTTCGTCTAGGATGAGCACTTCGTTCTTCCAGGTCTGGTAAACCTCGCCGGTGAAAATTTCACCCACACGCTCTGAATAGTTCTTGAACACGTGTGCCTTCTCGATGTCCAGGATTCGGCCCTGAAGGTTCTGGCGGATGTTCAGGATGCCGCGGCGGCCGAAGGATGCCAGGGAAAGCTTGCGTGCGAAGGTGTCGCCAATCTCGTAGTCGTCGTCACCGGTTTCGGCAGCAATCTCTTCCACGGTGATTTGGGTAACGGGGTCTTCCACCGTTTCCACCACCTCGAAATTCTGGTAAATTTCGCAGTCTCCCTTGTCCACGTTGATGATGACGTCGAAGTTGTCGGCGCTGCCGTAAGTCTTGGCCAGTTGGGTAAGGAACACATCCTTGAGCACACCCAGCATCACAGGGCGGTCAATGCTCTTTTCTTCCTTGAAGTCCTTGAAAGCATCTATCAAGGTTACTTCTTTCTCTTTTTCTTTTGCCATTTTATATTTTATTATTACTTAAAATCGATCAAAGGCCTCACTGAATTGATCTGAGCGCAGGGAATCTCGATTCCTTCCACCTTTATCCCTTCTTCACCATAGGCTTCCAGTATGCCTTTTACCTTCTTTCCGCCTTTCAGCCACACATCTACCCTGGTGCCGATGGCCTTGAGGTACTGGGCCGGGACCTTGAAAGGACGGTCCAGTCCGGCCGATGACACCGTAAGGGCATAATCCTCCTGGTCCTGGTTGAAGCACTCATGCATCACTTTGTCCAGCGCGGCGCAGTCGTCCCAGTCCACGGAACCCTCGCTTTTTTCAATTACAATCTCTATGTCGTTATCGGCGCTCAGGCTCACTTCCACAAGGAAGCAGCCCCGCTCTTTCAATGCCGGCTCAATGGCCTGGATGATTTGTTCTTTTGTCATTTCGAGCAAGTCGGAAAATCTAAAAAAAAGATAGGGGACCGCGTCCTCTATCTCATTCACGTTTGCAAATATACGCTTTTATTTTGAAAACTGAAAGTTTTTCGGCGAAATTAAAGCCTTTTCAGCCATAAAATGGAATCCGGGCCCTCGTTGAAAAGAAGGTCAAGGATGCTGAGCCCGGGGACGAAAACTCCCATTTTGTCACGAAATACCTGGTAATAGGGCCTTTCCAACCCTAATTGCCTAAGTATGTCATTCTCCTTTTTGGGATCGATGGCATAGCGGTAGTCGTCGGGAACACTGCCGGGAAGGGCGAAACCATCCGTCGGAATAAGTTTCGTTTCAATTCCGGTCTTTTCCAGACACCATTCCAGCAGGGAATGGTTCCAGTCCCATAGCGTCTCCGGCCGCAGCTCCATCAAAGGGAAAAGAGAGTCCCTGTAATGTTCGTAAAATGCTGCACCCAAGTATGCCGTATCCAGTGCGCGCTGCGTTCGAAGGAGCCAAGGAGTGGAATAATCCACCCTGATGTCAGTGATTGCCGTGCCGTGGCCGTGTATTACGGGCACCTGGAGCATCTGCACCCCGTCTGAAGCAAGAATGTGGCAACGGTTTCGCCAGCTTTGCTTCCGGTAGTTTTCACAGGCTTCAAGCTGTACGGCTTTACCGCCCCTGGCGGCCAGTGCGAACCACTCAAGGGGAGGGAAGTATGCAGTGGAAAGGAGCACTATTTGCGCTCACGCGGCTTGGGAATGATTCCGCGCGGGGAATTGCGGATGAAGTTAAGTATGGTGTCCCTTATTTCGGTCCGGGGGAAATTGGCCTCGATGAATTCCATGGCCTGGCTCACGTTCATCCCGTTGAAATAGATGGTATCGTAGATATCTTTGATTTCGTTCACCTGCTCCTCGCTGAAGCCACGGCGCTGCAGGCCGATGCGGTTGACTCCCTCGAACACAATAGGGTCACGTCCGGCAAGCACATACGGCGGAACGTCTTTGTTGATTTTGGTTCCGGCGCCAACGAAAGCGTGGGTGCCGATGCGGGAGAACTGATGGGATCCGGTTTTGCCGCCCAGGGTGGCCCAGTCGTCGATATCGGTTTCGCCGGCAAGTCCCACATAACTGACGATGATGCAGCGCTTGCCGATCTGGCAGTCGTGTGCGATATGGGAATAGGACATAAGGAGGGTATCGTCGCCGATGCGGGTAACACCCTTTCCGCTGGCCTTGGTGCCTCTGTTTATGGTTGCACACTCGCGAATGTTCACGCGGTCACCAATCTCCACCCAGGATTCTTCACCCTCGAATTTCAAATCCTGCGGGATTGCTCCAATGACTGCGCCTGGGAAAACGGTGCAGTTCTTGCCCATCTTCACGTGATTCAGGACCGTGGCGTTATTCATAATGTGACAGCCGTCGCCAATCTGGACATTCGCGTCGATGAATGCGAAAGGTCCCACTTCTATATTGTCACCAAGGACGGCTTCCGGGCTTACACATGCCAGGGGGTGAATTTTATTCATAATTGCTATTTTAATAGGGCCCTGAGGGCTTTTGCTGCTTTTGTATTAATTGAATGTCCGGGCTTGTAGGCAGTGATGTGTGCGTTCAGGTAGCCTCCGGCCAGCCTCAGGTCTCCAAGGAGGTCCAGCATCTTGTGGCGGCCGCACTCGTCCGGGAAATGGAGCTGGATATTGTTCAGGTAGCCCTCGTCGGTAATCTTGACGTTGGGCAGGTTGAACAAGTAGGAAATTGAACTTAACTGCTCCTCGTTCACCGGCTGCTCTACGATTACGATGGCGTTATCCACGTCGCCGCCTTTGATAAGGTTGTTTCGGAAAAGGTATTCTATCTCGTGGAAAAATACGAAGGTGCGGCAAACGCCAATCTCCTTCGCGTAATCCGTTTTTTCATCCCAGTGCACGTTCTGTATGCCCAGAATCTTGGAATTGAAATCCACGGTGATATCGGCCGATGGTGCTGCGGCGGGCTCGATTTTAATCCAGGAGCCACGGCGGTCGTCCCTGATTTCCAGGGGCTTTGGAAGGTCGATATATCTGCGGGGGATGCCCTGGTCCAAAATGCCGTCCTTCAGGATTGCCTCTATGTAGGGGCGGGCGCTGCCGTCAAGGATGGGAACTTCGATGTTATCCAGTTCGATGATGGCATTGTCGATTCCAAGGCCTGTGAGAGCGCTCATCAGGTGCTCGATGGTAACGGCTACGGTTTCACGATGGGAAATTGTGGTACTGCGGGCTGTATTGGATACGTTTTCGGCAAGCGCAGGGATTTCAGGACGGCTGCGAAGGTCCGTGCGGCGGAAGGTGATTCCGCTGTCCGGGGGTGCCTGAAGTATCTTCATATGGGAGTAAGTGCCTGTGTGAAGGCCTTTTCCCTGGAAATAATATGTTTTCTTAACAGTGTGTTGGGTAGCTTGCATTTTCCGCAAATCTCCGTATCCTATTTTAAAAAGTCTGCAAAGATACAGAAATTATGTCGAAATGCAAAATAGAATTATTCGGCTGCGTGCTTGAACAGGGCATAAGCCTTCATATACTGCATGTAGGGGAATGCAGGGGAGCCCATGAGTGTCTGACCTTCCTTCTTGACGTTGCCAATAATTCCCGACTGGGCGACGATGGTGGTATGGTCGGCAATCTTTACATGGCCGACTATGCCCACCTGACCCGCCAGGATGCAGTATTTCCCGATTTCAGCCGAGCCCGCGATGCCGCACTGGGCGGCCATGGCAGTATGGTCTCCGATTACCACGTTGTGTGCAATCATGCAAAGATTGTCTATGCGGACGCCATTGCCTATGATGGTGGATTCCATCTGGGCACGGTCTACGGTTGTATTCGCCCCGATTTCCACATCGTCGCCTATGATCACGTTCCCCAAATGCTCAATCTTCTCCCAACTGCCGTCGGGGCGGGGGGCGTTGCCGAAGCCATCGGCCCCGATTACAACGCCGGAGTGCAGGATTACGTTATTTCCAATGACCATCCCGGGGTAAATGCGCACCCCCGGGTAGAAGATGCAGTTCTTGCCAATCTTGCAGTTGTCGCCAATGAAAACGTGCTCGTGGATGATGGTGCCGTCGCCCACCTGGGTGTGGTGTCCGACGAAGGAAAACGCGCCCAGATAAACTTTCTTGCCGAATTTTGTGGTCCAGAACCAACGGGCGTGGAGGCTGCGGTGCCTGCGGGTCTTTTTCTTTTTGTCGGAGACGTATTTCAGCAGCTCGGTGATGGCTGTGTAGGCGTTATCCACGCGAATCATGGTGGGCTTCACCGCACTCTTCGGGCTGAAGTCCTTGCTCACGATAAGGATGGACGCGTTGCTGGTATAAACATAGCGTTCATACTTCGGGTTGGCGAAAAAGCTAATCGTTCCGGGCTTTCCGTGCTCTATTTTGGCGAACTTTTGCGCCGATGCATTTTCGTCGCCGTCCACCGTTCCTTTCAGGAGCTGGGCTAAAAATTTGGCGGTTAGTTCCATATTATATCAACGCTTCCCCCGTCATTGCGGCAGGCTGGGGGATACCCATGAGTTTCAGGATTGTAGGGGCCACATTGCAAAGGGCTCCGTCCTTTACGGTCTTCACAGACTCTCCGGCATTGATTACCACGAACTGAACTGTATTCAGCGAGTGGGCGGTGTTGGGGCTGCCGTCGGCATTTACCTCGAAATCGGCATTGCCGTGGTCGGCGGTCAGAAGCACCACATAGTCGTGGGCGATGGCCTCTTCCACGACGCGTCCCACCAGCTTGTCGATGCACGCAACCGTCTGGGTGACAGCCGTATATACCCCGGTGTGACCTACCATGTCCCCGTTTGCAAAATTCAGGATAATCATGTCCTGCTTCTCGGAGCGGATTTGCTCTATGAGCTTTTCGGCCACCTCGGGAGCACTCATCTGGGGCAGAAGGTCGTAGGTGGGAACCTTCGGGGAGTTCACCAGGATGCGGTCTTCATTTTCGAAAACGGTCTCGCGGCCGCCGTTGAAAAAGAAGGTCACGTGGGCGTATTTTTCGGTTTCGGCAATACGAAGCTGATTCTTTCCTGCACGGGAAACGGTTTCTCCCAAGGTGTCCTGAACCAGCTCCTTGTCGAAGAGGATGTGGACTCCGGTAAACGAAGCGTCATAGGGGGTAAGGCAGCAATAGTACAGGGGAATCGTGTGCATGCCTTCCTCCGGCATATCCTTCTGGGTGAGGGCGGCTGTGAGTTCGCGGGCGCGGTCATTGCGGAAATTGTAGAAAATGACGGCATCGCCCTCCTCGATCGTCGCCACGGGTTTTCCACCCTCGGTAATTACGATGGGCTTTATGAATTCATCGGTCACATCGGCATCATAACTTGCCTGAATGCCTTGCAGGGCACTTTCAAAGGCGGCACCCTTACCTTCCACCAGAAGGTCGTAGGCCTCTTTCACCCTGCCCCAGCGCTTGTCGCGGTCCATGGCGTAGAAGCGGCCGCAAACCGACGCTACCTTGCCGGTAGTCTGAGCCATCTTTTCCTCCAGTTCCTTTACGAATCCAAGGCCGCTGCGGGGGTCGGTGTCACGTCCGTCCATAAAAGCGTGAACATACACCTTGTCCAGGCCTTCCTCTTTGGCGACGCGCAGGAATTCGTACACATGGTCCAGGCTGCTGTGAACGCCACCGTGGGAGGTGAGGCCCATCAGGTGCAGTTTCTTGCCGCTGGTTTTCAGGTATTGGTAAACGGCCTTTATTTCCTTGTTTTCCATGAGTTTATGCTCACGGCAAGCAATGTTTATCTTAACCAGGTCCTGATAGACTATGCGTCCGGCTCCAAGGTTCATATGGCCAACCTCGCTGTTCCCCATCTGTCCGTCCGGCAAGCCTACATATTCGCCGCAGGCCTGAAGGTGGGAACTGGGATATTTCGCCCTCAGGGCATCGATATTGGGAGTGCCCTGGGTCCATATTGCATTAGAATAATCGTGCCGGCCTTCACCCCAGCCGTCCAGAATCATTAAAAGTACTTTTCGGTTCATATAATCACTTTTTTGCCCCGTGAACATTTCGTCTCCCGATTTGCTCACGGCAATTTGCAAATTTAATCATTTTTTACGGATATGCGAATGATGCGCCTGGTGAAACGTGTCACCCTTACGCTATGGTCTATGCAATGCCCCACAACCGCCAGCACATGGCTCTTGTCCCGGGCCGATTTCAGCAGCACCATCCCCGCCTTTTCCCAAGCCGGGATGTGATGGTCCGTGAACCAGTCCTGCATCTTCTTTCTTCCCGGCGCCCCCAGAGGCTTGATCCAGTCTCCGCTTTCCCAATGCCCCTCAAACCACTCTCCGGCCTTATCGGCATCCATAATCAGCACCCCCTCCGGCTGCTTCACCTCTGCGGTCCCATCCCACGGCTCCTCCGTGACCGAAAACTCCTGCATCCGTGGGCATTTTGTCTTTGTGCCGTCCGGGGCATATATGCCTATACCCTTCGGGCCTTCGGCCCTTGCCCCTCCCACTGCCTCCGGCAGCGGCCCCCTCCCTCTAATGCGGCCGAGGGTGGCCACAGGTTCCGGAATAAATGCTCCGGACGGCACGGAGGCCCCAATCTCTTCGGCAAAGCGCTCCATGTCCCGGTTCAGCGTTTGTACGAAACTGGGATTGATTTCCCGGAACACAGGGAACACCAGATTCCTTATTTTGTTTCGCTTAAAGTCGTTCGAGGCGTTGGATGCATCCTCCCGCCAGGAAAGCCCCTGCTCCTTGGCGAAGGCCAGTATTTCCTCCCTTGTCATCCCAAGAAGAGGCCGCAGCAGGGGAATGTCTCCATACAGGGGGTCCGGTATAAAGGCCGATGCCTTCATGCCAGTGATACCCTTGAGGCCGGTTCCCCGGAGCAGATTCAAAATCAGCGTTTCGGCATTGTCATTTGCGTTGTGCGCCACTGCAACCGCCTCGTAGCCAAATTCCTTGCATAGTTCCCCGAACCAGCGGTAGCGAAGCCGCCGGGCCGCCATCTCGATGGAAATCCCCTCGGCCGATGCAAACGCCTCCGTATCAAAGGCTTTCACATGGCAGCGGACGCCAGCCTTGTCGGCCCACGCCCGCACGAAAGCCTCGTCGGCATCAGATTCTTTCCCGCGAAGGCGGAAATTGCAGTGGGCGATGGCAAAAGGCCCGCCTTCCAGACGGACCTTATGTGCCAGGCAGATGGAGTCGATGCCCCCGCTAACTGCAAGAAGAATCACCTTGGACTAATGTTTTACGTTGATTGAATAGGTGAATCCCAGCTCGAAGTACTCCCTGAACTGCACACCCTTGCTGTCTGCAATGCCGTCCTTGTTGCTGTCCTTCACAATCACGCGCGGATCGTAGATAAGGTTGGTGGTGAGGGTAAGGGCAAAGAAGCGGCGAAGTTTCCAGAAAATCTTGTTATCCCAGGTAAGGCGGGGCTCCACTTTGGGTGTGAGGTAGTTGTAGAAAGCCGTGAACTGGGTGGCGAAAGAAAACACGTCGTTGATAACCCACGACATGTCCAGCTTCAGCTGGGCACCGAATTCCAGGCGGAAGGCTTTGAAATTATTGTCGTCGGCAGGGTCCATGGTAGGATCCCTGAGATCCATGCCGTAGGTCTTGCGAAGTTCCGGAATAGTGACGAACACGCCGCCGCAGGAGATGGGAGCTATGTTCAGGGAAATCCAGGGCGCCGGGGTCCACATTGCACCGACACCAAGGTTGAGATAGGCCGGGGCGAAGAATCCGGACTTGAGCTTACGGGCGGCAAGCCAGTCTTTCGAGGTGGGTTCTATAACATTGCCTTCCGCATCTGTAGTGGTGGCCGGTGTTCCATAATTGTAATTATTGCCAAACTGGGTTTTGAAGTCTAGGTTGGCGGAATAGAGCAGCGATCTCACCGGTGTCTCATGGGCCCACTTCGATTCAAAGTAAATCCGGTCCTTGTTCTTTTGGATGATGGGCTTATCGGCCGAATAAAGGAAGCCGTAATCCATCTGCAAGCGATTGGTCCACAGGACTTTATTCTTGGCGTAATTGGCGTTTGCGTCAATGTTCCCGGCAAGGGAAACGTTATTGTAGCCACCGGCCGCCCACTGAGAAAGGTAGGTTTGACCGAAGGCGATGTTCGTAATCACGATAGTGTTCCAATACTTGGGTTTCTGGACCTTTTCCGGAACATCTTCGGCAGCGTTCAGGGCTGCTGCCGCGGCGGCCGTGGCATCCTGGGTGTTAACCTGTGCAAAGGCGCTGAAAGCCCCGGCAAGAACCAGTGTAATGAACAGTACGGTCTTTTTCATCTTCGTAATTTTTAATATGAACGTGCAAACAATACCCTCTGGTGTGAAGGTTTGCCTGTGTAAATGCATTTTCCTTCTTCGATGCACACGGCGCTGTCCACCGGAATGCAACGGATTGTGGCCTTGGTTTCTTCCTGGATTTTGGCCTCGGTTTCGGCAGTGCCGTCCCAGTGGCAAAGCAGGAAGCCGCCCTTTTCAATCTCGGTCTTGAATTCCTCCCAGCTGTCCACCTTTCGGATGGAAGCGTCGCGCAGTGCAAGTGCCTTATTGTAAATATTCTGCTGGATATCGTCCAGAAGGCCGATTATGCGGTCCTCCAGGCCTTCGATGGGCTCCGAAATCTTTTCCAGAGTGTCCCTACGGGCAACTTCCACCGTGCCGTTCTGCAGGTCGCGGGGACCCATGGCAAGGCGCACGGGAACGCCCTTCAGTTCCCATTCTGCGAACTTGAAACCGGGGCGCAGGGTGTCGCGGTCGTCTATTTCCACGCTGTGGCCTTTTGCCTCCAGGGCCTTTTTCAGCTGATACATCTTGTCCAGGACGGCATTATGTTCTTCGTCGCTTTTGTAGATGGGAACCATGACCACCTGGATTGGTGCCAGGGCAGGGGGGAGTACCAGGCCGTTGTCGTCACCGTGTGCCATGATGAGTGCGCCCATCAGGCGGGTGCTCACGCCCCAGGAAGTGGCCCACACATAGTCCTGTTTGCCTTCCTTATTGGTGAAGGTGACATCGAAGCTCTTGGCGAAATTCTGGCCCAGGAAATGGGATGTACCGGCCTGCAGGGCCTTTCCGTCCTGCATAAGGGCTTCTATGGTCATGGTGTCAAGCGCGCCGGCGAAACGCTCACCGGGGCTCTTGTGGCCAACCACCACGGGAAGCGCCATGGTTTCCCGGGCGAACTTGGCGTAAACGTTCACCATGCGGGTTTTCTCCTCTTCAGCCTCCTGCGAAGTGGCATGTGCCGTATGGCCTTCCTGCCATAGGAATTCGGCCGTGCGAAGGAAGAGGCGGGTGCGCATCTCCCAGCGTACCACGTTGCACCACTGATTGCAGAGGATAGGGAGATCCCTCCAGCTGTGAACCCAGTTCTTGTACGTATTCCAGATGATGGTTTCGGAGGTGGGACGGACTATGAGTTCCTCTTCCAGCCGGGCCTCCGGATCCACCACTATTCCGTTTCCGTCCGGAGCGTTCATCAGGCGGTGGTGGGTGACCACGGCGCACTCTTTTGCAAAGCCTGCAACGTGTTCGGCCTCACGGCTGAAGAAACTTTTGGGGATGAACAGGGGGAAGTAGGCGTTCTTAACGCCCGTTTCCTTGAACATTCCGTCCAGTATGCTTTGCATTTTCTCCCAAATCGCATAGCCATAAGGCTTTATAACCATACAACCGCGCACTGCCGACTGTTCTGCCAAATCGGCCTTGACTACCAGGTCGTTATACCACTGAGAGTAATTGTCACTGCGCGATGTAACCTCTTTTGCCATCTTCTTTTTTGCTTTTTATTTTTATTGTGCGTATATTGTCCCGTGAAAGGATGTGAATTGGGTACAATAATTGCATTATTCCTTTCAAATCCCGGGATTTCCGGGACAAAGATACTTATTTTTATTGGATTTATGGAGGATAAGACGATGAAAAAGAGAATTCTGGCATACGCCTTTGTTGTTTTTGCCGCCCTTTCCTGCTCTTCAACGAGCCGGCTCCAG
This sequence comes from uncultured Bacteroidia bacterium, assembly GCA_902772985.1. GTDB lineage: Bacteria > Bacteroidota > Bacteroidia > Bacteroidales > UBA932 > Cryptobacteroides. The sequence goes on along the minus strand of CACYCP010000063.1, from coordinate 359 downwards.
ACACAAGTCTATGACGATGGTGTCTATTCCCGTCCAGCCGTTTCCAAACAGTCCACAGTCGTTGTGGCCGATTCGGAAGTGGACAATCTCCTCGCAGAAAGCCGTTCTTCGGCCGCATATATTATTAATGATGGCGCGGACACTCTCATTGTCCCCGCTGGAAAAACGGTAATCATTAACCCGGAGACCAACGTCACGGTACTGGATAATTCCGACTGGTGGTGGGGGTATAGCTGGTCCATTCCTTTTTATTACTATTCCTGGTATCGTCCCTGGTACTACGACAGCTGGTACTATGGTCCCCGCTGGCGCTATTATTCCTGGTACCGTCCCTGGTATTATGACAGCTGGTATTACAG
>CACYCP010000062.1 GCA_902772985.1 uncultured Bacteroidia bacterium | reverse complement strand
TCATACCGATAACGGTACCAAGGAATCCCAGTGAAGGAGCGATGGAAATGAAGAGGCCGATCCAGCTGAGGCCGTTTTCCATAAGGCTCATCTGGACGCCGCCATAGGAAACGATGGTCTTTTCAACCACGTCGATGCCCTGATCGGCACGGAGGAGGCCCTGATAGAAGATGCTGGCCACGGGGCCGCGGGTTTCACGGCAAACCTTCTTGGCTTCTTCGATACCGCCTTTTTCAAGAGCGGCCTCTACATCCTCCAGGAGTTTGGTTGTGTTGGTCTTGGAGAAAGCCAGATACAGGATACGCTCGATTGCGAGAGCCATACCGATGATCAAGCAGATGATGATCAGGGACATGAAGCCTGCACCACCCTCGATGAATTTGGTTTTGAGTGCCTGGTGAAGAGGAACTTCCTCGCCGGTGCCGGCGAAAATGTCTACTACTTCTTCGGCTTCTTCTACCTGCGTGGTGGCGGGGGCTGCGCCCTCATCCTGTGCAGAAGCAATGTTTGCAGTGAAGGTCACGAGACCGGCAACTGCCAAAAACATGAAAAGCTTTTTCATAATTGTTTTTGAATTGTTGGTTATAAATTGATATTAGTTAGTAAAAATTTGTCTTTTACTTTGGTCGTGCAATTTAGCAATAATTTTTCAAAATGCAAACGATTCTTTGGTTATTTCGCCACAAAGCTCGTTCACGAAGCGGTCTTTCACCCACTGGTTGTCGTCACATTTTCCAAGCAGGGAAAACAGTTTTCCAAGGGCCGCTTCCGTTGTAATATCCCCTCCGGAAAGCACTCCACAGGCTTTAAGCGTCTGGCCGGTAGCATAAATGTCCATGTCCACGCTGCCGGAGCGGCACTGGGTGACGTTCACCATTATGCGCCCTCTGGAATTGGCTTCCTTCAGGATATCCAGGAACCATCCTTTCGTGGGCGCGTTCCCGGAACCGTAGGTCTCCAGGATTATAGCGCGGATGTCTTCTCCCAGAAGGACCGATTTTACGATTTGAGGGGTTATTCCCGGATGCACCTTTAGTATGCTCACCCGGGTGTCCAAATCAGTAAAAATCTCAAGCGGAGCCTTCCAGGAGGCCGGTTTCAGGATAACGTCCGGGTTGTAACGGATGCGTATTCCAGCAGTGGCCAGGGGAGGGCAGTCGGGAGAATTGAACGCATCGAAACTGTCGGCACTCTGCTTCACGGAACGGTTTCCACGAAGGAGCACCGAGCCGAAGAAAATGCACACTTCGGGCACCCTGGCGTGGAAATCGGAATCCCTTGCCGATGCAATCTCTACGGCCGAGATAAGGTTTTCCTTGCCGTCGGTGCGGGGAACGCCAACCGGAAGCTGGCTCCCTGTGAAGACCACCGGCTTGGTGAGGCCTTCCAGCATGAAACTCAGGGCCGAAGCGCTGTAGGCCATGGTATCCGTCCCGTGCAGGATTACGAAACCGTCGTACTCGTCGTATTTCTCCTTTATCAGGTTCGCAAGGGTAACCCAAAGGGACGGCTCTACGTCGGAAGAGTCTATGAGCGGGGAAAAATTGTAGGTGTCGATCTTCATTGCGAACTTCCGCAGCTCTGGCACTTCCCTCATGATTTGTGAAAAATCGTAGGGCCTCAGGCTCCCGTCGATGGGATCCTGTTTCATGCCGATGGTACCGCCGGTGTAGATGATAAGGATGGACGATTTCATATTCCGAAAAGCTTGATTGCGTTGTTTGTGGTGATGTTTTCCACCTCACTGAGGGGCAGGCCTTTGATTTCGGCCACTTTTTCTGCGATGATGGGGATATAGGCGCTCTCGTTCCTTTTCCCCCGGTAGGGGACGGGAGCGAGATAGGGGGCGTCTGTTTCCAGCAGTATTTTTTCCAAAGGGATGCGCTCCACCGTTTTTGCCAGTGATGCGTTCTTGAAGGTCACGACACCGCCGATTCCCACCGAAAAATCCCCGTAGCGCTGCGCCCTTTCGTACAGTTCATAGCTTCCGCTGAAACAGTGGAGGTTTCCACGAAGGTGCAGGTGGGCGCAGTCGGCAAGGACGGAGAAAAAGTCCTCCCAGGCATCCCTGAGGTGGAAATTCACCGGGAGGTCCCAAAGCGCGGCAAGCTCCATCTGGGCCCTGAGCGCCTCCTTCTGCTCCTGCTTGAATTCCAGTCCTTCGTGATAGTCGAGGCCGATTTCCCCTATGGCCACCACGCCCCGCCCGCGATAGGCGGGAAGCAGGTCCAGTTCGTTCCGCCAGTCCTTGTTCACGGAACCCGGATACAGCCCCAGCATAGGGTAGAGGACGCCAGGATAAGCGTCGTTCAGCTCCCAAAGCGCATCCCTTTCGCCGCTGTCCACATCGGCCTGAATCATTTTGCCGACTCCGGCGTCCAGGGCCCTTTGGATGGCCTGGTGGGCGTCCGGCAGCAGCCATGGGTCGTAAAAATGGGTATGCGTATCCACGAACATCATACAAATATAACTATTTTTTGTGGGAAAGGGAACATCGTCCAAGAAAGTCGCTCTCAATATAGCCTTCGGCTTCCAGAAGGCCGATTCCCTCCAGTACCTTGGCAAATGGCCAGTCCAGGAGGGTGCACAGGCTTTCTGCGGTGACTCCGCAGTTTTCCCTTATCGCTCCGGCAATTTTCAGCAGGGGAGAGTCCTGCCCGTGGCGGCGTGAAATGGCGTTCAGCACCCCCTCGTCGCCGCTTACCCAGGAGCCTCCGGCGCCGCGGACCGGAGGCCCCAGCCCCAGTCTGTAAGCCAGGTCTCCGGCTGTGGTTATTATCCCTGCCATGTTTTCCCGGATAAGGGAATTACAGCCGGCGCTGCGGACGTCGTCGGCCCGGCCTGGAAGGGCGAAAATGTCTCGTCCATAGCCTGCGGCGTATCGGGCTGTCATCAGCGAACCGCCTTTCGATTTGGATTCGATTACGACTACGGCCGTGCAAAGTCCGGCTATTATCCGGTTCCGCCGGAGGAAATTCAGGGCTACCGGCTGGGTGTCCAGGGGATAATCGCTTATGAGGGCACTTCCGGGCGCCAGGGAAATGTCCCTTGCCAGTTTTTCGTGCTGCCAGGGATAGACTTTTTCTATACCGGTCGCCATTACGCCGATGGTTGGAAGACCTGCGTCCAGAGCTGTCTGGTGTGCTATGCCGTCGGCTCCGAAAGCCAGGCCGCTCACTATCGTAGGGGGCACCCTCGCGTGCGCCAGGGCGTCCACCAGTTTCCGGCACCAGGCCTTTCCGTAAGGGCTGATGTCCCGTGTCCCCACTACCGCGACCATAGGCCGGAGGGAAAAGACTTGTGCGGGGGGACTGTCCGATTTGAAATACAGCCCGAGGGGCGGATCTTCGCAGTCCCGGAGGATGTCAGGATAGTCATCACTGCCTATATCTATGAAACGCGCGCCCAACTGCTCTACTTTTTCCAATTCCCCCTCAGCCCATTCCAGGCATCCCGGAGTGAGCTGGCCCGACAGTTCGGGATGGTTTGGTATTATTGGGGTGCTCCTTGTAAACAGTTCCAAGGGTGAGACCACATTTGAAAGGAGTTCCTGCGCCAGTCTCGGATGGAAGCCGAAAATCCTGTTCAAGGCGCAATACGCCACATGCTCGTCAAATTCTTTCATGCGGCGAATATAGGGCGCAGAAAAGAAAAACAGCGCAAGCATAAAAAAACTTGTGCTGTTTTATATCGAAAATGTGCTGTTTTTTATGATTTACACAATCAGGAGTGCATCTCCGTAAGGGCCGAAACGGTAGTCCTGCTCGATTGCCGTCTGGTATGCGGCCATAACGTTCTTGTATCCGCCAAAGGCTGCGACGCTCATGAGCATGGTGCTCTGGGGCAGGTGGAAGTTGGAAACGATGGCATCCGGAACGGAATACTGATAGGGAGGGAAGATGAACTTGTTGGTCCAGCCGTTGAAAGCGTTCACCTCGTGCGTGGTGGTAACATAGGTTTCCAGGCCGCGCATTACGGTTGCACCCACCGCAAGCACCTTCTTTCCGCTGCGCTTCGCCTTGTTTATGACGGCGGCCGATTCCTCGCTGATAATGAGCTGCTCGGAATCCATCCTGTGCTTGGAAAGGTCTTCCACATCCACGTTGCGGAAATGGCCGATGCCCATGTGTACGGTAATGAAGGTCTTTTCTATATCCTTCAGTATCATGCGGTTGAACAGTTCGCGGCTGAAGTGCAGGCCTGCCGCAGGAGCGCTCACGGCACCCTCGTTGGCGGCGAAGATGGTCTGGTAGTTCTCTATATCCTCGCGGGAAGTCCTTTCCTTGACCCATTCCGGGACATAGGGCTCTCCAAGGTCGAAAAGGGATTCCTTGAAATCTTCATAGCTTCCGTCGAAGAGGAAACGCAGGGTGCGGCCACGGGAGGTGGTGTTGTCAATAACCTCGGCCACCAGGCTCTCATCCTCTCCGAAGTAAAGTTTGTTGCCTATGCGAATCTTCCTGGCGGGATCGACAATAACGTCCCAGAGGCGCTGTTCGCGGTTCAGTTCGCGAAGCAGGAGCACCATTATATCGGCCCCGGTCTTCTCCTTTTTGCCGAAGAGGCGGGAAGGGAATACTTTGGTGTCGTTCAGGACAAACACATCCCCTTTGCCGAAATAATCGATGATTTCCTTGAAAATGCGGTGCTCAATTTCTCCGCTGTCCTTATGCAGGACCATCAGGCGGGCTTCGTCACGCCAGCGCGTGGGCTCTTTTGCAATGCGCTCCTGAGGGAGGTCGAAGTTGAATTGCGATAGTTTCATTATCCCTTGGTATAGTTGATACTATATTAATACGAAGGATTATTGGAAAAAGTTTCACTGAAGGGCATCCAGTCTTGCCTGGGCGCTGGCACGGTCTATTTCCGTTTCTCCGTATTTCGCCATCAAGGCCAGGTATTTCTTTTCCAGCTTCACATCCTTTTTGACCTTTGCAAGGATCAGGCAGTTGTGAAGGGCAGTCTGGTCGTCGGGATGCTTCTTCAGCACCTGCTCGAAGTACTTGGTGGCCTGTTTGAAGTCCTTTTTCACCAGATAATAGGAGCCCAGATTGTCCAGGAAAAGGGGATCGTCCTTGTAGTATTTCAGCAGGTATTCCGATAAATTCTTGAAGGCCTCGGCCGATTGGGGCGAGCCGATGCGGAAAAGTGCGGCGCAGTAGTCCTGCATGAATGCTTTGAACTGATCACGGTTCACCCCGTCCATTCCCGGATACTCCCAGACCGGGTGCTGGGTGTTTTCCCTGTCGGCAAGCGCCTTCAGCTCCTGCAGCGTCATGTCCGGATTTTCCTTCTCGTAGCCCATCAGGGCGTCAATCTTGTTGAAGCGGTAGTCCAGGCGGCGTGCCTGGGCGGCAATCACCTTGTCTATGGCCTTTATGGCCTGTGCGAAAAGGTCGTCATCGTATTCCCATACTTCGAAAAAGTTGCATTTGCGCCCCAGCGAATCGGTCATCGGAAGAATCGGGGCCTCTCCCAGATAACGGTCCTGTTCCAGCTGGATCACAGTTGTCTTGCGGCAGCGGGTGAAATAAAAGGCGAAGCGGGCGGTGAGCATCTGTATGTCCTGCGGATATGCCGCTTCCCATTTGTCCAGAAGGGTTTCCACGCCAACGCCGGCAGGGCCCACCCTTTCAATCAGATTGTTGTACCTCCTGGCATATTCATCCGGGGAGACGGGAGCCGTCTCCTGAGCCGCCAGGGCCATGGGAAAGAGTATTCCCAGTATAATCAGAAATCTTTTCATTTTATATCCATTCTTATTCGTTTTGCTTTGGGATAGAGATTGTTGCAGCGTTTTCCAAGATTCTTGGCCGCTCCAAGGGCCTGCCCTTCATATTTGATTGTGATAAGGCCGACAGGCGCATCTGCAGGGAGCGCCAGGGCATCTCCGTGCAGGTATTTAAGGGCGCTTTCCCTGTCTACTTCCCATCCCGGGTAACTGCTCCCTTCCGTCGAGGGGGCGCTTGCGCCAAGAAGGGCAAAGAGATTCGAGCGTGCAGGAAGGCTTTCGTCCCCGTTTTTCCGAAGCACCGCCACCCACTGTCCTTCCCCGGGGACAAAACCGGGAAGAAGAAGTGCGCCGCAGCGGGTTTCCACCACCGGCTCCGGAGCAGGGAAACGGAGAATTTCGGCTCCAAGACTATCGGCAATCCATTCAGCCGTAAGGTCGTTTTCCTTCTGGTTGAGGGTGCAGGTGGAATAGATGAGGTATCCGCCCGGCCGCAGCGTGGGCCAGATGGCCGAAAGTATCCTTTTAGAACGTGCGGCGCAGAATTCCACCGTCTCGGGAGACCACTCCTCGACGGCCCTTTCGTCTTTTCGGAACATCCCTTCGCCGGAGCAGGGGACATCGGCAAGGATAATGTCGAAAAGGGGACTGTCGCCGAAGGCCGACGGATCCCGGGAGAGCGTCCCGACGCGGGGATCGCCCCAAGTCTCCACATTGCTTTTAAGCACGCCGTATCGGCTTCGCATCACTTCGTTCGCGATAAGGGTGAAGCGGTCGCCCAGCCTTTCCCGGAGCGATGCCGCCAGGTCTGTGGTCTTGCCTCCCGGGGCGGCGCATAGGTCCAGCACGGCGCAGCCTTCCTCCAGGGGCAGTTGCCGGAAAATGTGTCCGGCATACATTGCCGATGAATCCTGCACGTAGTAGCATCCGGCGTGGAACAGGGGATCAAGGGTGAAGACGGGGCGGCTGTCCAGAATGTAGCCGTAAGGGCTCCAGGGAACGGGTTTTGCGCCATCGAAAGGGCAGTGCTTCAACTTCGAAGGGTTCAGGCGTATGGCCGTGGAAGGCTGTGACGAAAGCGCCTCCAGTACCCTGGCGGCGCGACTTTCGCCAATTGAAGCCTGAAGGCTTCGGCCGAACTGAGGATGAAGCGTCATTTCGACCAAACGGCAGGGTCGAAGTTTTCGGGCATTTTGCCGTTGGAGGCATCCACCAGGGCATCCACCACCTTGTCCAGGGCTTCCTTCACTTTTCCGGAAAGCATCATCTTCATCATCAGGTTCAAATCGGCCTGGACTTCAATCCAGAAGTCGGTGTGGTAGGGATTCTCCGGGGCGGGATCGAAGTGAATCGTTATGTGAAAGGCAAAGGGAGCGCCGTAATCCACCAGTTCAATCCTGGAATAGGGCACCCTTTCGTGCACCTTCACGCCAATGTTGAATCCCTGGATGCTGGCGTTCAGGGTGTCGAAATCGGCAGTAATAATATCCTGCTTGTCGGCGGGGAGCATGCGTTTGAAATTGCCAAGGTCGGTGAACGACATGTAAAGTTCGTAACTCTGGCGTGAAACGGTGCCGTGTTTGCTCTCTATTTGAGTCATAATTCGTATATTTGTGGGACAAATATAGCAAAAACTATGCACAAAATATACTTCGGGAACAGGTCCATAATAATATGCTCACCCGGTGACGAGGCTTTGGGAGATCCGAATTGCGTGGAATTCCACCTTGGGGAGAAGCTGGACATCCACGATTTGGTTTGCATGTTCGAGACCAGCGACAGCCTTTCCCGCATTTATATTCCGACGGATGACGTGGAGCGCGGCTACAAGAGGATTTGTGCCGAATTCAAGGAAGTCACTGCTGCGGGAGGCCTGGTTTCAAACCGCCGCGGAGACTTTCTCCTCATCTCCAGAAACGGCCACTGGGACCTCCCGAAGGGCCATCAGGAGAAAGGCGAAGACATTGAGGTTTGTGCAATAAGGGAGGTACAGGAGGAAACGGGAGTGGACCAGCTGGAGCTCCGCCGCCTGATTTGCATTACCGACCACGTGTATTTTCGCGACGGTGTCTGGCACCTGAAGCACACCTGGTGGTACGACATGCTCTATACCGATCCCACCAACCTTACGCCGCAAAGGGAGGAGGACATAACAAAGGCCGCCTGGGTTGCGAAATCATCACTTCCACCCCTTCTGAAAAATACCTATCCCTCCATCTTGGAAGTGTTCCAGTTCTCTTTGCGGTAGATTTCCCAACTGTTGTAAAGGTTCTGCCAAATGGCATAAAAACCGCCGGCAACGGAAGTTACCGGGGTGAAATAATTGTATCCCAGCCAGATAAGGAAGCTGGTGTTTTTCTGGCCCAGGGACTGGCTGGCCGTTAGGCTTTCTACCCGGTCGCGGCTCATCTTCCTTCCTGCGGCGAATTGAAGGGCGCAGCACAATAGGGACACAAGCATTATGCAAGCCAGGATTCCTGTTCCAAAGCCGCTTTCAATCAGGGCTTTTGTGGCAAGAATCATTGCAAGGCACAGGCCGACGCCCCAGACATAGAATGAATTAGGGGCCCAGCGCATCAGTTTCCGCTGCAGCCGGTGGGTGGTATAACGCAGGGTCCAAGCCACCAGTCCCGGAAAGATGAGGACGGGAAAAACCCTCATTGCGATATGCCCCACATATTTCCAGAAACCCATTGTGGCCGATGGATTAATTACCGGAATGACAAGCGGAATAAGGAAGGTGGCGCATAAGTTCGTCAGTACCACGTAGCTTACCGTTGTGGACAGATTCCCGCCAAGGCGGTCGGTGATAACTCCTGCTGCCGATGCAGTCGGGCAAATCATGCACAGCATACCGCATTCCAGCAGCATACGGGTTGCAGGCTTTGTGGAGTACAGGACCACGGCGGAAAGAAGAAGGAAGGAAAGGACCTGAAGGGCAAGGGCTCCAAAGTGCCAGCGGGTAAAATGAATCTGGTGGGGGGACACCTTCACGAATTGGAAAAACAGAAGGATGGCTATCACCAGGCGCTGTCCGGACTGCACCATTGCCTCCAGCGTCTTTTCGGCCCCGTGCCAGGCGGGGACGGCCTGAAAGATAAAATAAATGCTTATGCCTGTGACGATTGCAACGGGCAGCATAAGCTCACGAACCAGTTTTCCCGCGCGGCTACTCATCTTCCTTGGGGACCATATGGCCGAAAAGGCGGTCCAGGATGGGATCGGTGAACCTCATGCAGGCGCCGGTGAGGAAAGCCAGGATAAGGGTGCCTTCCCGTATGACGACGGTACTTCCGTTACCAGTAAGCTTCCCAAAGAAAATAAAGGACAGGATGGCGGTAATTGCCACCAGGGAAATGTCGAAAATGACTTTCACCGTACTGAAACGCCCTTTGACCGCCTGGCAAAGGACTGCGGTGGTCATGTCACCGGCCAGGATCCAGCCCTTTCCCAGAACTTCCAGTTTAATGCCCAGGGCCGTGAGTACAACGGCTGCAAGGCAAAGCAGAATCTGGACAAGATAGTTGGTTGAAGGAGCGTCAATGGCGTTGAAAAGCCATATCGAAGCGTCGCAAAGATAGCCGAAGACGAAGGCGGCCGGAATTTGCATAAGGTATCTCCACTTGAATTTCCGCCCAAGAATGCAAAATTGCATAATGATGAACAGCAGGTGCATCATCCAGGTGAAGGTCCCGACGGAGATGCCGGTCCACTTCAGGTTCAGCAGGGTTGGCGGGCAGGAAGGCGGTGCTATTCCTAGATTGGATTTTATGGATACGCCCACGCCAAGGGCTACCAGAATGAGCCCCAAGGTGGAAATAGCGTAACGGATTAATATATTTTTGACTTTCATTGCCATAATTAATGCAAATATAAGTAATTTTGCACAATTAAACTTGTCAATTATTTAGTATTAACCTGGAAGAAAAATGAAAAAAACATTAATTGCAATGATGTCATTCCTTGCTATTGCCGCTTGCGCCCCCAAAACCGGCACTCCGGCACTGGATCTGACAGATCTTGACCCCACTACCAGCCCTAAAGAGGATTTTTACCAATATGCCACCGGCGGCTGGCAGGCCAAGAATCCCCTTAAGCCGGAATTCTCCCGCTACGGCAGTTTTGACTCTCTCCGTGAAAAGGCACAGGAGAACCTGAATGCCCTTTTCGAGAGCATGACCACCATGGAAGCCGCTCCCGGAAGCGTGGAACAGAAAATTTCCGACCTGTACAAAATGGCCCTGGACTCCACCACCCGTAATGTGCTTGGCGCCAAGCCCATCCTTAAATACATTGATGAAATAGCGGCCGTCAAGGACCGTGAGCAGTTTGCCCTGGCCCTTGGAAAGATGGCCCTGGTGGGTGACGGAGGTTTCTTGAACTTCGGCGTGGAGGCGGACCTTGCGAACAGCGATATGCAGGTTCTCTATCTTGGCCAGGGCGGCCTTGGTATGGGTGACAGGGACTATTATCTCCTGGAAAGCAACAAGCACCTCAAGGATGGTTACAAGAAGTATCTCGAGACCGTTCTTGGCCTTGCAGGCGTTCCCCAGCCGGAAAAAGTGGCTTCGGAAGCCCTTCAGGTGGAAACTGCCATTGCACATGCCTTCTGGAGCCGTGAACAGAACCGCGACATGATGGCCATTTACAATCCCATGTCCACCCAACAGATTGACAGCAAATATCCCGGAATCCGTTTCGGCCAGATTTGCGGCGCTGCCGGCGTGGCTCCCCAGGAGAAGGTGATTGTCCAGCAGCCCAGCTATTTCGAATTCCTCTCCTCCTATTTGCAGAAGACGGACCTTGAACTTCTCAAGTCCTATCTGACAGCCCAGTATGTGGGCGGATGTTCATCGGCCCTTTCCGATGAATTCTATGCCGCAAACTGGGAGTTCTATTCCCATCAGATGGGCGGCGCCAAGGAGCAGCAGCCCCGCTGGAAGAGGGCTATGAGCGTTCCCAACAGCCTCCTGGGCGAAGCCGTGGGTGAAATGTATGTGAACCGTTTCTTCCCCGAAAGCTCCAAGCAGAAGATGGTTATTCTGGTGGAGAACCTCCGTACCGCCCTTGGCCAGCACATCGACCAGCTGGAATGGATGAGCGACAGCACCAAGGTGAGGGCACAGGAAAAACTTGCCGCCTTTACCGTGAAGATTGGCTATCCGGACAAGTGGAAAGACTACAGCACTCTTGAGGTCAATCCCGAAAACGGATATTACGAAAACCTTCGCGCCGCACACGCCTGGTATGTCCAGGACAACTTCCAGAAGCTTGGGAAGCCCACCGACAAGACCGAATGGGGCATGACTCCCCAGACTGTCAACGCCTACTACAATCCCACCACCAACGAGATTTGCTTCCCTGCAGGCATCCTTCAGAAGCCTTTCTTCGATCCTGATGCCGATGATCCGGTGAACTACGGCGGAATCGGTGTTGTCATCGGCCATGAAATGTCCCACGGTTTCGACGACCAGGGTTCCATGTTCGATGCCAACGGCAATATGGTGAACTGGTGGACTGCTGCCGACAAGGCAAAGTTTGACGCCCTTGGCGACAAGCTTGTAGCCCAGTACGACGCTGTGGAGGTCCTTCCCGGCGTACATGCCAACGGCCGTTACACCCTTGGTGAAAACATAGGCGACCACGGCGGTTTGTCCATTGCCTATACAGCCATGGAAAATGCCGCAGCAGGCAAGAAGGATCCTATGATTGACGGCTTTACCCGTGCACAACGCTTCTATCTTAGCTTTGGCGCAATCTGGGCCCAGAACATCACCGACCAGGAGAAAGCCCGCCTCACCAATTTGGATCCTCATTCCCTGGCAGTGAACAGGGTTAATGTATCAATCCGCAATTTCCAGTCCTTCTTCGATGCCTTCGACGTTAGAGAAGGGGATCCCATGTTCCGTCCTGAAGAAGAACGAGTACATATTTGGTAGCGGAAAGGTTCATATCGTCCAAACTTAAATTTCAAGGGAACATTGCGGCGGTGGCAATCGCCGTAAGTTTCTTTATCATCATCGTTGCAGTGGCCGTTTCACAGGGCTTCCGGCATGCTGTCCGGGAGGGTGTTTCGGCCATTGCCGGCGATGTAAGAATCTCGCCCTACGTGCAGCGGGAGCAGGGTGAACCGACCTCCATGGCGCGGGAACTCCCTTCCCGGGACCAGATTCTGACCCTTCCCGGAGTCAAGGGAATCGAGCCCCTGGCCATACGTCCCGGTATAGTGAAAAACGGGGATGTGGTCCACGGTGTCATCGTGAAGGGGATGCCAGGCGACGACCGGCCATCCCTTGCCGTAAGCATTCCTTCCCGCCTTTCGGAAATCACCGGCCTTGGGGTGGGGGACGACCTTACCACTTATTTCATCGGCGAAAAAGTTCGCGTCCGGAAATTCAAGATTGCAGCCATTCACCGGGATTTGGTGGAACTGGACGACAATCTTCTGGTCTATGCCCGTCTGGATGACATCCAGCGGCTGAACGGCTGGGATGAGGATATGGTTTCCTGTCTGGACGTGCGTATTTCGGACCGTGCCGACCCGGTGGAAATGGAGGGGCTCATAAGCACGGTAATCCTTAACAGCACGGCCCCGGAAGAGGAGAATCTCTATGTTTCATCGGCCCGTAGAAATTATCCGCAGATATTTGACTGGCTGTCACTTCTGGATTTCAATGTGGTGATAATCCTCATCCTTATGACCGTGGTGGCGGCGTTCAATATGATTTCCGGCCTGCTTATAATGCTCCTCAGGAACATTCCCACCATCGGCAGCCTAAAAACCATGGGTATGAGGGACGGGGCCATCGGCCGAATCTTTATCCGTATTGGGGCAAGGGCTGTCTTGAAGGGAATGCTCATCGGGAATGCGCTGGCCCTGCTTTTCTGCCTTATCCAGGATAAAACCCATCTGCTGAAGCTGGATCCGGCGAATTATTTCGTCTCCTACGTTCCCGTCCACGTCTCCCCGACCTGGATTATCATTGCCGATGCCGCAGCCTTCGCGGGCATACTTGCCCTGCTGTGGCTGCCTTCCTTTGTGATTTCTTCGATAGATCCGGCCAAGACCGTCAAGGCCGATTAAATAGGGTACTGCTGCCGGTAATAGGCATAAGTATCCAGAACTTTTTCCACGTAAGCAACTGTATGGTGGCCTTTGGGAAGGCAGGTCGCCACGTTGCTCCAACGCGTTGCGTCCAGCCCCTTTCCCCTGGTTTCCTCTATGTGGTGGCTTATTTTGCCATCGCCCAAGTTAAAGGCGGCAAGGGCGAATTTAACGGCTTCGGGATGATTGGCAGTCTCATACATTTTCTCCAGCCGTCCAAGGTAGCGGCATCCTACGAAAATGTTGAAATCCGGGTCCAGAAGGTCCTCGGTGCTATAACGGGTGCTATGAATCTGCATAAGGCCGGTTGCGCCCTTTTCCGAAGTGGCCTCGTTGTGGAAACGCGATTCGTGATAGATGATGGCGGCAATCAGCCTCCAGTCCCAGCCTATGGTTGCAGCGTGACGCCGGACCAGTTTGTCGTATCGGCTTATGCTCAGGCTGGAGCCTTCTATGGCTGTGACTGCTTCCGGAGCCAAGGACAAGTCAAGGGTACTATGCCAAGGACAGAACAGTAGAAGGAAAGACAGGGAGCCTGTAAATATGAAGGAGCGCAAACTCATCGGTTGTTGTTGAGCATGCCTCCAATGCCGCCCCTGAGGCCGGAAAGCCCACCGGAACTGCCGCCAGTGCCGCCACCTCCGCCAAATCCGGAACCGGCACGGTCACTTAGTTTCCTCATCTTGCCCAGCATGGGATAGAAGGGCCAGGATATACCAAACTTGATGGCCCTGGAAGTCTGTATGTAACGGTGGGCAGTAAAGTAGTCGTGTTTCTTCATGGGCCAGCCGTTTCCGGCGTTCTCCAGTTTTATGAATATGCAGCATTTCTTCCACTGCATGTTGATGAATACGTCAAACACCGGGCAGTTGCCGTATGATTCCTTGTTCTGCGAGGTAAATACCCCTGCAACCGGATTGAATGCCGGTGCATACCATTTCGTGGTGTAGCGGGCGTTAATGCCGGCCTGCAGTTGCAGCACCTTGGGATCCACGATGTTGAACTGCACATACCAGCGCAGGTTCAAAGCCAGAAGCGGCAGGGGCAGCACGTCCTGGTTCGATGAGAACTGCAGCAAGGCCGAATTTTCAAGATGCACAGGGCCGAAAACGAAGTTCTTCGTCAGCCCCGCGGTAATTACGCTCATGGGATCGGCATTCTGGCGCACGATGCCAAGCGTGTCGTAATAGACGTTTCCGGCAAGGAGAGCATATCCTGCCATGACCTTCAAGTCCCAGGACGGGATATCCAGGGTTGCCTGGGCCTTGGTGGTGGAAATCTTGCCGAAATTATTTTCCCATTTGTAGTGGTTGGAGTAGAAGTGCTGCTGGTAAAAATCGGGCTCGTCAAGCCTGGTTTCAAAGCTGGCTTTAAGGCTTATCGGGCTGTTGGGGTGACGGCGGAAGGGGAAAACATTCACCGTGGCATCGGCCTTTATGAAGAAGTCGTTCACCTCGTTTCCGGCGAAATTATACTGCCCAAGGGCCGTCCAGTTGAAGTAGCGTTTTAGCTGCCCTTCGGCTCCCGCATATGCATAGAATGTGTTCCAAGATATGTTGGAAGGCTTATAAAGGACTTCGGTGGGCGATTGCAGGTAGAAGTTCTGGAAGCGGTGCCCCACTCCGCCTTCAACTTTTGATATCACGGAATTGTCCTTCCAGGGCTGCACGCGTATGAAAATACGGTTTTCCAGCTTGGCGGTCCTGAGGGAGTCGGAACTCTTGGACGGATTGATGAAGAACTGCCCGTTGTAGAAATCCGACAAAGACTGGGAATAATTGTCCACATACTTTTTCGTATATCTGGTATATTCCGTGGAGGTTCCTACGAACGCGGTGGTGATATCGGTGTTCACGGTATCGGCCATGGTCCAGGTGCTGTCTCCGCGATGGCGCAGCTTCTCGATGAAATTGAATGGAATGCGGTAGCTTTGGTCGTAAAAGACGGTGAGCTTCTTATGGCGGGTGCTGGCCGATTCCATATTCACGCTTATTTCCCTAACGTCCACCGTGGTATCCCTGATCCACTTGGTCTCCTGGACGCCGCCGCTTTCCTGGCGGCTTCCCACGTTGTAGATGAGGCCGCCGTGGGCCAGATAACGCTTGCCCAGGTAGTTGCCCGTAACGAAATAACTGCGGTTATGCGTTTCCTCGTTCCTTAGGGTTCCGGCGCCGCCGTAGCGTTTCATTTCCAGGGAAACGTTCAGCGATGGCAGGATGTTCTGGGTGGTGAAAACCCTGTATGAATCGGCACTTAAAGTCTTGCTGGAGAAAAGATTACCGTAGTATTCCAGTTCGGTGTAAGGCGTCTTGGTGTTGAAGAATGTGAGGTTGTCGGGGGTGTAGGTCCAGCTTTCCAGCGCCTGGAAGTAGCTGGGCGAGCCCTTGGTGTCACGAAGAAAATAATTGTATTGCTGGACCGGAGAGCCGGGCATTCCCAGCCAGCTGGCTCCAACGTCGGTCCGCATGAAGGGGTAGTCGTAGAAGTGGTAATTTGCAGTGGTGTCCCAGAAGAAGGTTTCTATGCTGTTGAAATAGCGCTCGTGCTTCCAGTTCACAATGCGTTTGTAGTGCATGGAATCCGGCAGGAACGAGGTCTCCAGAATACGCGGTGTGCTTTGGACTATACTGTCTTTGACGCGCTTGATGCTGTCTTTGTGATGCCTGATGGAATCCTGGCGGTGACGGATGGCGGGCAGTTTCCGTTCATAGTCGTAGCGCTTGCGTTCCGACTTGGAAAGCCCTGCGTACCACTTCTCGAATGCCGCCTTCGCGACGGCAGTGGAATCGGCAATATAGAGGGAGTCGATGACGGGCCAGACCAGGCTGTCGCCGGCCTCTTTCAGGGAATCCACAACCAGGCGGTGCGTATAGGCATCTTTAACCGCAACATACCACTCGTACAAGAAGGGATCGGTGGTTTTCAGGCTGTCGGGTACTTTCATCGTGTCCCTGGCGAAGACTTTGGGCGTCTTGTCTTCCTCGCCGAAGAGGAAAAACTCTTCCTCCTCTTCTTCGCTGATCTTGTCTTTGACGATGATTGTATCTTTGATGGCTGTGGTGTCCTTCCGTTGCACATTGGGGAAGCTGTGGCGCACTTTCGAGGCCCGCGAGAGTTCAACTCCCGCGGTCTGGGCAATCAGGGCGCCGGCGATGGCAATGGGCGCCAATATGTCTGACCACAGTTTAGCCATATCGTGCAAAGGTATAAATTATTTTCGTATCTTTACGAAAATTTGAAAGCATGAAACGTCTGGTAAATACTCTCTTCCTCATTCTGGCCATCTCCTGTTCCAGTGAAAAAATACAAGTCAACCATTTCCAAGTCCCGGTTGTGGCCGGGCAGGATGTGGCGGTGGCGAAGCTTTCGACCCCGGAAATCTCATTGAAGCTGAGAGCCCGCGGAGTAGCCCTGGATAACTATTTTGTAAAGGACAGTCTCCTCTATGTCAATATAGAACCCGCCTCGGTTAAAGAGCTCGCAAAACCCTTCCGGCTGGAACTGAAGGCAAGAGGATATGCTTTTGAGGAAAGCGGGGCCCTCTGGCACAGGGCAGCCATCAAGGTTCGCAGCGGGGGAGACGACGGCGTTGCCGCCTACCGGATTCCGGGCATCGTCACAAGCAAGAAGGGGACGCTCATCGCCACCTACGACATACGCCACAACAGTTCCTTCGACCTTCAGGAAGACATTGACGTTGGTATTTCCCGCTCTCTGGACGGAGGGCTCAGCTGGGAGCCGATGATTACGGCCATGGACATGGGCACTTATGGTGGGCTTTCCGAATCCCGTAACGGAATAGGCGACCCCTGCATACTACTTGACGAAGGCAGCGGCGACATCATCCTTTTCGCAGCCTGGGCCCACGGCGGAAATCCCGGCCAGGCGGCCTGGTGGAGCGCCGGGGACGGCATGGGGCCAGAGACCACGCCCCAACTGATGATGTCCCGTTCGACGGACGACGGTGTCAGTTGGTCGGCCCCGGTGAGCATCACGCCGCAAGTGAAGCGCCCGGAATGGTTTTTCACTTTCCAGGGCCCCGGGCGCGGCATTACGGCTTCCGACGGCACCCTGGTCGTACCTTTCCAGCACCAGGATATCGGCCGGATGCCATATTCCGGTCTTATCTATTCCAAGGACGGGGGAAAGAGCTGGAATATGCACGATTCTCCGGTTGAAAACACCACGGAATCCCAGGTGGCGGAAGTCGCTCCCGGCGTCCTGATGCTGAATATGCGGAACAACCTTCGCACCGGCCGCCGCGTTTTCATAACCCGCGACTATGGCAAAACCTGGGAGAAGCATCCCTCGGACTGCACCCTGGAGGAACCGGTGTGCATGGCAGGCCTTCTGAATGTCCCTGCAGCGCAGAATTCCCTTGGAAAAGACCTACTTTTCTTCTCCAATCCTGCCGATAAGAACGGACGCTGCAACATCACCATCCGCCTGAGCCTGGACGGCGGGGAAAGTTGGCCTTCGAAGGTCCTCCTTGACGAAGGTACGGGCTGGGGATATTCCTGCCTGACCATGATAGATAAAAATACCCTGGGAATCCTCTACGAGAGTTCCCAGGCGCATATTACATTCCAGGCCGTTTCCCTGGAGGAGTTCAAATAGTCTGGAAGAAATCGTTCCCCTTGTCATCTACAAGGATGAAAGCGGGGAAGTCTTCCACGCGGATTTTCCAGATAGCTTCCATGCCCAGTTCCGGATATTCCACGCATTCGATGCTGCGGATACTGCTCTGGGAAAGTACGGCGGCCACGCCACCTATGGTGCCCAGGTAGAAACCGCCGTGTTTTTTACAGGCATCGGTAACCACCTGTGAACGGTTCCCCTTGGCAATCATCACCAGGGATGCGCCTCGAGCCTGGAATTCATCTACGTACGGATCCATACGGTTGGCCGTAGTGGGACCCATGGAGCCGCAAGGCATGCCTGCCGGTGTCTTGGCCGGGCCGGCATACAGGATGGGATGGTCTTTGAAGTATGCGGGCATCTCTTCCCCGGCATCCAGGCGGGCCTTGAGTTTGGCGTGAGCGATGTCACGGGCCACGATGATGGTGCCTTTCAGGTTTACACGGGTGCCGACAGTATATTTGGAAAGCTCGGCCCTTACTGCATCAATGCCTTTATCCAAATCTATCTCGATGCCCTTGGGCCCTTCTCCAGGACGACGAAGTGCTTCAGGGATAAGCTCCGAGGGGTTGGAGTCCATCTTCTCAATCCAAACGCCGTCTGCGTTGATTTTGGACTTGATGTTGCGGTCTGCGCTGCAACTTACGCCCATGCCGATGGGACAGCTGGCACCGTGGCGCGGCAGACGGATGACGCGGATGTCGTGAGCCATATACTTACCGCCGAACTGAGCTCCGAGACCAATCTTGTGGGCCTCCAAGAGGAGTTTCTTCTCCAGGTCGATGTCGCGGAAGGCGCGTCCCGTCTCGTCGCCCGTGGTGGGCAGGTTGTCGTAGTACTTGATGGAGGCGAGCTTCACGGTGAGCAGGTTCTTCTCGGCCGATGT
>CACYCP010000061.1 GCA_902772985.1 uncultured Bacteroidia bacterium | reverse complement strand
GAACATGGACGCCTATATGGAGGTGCGCCGCCTCACCCAGAAATTCATAGACGACTTCCTGGGCTACTGGATTAACCCTTCCAACGCGAAGATGACCTCACTGCTGGTGGGCTGCGGCCTTCCCGGCGGAATGATGGGCTCGATGATGGCGGACTTGAAAGGCTTCCAAGGTGCGATTAACGCCACCCAAAGGGCTCACGGCCGTCCGGAAATGAGCCTGGACACCTTGATGGTAAAACTCTTCGAGGAAGTGGAATACGTCTGGCCTCGCCTTGGATATCCGCCTCTGGTGACGCCTTTCAGCCAGTATGTCAAGAACACTGCATTGATGAACTTGTTCAACATGCTTGGGGACAAGCCCCGCTGGACCACAATCGACAAGGATACCTGGGGAATGATACTGGGCAATATGGGTAAGCTCCCCGGGGAGTTGGCGCCGGAAATCGTGGCGTTGGCAAAGGAAAAGGGTATGGAATTCAGCACCGGCAATCCTCAGGACAATTATCCGGACGAACTTCCGCGCTTCCGCAAGATGATGGACGAGCAGGGCTGGGACTATGGCCAGGACGACGAAGAACTGTTCGAACTGGCAATGCACGAGCGCCAGTATCTGGACTACCGCAGCGGCATAGCCAAGGAGCGGTTCAACAAGGAGCTGGAAGAACTGAAGGCAAAGGCAGGCGCCCCCATCGTGCTGGAGCGTCCGGTAATTGAAATGCCAAAATTCTCCGTCGAGGAATACAACGCACGCTATCCTAAGGCTACTCCAGTTCAATCTCCGGTGAAAGGCCGCATCATTTGGGAGCTGGACGTTAACGACGCCTCCAAGGCCCCGGTGGTCGGAAAGAAGGTATCGGCCGGGGAGGTGATAGGTCATGTGCAGGCATATTACGGGATGGAAGAACTCATTGCAGCGGTTGATGGCTGCCTGGTGGCAGTGCTTGGAAAGCAGGGAGATGCCGTTGAAAAAGGCGAAATAATTGCTTTCATCCAATAGCCAATCATAAAAAACAACACATTTTCGATATAAAACAACACAATTTTTTAACCGATTGTGTTGTTTTTTCTTTGCCCTTCCTATCTTGCGGCCTAAAAGGAAATGGCCTATGCGAATTATGGAAATGTGTCCGGATGAAAGGCCCCGGGAAAAGATGCGCCAGAAGGGTGCAAGAGCCTTGTCCAACGCTGAACTGCTGGCAATACTGATTAGCAGCGGGACAGGAGGGAAAAACGTACTGGAGCTTGCCCAGGAAGTGATGCTCTCCTGCGGAGGGCGGCTTGCCCTTCTGGCCACCATGCCCCTGGAGATCCTGGAACGGCAGAAAGGCGTAGGAAAGGTCAAGGCCATCACAATAGCCGCTGCGCTGGAACTTGGCCGGCGAAGTTTCGAGGAACTGTCAATCATGGATAAAAGGAGTATCACCTCGCCGGCAATGGTTTACCAGATAATGATTCCGCACCTGAAGAACATAGATCACGAGGAGTGCTGGATAATAATGATGAACCGTTCGCACTATGTCATTGGCAAAGAGATGATCAGCTCCGGAAGCATGGAGAATACTTCTTTGGACACCAAAAAGATCCTGCGCCGGGCCATAGAGAAACAATGCTCCTACGTTATCCTGGTACACAACCATCCGTCCGGCAATCCAAGACCAGGAGAGGCCGATATTTACCAGACGGAACGCCTAAAACGCACGCTTCGCGCCGTGGAAATTTCGCTCATCGACCACATAATAGTAGCCGAAGACAGTTATTTCTCCTTCTCCGAGGACCAGGTTTGCAAAATCAAATAATCTTTATAAATTTGTACTTCGAATCATCTGTTCGAAGCCCATGAAAGTCATCAACATCGGAGAGGACAATACCGTTCTCAACACCTTCCTAGCTCAAATGCGTGATGCACGCATCCAGAAAGACAGCCTTCGTTTCCGTACCAACCTTGAAAGGTTGGGGCACATTTTCGCCTACGAAATTTCCAAAACTCTGGATTACAGTACAAAGGATGTCACAACACCGCTGGGGATTGCAAAGGTATCGACCTATGATACCCAGATTGTTATAGCCACAATCATCCGTGCCGGCCTGCCCCTGCAGAAAGGTATCTTCGATGTTTTTGACAATGCCGAGACGGCTTTCCTTGCCGCCTTCCGCAAATACGGCAAAGGGGACTACTTCCAGATAAGGGCCGATTACTGCACCTGCCCCTCGCTGGAAGGAAAAACACTTATCCTGGCCGATACCATGCTGGCAACCGGCTCATCCATTGAAATCGGCCTGCAGAAACTGCTGGAGGAAGGAGGCGAACCGGCGAATATTCACCTTGTCTGCCCCATTTCCAGCCGCTATGCCGTGGACCAGCTTTGCAAGAAGTTCGACGAGCACATAACCCTTTGGGTTGCAGCCATCGATGAGGAACTTACCTCGCACAGCTACATCGTGCCCGGCCTTGGCGATGCCGGAGACCTGGCTTTCGGCGCCAAGTTGTAATGGATATGTATGCAAGCGCCGGAGTCGGGGTCCTGGGAGGTTCGCTATATCAGGACATCCCCTCTCAACTCCCCCACAATTCCGGGCATGGCGGTGGTGCGCGGCATAAAATCGGCCTTGAGGAAGGAAGTACCCTGGCGCAGATCTTTGGGCTTGATTCCCTTGAAGTCAACTCCTTCCATCATCAGGGTGTCAAGGTCCCTGCCCCGGGAATCCGCATTACGGCCCGCGGCGATGACGGCTTTGTGGAGGCCTTCGTTTCCCGCTGCCAATGAAATTCTTATGCACCATAGCGACATGAAAGCATATATCGAGACATACGGCTGCCAGATGAACGTGAATGACACCGAGGTCATTTTCGCAATCCTTGAAAACGCCGGATACACCAGGACGGAAGACATGAACCAGGCCGATCTGGTGATGGCGAACACCTGCTCCATCCGGGAGAACGCCGAACAGCGCATATGGGGCCGCCTGGAGCTGTTCAACCAGCTGAGGGCGCATCGGAGCGGGCTCATCGTGGGAATCGTGGGCTGCATGGCCGAGCGCCTGAAGGATAAGCTCCTGGAAACCAAGAAGGTAGATCTGGTGGTGGGGCCCGACGCCTTTCGTTCCCTGCCTCGCCTGCTGGAAGCCGTGCGCCCGGACAATCCCCAGATGGACGTACTCCTTTCGCGCGAAGAGACTTACGCCGATATTACCCCAGTCCGTACCGACCGCAACGGGATATCGGCCTTCATTTCCATAATGCGGGGTTGCAATAACGTGTGCTCCTATTGCGTGGTGCCCTATACGCGGGGAGCCGAACGCTCGCGCGACGCGCATTCCATCGTGCGGGAGGCCTGCGATGTGTATTCACGTGGTTATAAGGAGGTTACGTTGCTGGGGCAAAATGTGGACAGCTATTTATGGAAGAGCGAAACGGAGACGGTAAACTTCGCGAACCTGCTGGAACGGGTGGCTGCGATTGCGCCCGATCTTCGCGTTCGCTTTGCGACTTCCCATCCAAAGGATATCAGCGACGAGGTTATTTACGCTATGGCTGCACACCCCAACATTTGCAAGCACATACATCTGCCGGTGCAGAGTGGAAGTTCCCGCATGCTTGAAAAAATGCGGCGAAAATACGACAGGGAGTGGTATCTGGAGCGGGTTGCGAAGATTCGGGAGGTAATGCCGGACTGCGGCCTTACTACCGATGTCATTGCGGGCTTTTGCTCTGAGACAGAGGAAGATCACGCCCAGACGCTCAGCCTGATGGAGGAAGTTGGTTTCGACTGGGCCTTCATGTTCGCCTATTCCGACCGCCCGGGCACCCTTGCGAACCGCACCATGCAGGATGACGTTCCCTCCGAGGTCAAGAACCGTCGGCTGAACGAAATAATCGAGCTTCAGAACCGTAAGTCACTGGAGCGCTACCGCGCCCAGATCGGCAGGTGCCTGGAAGTCCTGGTTGAAGGGCCTTCGAAACGTGATCCCGCAATGCTTTGCGGCCGGGCTTCCAATAATATGATGTGCGTATTCCCCGCTGCCGGCCGAAGCAAGGGCAGTTACACCACCGTGCGCGTGCAGGACTGCACCTCCGCCACCCTCATTTGCGAATAGCCTGCGTCATACCTGAAAATAGGGTATTTTCTCAAAAAAAAGATTTATATTTGTGCTGATGAAAAATTTGCGTCACATAGGCATCTTTATTGTAGCAGCCCTGCTCCTCAGCGGCTGCGGGGTGTCAAAAATCAAGGAGATAAGCCTTACTTCCATGGGCATTAAATACATTGTACCTACGTCCAGCCGGACCATGGACGCCAAGCTTATTCTTGGAATAGACAATCCCGCCCGCAATATTTCCGTTCAGGACATAGCCGGAACCATCTTCTACGACCAGAAGCCAATCGCGAACTTCATTACCGGCAATCTTGAACTGGAAGGCAAAACCCTGCAGGACTACGAACTCTCTTGCAGCGTCACCCTTGCAGACGGAGTCTCGCTCCTGGACATCCTTGTCATAGCGGCCAAAGGTTCACTGGAAGATTTGACTGCCGATGTGGACGTACAGGCGGTGCTTCGCAAAAACGGCATCCCGCGCAAGCCCTGGTCGTTTAAAGGCCTCACATTCAACTCGTTCTCACAATAGGATATGAAAAAAGCCATTATAATATTGGGTCTTATCCTGCTGGGGGGCATCGGCCTCCGGGCGCAGGATACCACCGGCGTAGCCCGCGTAGATTCCACCTTCGTGGGAAAGGACATACTTTCAATCATCGGCCCGGGAGTGGAAATTTCCCAAAGCCCGGCAATGAAAAATGCACTCCGTTCTTACATTAAGAAGAATGCCGAAAAAACCATTACCGGATATCGCGTAAGGGTTTTTTACGATAACAGCGCCAGCGCGCGAAGCCGTTCGGCCGCAATCGAGGCGGAACTTCGCCGCCTGTTCCCGGAACACGGGGTTTACCGCAACTTCATTTCCCCGAACTACAAGGTGGCAATTGGAGATTTCCGAACGAAGGACGAGGCCCTGAAAGTCTATAACAGCCTTAAAGCCTCCTACCCCACGGCTTATATTATAAAGGAAAGCATCAACTATCCTCGATAAAGCAAATGGCCGCCATCAAACAGGGACTCGAGCAAAAACTGCAACAGAAGCTTTCGCCGCTCCAGATTCAGACCATAAAGCTGATTGAGATGCCGGTGCAAGCCCTGGAACAGCATGTTCGGGAGGTCCTGAACGACAATCCCGTGATTGATGAAAGCACTTCCTCCGGAGGCAAGGAGGAGGATGTTTCCATCTCCAAGGTGGAAGAGCAGGAGCAAAGCGGCGGCTCCATGGAAGAGAATTACGGCCCGCAGGACGACGACATCCCTTCCTACAACCTGCACGTGAACAACTGGGGGAAGGACGAACGGCCGGAATACAACACCTTCTCGGTAAAGCAAAGTTTCACCCAAAGCCTTCAGGAGCAGCTGGGTTACAGGAATTTGTCCGATCATGAAAGGACGGTGGCCAATTTTATCATCGGCTCACTGGACGAGGATGGATACCTGCGGCGGGACATAGAATCCCTGGTTGACGACCTGGCCTTCCGCGCCGGTATCGAATCTAATGCCGAAGAAGTGGAAAGGATGCTTCGGCTGGTTCAGGAATTCGAGCCTTCGGGGGTAGGCGCAAGGGATCTTCGCGAATGCCTGCTTCTCCAGCTGGAGGACAAGAAAAGGACTCCTTCCGTGAATAATGCAATCCGCGTCCTGGACGCCCAGTTCGAGGCTTTCAAGAACAAGCATTTTCAGAAAATAATGTCCCGCTTGCACCTTAGCCAGGACGAAATGAAGGCGGCTCTGGACGAAATACGCCACCTAAACCCATCCCCCGGCGGCGAGATTGACGATTCCTACAACGATCAGGCACAGCAAGTGGTACCGGACTTCCATCTGGAGTATGAAAACGGCCAGTTCATCCTTACCATGCCGCGCTTCAGCATTCCCGAACTGCGCATCAACCACAAGTATTCGGAAATCATGGAAAACGGCCGCCTCTCGTCGTCCAAGGCCGACAAGGATGCCGCCAGTTTCGTCAAGCAGAAAATAGACTCGGCCAAATGGTTCATCGAGGCCCTGCGCCAGAGGCAGAACACCCTGGAAAGCACCATGCGCTCCATCATCGACTTCCAAAAAGAGTATTTTGCCGATGGTGACGAAAGCTCGCTTAAACCCATGGTCCTCAAGGATATAGCCGAACGAACCGGATTCGACATCTCTACCATCTCCCGCGTGGTGAACAGCAAATGGATTGAAACCCATTTCGGCATATTTCCACTGAAATACTTCTTCTCCGAAGGCTTGGAGAACAATGACGGCGAAGAGGTATCGACCCGCGAAATCAAGAAGGTGCTTCGCGAAATGGTGGACGCCGAAAACAAGCACAACCCTCTCACCGACGACGAACTGGTGGAAAGACTTGCTGCCAAGGGCTATAAGATTGCCCGACGCACCATTGCCAAGTACCGCGACCAGCTGGGCATCCCAAAAGCACGCCTCCGCCGGGAACTGTAGCAGTGCCGCCTAACACCCTTTATCACAACGCTTTACACAAATCTCTCGTTCAGATTTTGAACGAGAGATTTGCGTAATTAGCTGCGGATCAAGCAATTAAGCGGCATTAAGGATAGGTGTTGAAAACTATGTGGAAAAAAATGGAAGAATTTGTAACAAAATGGAAAACTTTTGCTAACTTTGTACCCAAGCGTGAAAGGTATTAAGTAACACAAGAAACCAAGATGGTCAGATTCTACGGCACAGCAAGCGGAAAACTGGACGACAAGGGTCGCCTGGTGCTTCCTGCCATCTTCCGTGACGCCATGGTGCGCGGGGGGCTGGTGGACATGACCGTCGTAGTGAAAAAGAACGTCCAGCAGCGCTGCCTGGACCTTTTCCCCTATGGAGAATGGGTTCAGCGCAGCGACAAAGTGCTGGAGGGCCTGGACCCTGAGCTCAATATCGAAGACGCTGATTTTTGGACCAAGTACAACGACGGTGTCTTCACTTTGGTTGCCGATGGCAAATTGGGCCGATTGAACATTCCGTCACAGCTGCTTGAAGATGCAGGTATTACCAAAGAGGTAGTATTTGGCGGTGTCGGCCACAAAATCCAGATTTGGGACAGCGAAATTCGCAAGGCCGCCCTTCTCTCTGACGAGAAGTTCAAAGAAACCGCCTCGAGACTATCCGCAAGAAAATAAGGAGGTCTCGAAATGCTTGAATATCATATCCCTGTGCTGTTGGCGGAGAGTGTTTCCGCCCTTGTCACAAATCCATCTGGAACATACGCCGATGCCACTTTCGGAGGCGGTGGACACACCGCCGAAATACTTTCACGCTTAAATGGTGATGGACGTCTCATCGCCTTCGATCGTGACATCGATGCGTTGAATAACGCGCCCGAGGATCCCCGGATCACGCTGGTGCACAATAATTTCCGCTTTATTGAAAATTACGCCAGGTTCCTAGGGGCTCCCGCGCCTCAGGATGGCAGTGGGTTCTTCGACGGCGTGCTGGCCGACCTGGGAGTAAGCTCGCACCAGTTCGATACGGCTCAGCGGGGCTTCAGCTTCCGCTATGAAGAGGCGCCGCTGGACATGAGAATGAATCAGGACGGAAAGAGGACGGCAGCCGATTTGGTGAACAGTTGCAGCGAAGAGGAACTGGAGCAGATTCTTCGCAATTACGGAGAGATTGACGGTGCCAGGACCATGGCAAGGCTTATTGCCGAGGCAAGGCCCATCGGCACTACAGGAGATCTGGACAGGGCCGTAGCCCGCATGCTCCCGAAAAATGCCGAGCATAAAGTGCTGGCAAAGCTGTACCAGGCCCTTCGCATAGAGGTGAACCAGGAGATGCGCTCCCTGGATAAATTCCTGGACGGAGCGACACGCAGCCTCAAGGAAGGTGGCCGCCTTGTGATAATAACCTACCACAGCCTGGAGGACAGGATGGTGAAAAACTTCATCCGCAGCAGCGAGCTCCTCACTCCTGTGAACCGCAAGCCCATCCTCCCGGAAGAAGATGAAATCCAGCGCAACACCCGCGCCAGAAGCGCGAAGCTGCGCATTGCGCAAAGGAGGGCCGCCCTATGTTAAGACAAATCTGGCATGCCGTACGCAACACCCTCAAGGCACTTCGCACCGGAGAGTTCCTCCTTAGGATAAGGGCCGACAAATACTATCTGCACATCATGTACCTGTTCCTGCTGATGTGGGCCACCATCGCCCTGGGCCTTCAGGTCGATAAAACCCTTACCCGCGTGGGCGACAACAAGGTTATGATAGACCAGCTGCGCATCCATCACGCCGAGAAAGAGGCCGAACTGGTGAAACTTCACAGCGCCTCAACGGCCGAAACCCGCCTGAAGCAACTAGGTTCGAAGACCTCCCTCCCGCAGAAACCGGCGACGATAATAAAGAAGAAGTAATGGCCAAAAGGAAAGAAATACAGGACACCATACAAAACCGCGACAGAATCCACGTGGTTATGTTCTTCCTGTCCCTGGTGTTCCTGCTCCTTGGTGTGTTCATCATGATAAAGATAGTTCACATCCAGGCCACATACGACGTGGATCCCAGGGTGGCTCCGCTTTTCCGCACCACAGTCCAGAAGCACATCGACCCTCCGGTGCGCGGACGCATCCTTGCAACCGACGGCCGGCCAATGGCGATATCGGCCCCGCTTTATGATATTAGGATGGACTGCACCGTGCACAAGCAGGACAACGACGACAGTCTGGAGCGCGTGTACCGCAGCAAGGTGAAGGAATTGTCCAAATACCTTAGCGCCGAATTCGGGGACCGCACTCCTGCCGATTACGAAAAACGCATCCTGGATGCACGGGAGCGCAACAATGCCTATTTGCTAATCAAGAAAAACATAGACCTTTCCAGCCTTAACCGCGTTAAAACCTTCCCCCTGTTCAAGGAAGGACGCTATGCTTCGGGCATGATTGCCGAAACCCACGAGGAAAGGATTTATCCTTACGACACACTGGCCCGAAGGGTTATCGGCTATGTGAAAGAGCAAAACCGGATTGGCCTGGAATCCAGCTTCGACAGCGAACTGCACGGGACCGAAGGATACGAATTCCGCAGGGTGACCGACAATAAGCGCTGGATAAGGGATATAGACTCGGCCAAAGTGAAGGTAAGGGACGGAAACGACATCCGGACTACCCTGAACGTGGATTTCCAGGACATTGCCGACAAGGCGCTGCGCCGCCAGATTAACGAGAACGAGGATATCCGCGGGGGCATTTGCGTGCTGATGGAGGCCAAGACCGGAGCCATCAGGGCAATGGTGAACCTTTCCCGCGGCGATACGCCAAGTACTCCCCTGTATGAAAGGGAGAACCTTGTGCTGCGTGAAAGGGGCGAACAGGGTTCCGTGATGAAGACAATGACGCTGCTCTCGCTGGTAGAAGACGGATATGTGAAAAGCCTGGAGCAGACCATACCCACCAACAACGGTTTCGTGGGGGGCTACAAGCAGGACGTGCACATCCTGGATTACCAGAGGGAAACCGGCCGCAGGGACATAAGCGTGATGCACGGTTTCGAGATTTCATCGAACTATGTGTTCACCTACCTGGCCGAAACTTACTACGGAAAACGGCCTCAGGAGTTCTTCGACCACATTTATTCCTACCGTATGGGAGAGGCCTTCGACTTCGACATAAGCGGTATGATAGAGCCGATGGTGAACCGTCCGGGAACGCCCGCCTGGTCGGCCACAACCCTTGGGACCACGGCCTACGGTTATTCCATGTCGGTGACTCCGCTTCACGTGGTGACCTTCTACAACGGCATCGCGAACAAGGGGCGGATGATGAAACCCTACCTTGTGGAAAGCGTAGAGAAGGACGGGAAAGTGCTTAAACGCTTCAAGCCCACCGCTTTGAACGAGAGCATCTGCTCCCCTGCCACTGCCGATACCGTGACGCGCGCCCTGCGCTCGGTGGTTTCGGACGGTACTGCAACCCGCCTGAAAGGCGCCAAACTGCAGGTGGCCGGAAAGACCGGTACCGCACAGGTGGTGCTGTCGGCCGCAGAACGCCGTGGCGGGGCCGACCCATATCACGATCCAATGGGCCGGAAGAAGAATCAGGGCACCTTTGTAGGCTTCTTCCCTGCCGAAAATCCCAAATACACCATATTGGTAACGGTCTATTCCTATCTCTCCGGAAAGAGCTTCTACGGCGGCACGCTGCCGGCCCTGGCGGTGAGGGAGATAGTAGATAAGCTCTACGCCCTGGACGGCGACTGGGACGAAAGCATCGGCCCCAGCGCAAGCGTACCAAGGATGGAAAAACAGATGGCCTGGGAAGAAGGCAAGGTGCCGGATGTGAAGGGCTGCGGACTGAAAGACGCCCTCTATGCCATTGAAAGCGCCGGACTGCTGGTCCAGTACGAAGGCAGCGGCCATGTACAGAGCCAAAGCCCCGCTCCCGGGAGCAAGGCCGAGAAAGGCAGCATTGTGAAACTCGTTTTGAAATGAAACTGAGAGAACTCATACAGAATATCCAGCCCCTGGCCGTCCAGGGCAGCACCGACGTGGAGATACTCTCCATTTGCAGCGACTCCCGCCAGGTAACGCCGGGTGCCCTTTTCATTGCCGTGAAGGGCTTTGCCAGTGACGGTCACGACTTCATTCCGCAGGCCATCGCCAAAGGCGCCGTGGCCGTGGTGTGCGAAAGCATTGAGGGCGGAGACCAAAGTGTCCCCATGGTGCAGGTAGAAAACAGCCGCAAGGCTGTTGCTCTCATCGCCGATGCCTTCTACGGCCATCCCTCCGGGAAACTGAAACTGGGCGGAATCACCGGCACCAACGGAAAGACCACCACCGTCACCCTGCTGTACAAGCTGGTGCGCTCCATGGGCTATTCCTGCGGCCTTCTGTCCACGATAGCGAATTACATCGACGACGAGCGTCTGGAAACGGAAAACACCACCGTGGATCCCATCACCCTGAACAGCCTGCTGGCAAGGATGGTGGAAAATGGCTGCGAATTCTGCTTCATGGAAGTGAGTTCCATAGGCGTGGAACAAGACCGTACAAGCGGCCTGGAGTTCGCCCTTGGGATATTCTCCAACCTTACACACGACCATCTGGACTATCATAAAACCTTCGCCGAGTACCTTCGCTGCAAGAAACTATTCTTCGACGGCCTGGGCGAAAAAGCCATAGCCCTGATAAACACCGACGACAAGAACGGACGCGTCATGGTCCAGAACACCCGCGCCGCCATAAAGACATATTCCCTTAAAGGCATGGCCGATTACCGTTGCCGCATACTGGAGCAGGACTTTGACGGTATGCTCCTGAGCATTGACGGAACGCAGGTTTGGTGCCGCCTGATCGGCGAGCACAACGCCTACAACCTGCTGGCCGTTTACAGCGCAGCCCTGTGCCTTGGACTGGACAGGGAGGAAACCCTACTTGGCTTGTCGAAGCTGGAATCGGCCCCGGGAAGGCTGGAAAACCTGGGCGGACCGCGTGGAATTGCAGTTGTACTGGACTATGCACATACTCCCGACGCCCTTGAAAACGTGCTGAAAACTCTGCGGCAGATTGCTCCTGACCGCTGCCTTGTATGTCTGTTCGGCTGCGGAGGCGACCGTGACAAGACCAAGCGCCCGGAGATGGCAGCCGTAGCTGAAAAACTCTCCGACCGCCTTGTGGTAACCTCGGACAATCCCCGCACAGAAGAGCCGGAGGCCATTATTGAGGACATCCTCAAGGGCCTTACAAGCCGCTCGAAGACACTTGTTATCACCGACCGCAGGGAAGCCATACGCACGGCGATAATGACGGCGCCCGACAAGGCCACCATCCTTCTTGCCGGAAAAGGGCACGAAACCTATCAGGTGGTGGGACAGGAAAAACGCCATTTTGACGAAAAAGAAATAGTAGAAGAAACTTTTAAAAGCATGGTTCAATGATTTACCATCTTTTCCAATTCCTTGAGTCCAGGGGTGTAGATTTCCCCGGAATGGGCCTGGTGAACTTCCTCAGTTTCAGGGCTATGCTTGCCGGCATCACCGCCGTCCTGGTGGCCATGTTCGCAGGAAAACGCATCATTGCCTGGCTTCAGAAGCAGCAGATCGGGGAAACCGTAAGGGACCTTGGCCTTGAAGGACAGATTCAGAAAAAGGGCACGCCTACGATGGGTGGCATCATCATCATCGTATCCATCCTGACCGGCGTCCTCCTTTTCTGCGACCTTACCAACATATACATCATCCTCCTTATCGTGAGCACCCTTTGGTGCGGTGCCCTGGGTTTTGCCGATGATTATATAAAGGTGTTCAAGAAGCGCAAGGAAGGAATGTCGGAAAAGGGCAAACTCCTGGGACAGATTGTGTTAGGCTTTATAGTGGGCCTTAGCGTATGGATGAGTCCCGACATTGTGGTGCGTGAAAAGCACGAGGTAAAAGATAGTATCAAGCGCACTCTGGAGACCGAGACCAACGTGACTACCGGACGCTACATGCAGGAAGACGTGGTCAAGAGTACCAAAACCACCATCCCATTCGTAAAGGACCACGAATTCGACTACCGCTGGCTATCTCCGGTAAAAGGCGTCTGGGGCTGGTATTTCAAATGGGCCATTTACGTGCTGATGATAGTACTTGTCATTACCGCCTGTTCCAACGGCACCAACCTTACGGACGGACTGGACGGCCTGGCGGCGGGAACATCAGCTTTGGTGGGAATCGTGCTGGGCATCATAGCCTGGCTGGGAGGCAATCTAATCGACTCCAACTTCCTGAATATCATGTATATCCCCGGTTCGGGCGAGATTGCGATATTCATGAGCGCCTTCGTGGGAGCGCTTATCGGCTTCCTTTGGTACAATTCTTTCCCGGCCCAGGTGTTCATGGGCGATACGGGAAGCCTGACCATCGGCGGCATTATCGGCGTGAGTGCAGTTCTTATGAGAAAGGAACTGCTGCTGCCTCTTCTGTGCGGAATTTTCTTCGTGGAGAGCCTGTCGGTGCTGCTCCAGAGGATGTGGTTCCGCCACACCCGCAAGCGCACGGGGGTTGGCACGCGCATCTGGAGCATGACTCCGCTGCACCACCACTATCAGGACAAAAAGGCGCCGGATGGCCCTGTGCTCATCCCCAAGCCCATTCCCCCGCAGCACGAGGCGAAAATCACCGTCCGTTTTTGGATTGTAGGTATTATACTGGCAATAAGTACGTTAGCTTTATTAAAGATAAGATAGGACAATATGTCAAGAGTAGTAGTTTTAGGAGGTGCCGAGAGCGGAGTAGGAGCCGCGGTATTGGCAAAGGTTAAAGGGCAGGATGTGTTCCTTTCAGACAAGGGACAGATCCAGGAGCAGTATGTGAAGGAGCTGGAAAAGTGGAACATTCCTTTCGAACAAGGAAAGCACAGCGAGGAACTTCTCCTCAATGCCGACGAGGTGGTCAAGAGTCCCGGCATTCCTTCCGACGTGCCCATGGTGCAGAAGATTCGCGAAAAAGGCATCCGCATAGTCTCGGAAATAGAATTCGCCAGCCGGTACGACCGCGCGAAAAAGATTTGCGTCACCGGCTCGAACGGCAAGACGACCACCACTTCCCTCATTTATTTCCTGCTGAAAAACGCCGGCCTGAATGTGGGACTCGGGGGAAACATCGGCAAGTCCTACGCCTACCAGGTTGCAACGGAGAGTTTCGACTACTATGTCCTGGAAATCTCCAGCTTCCAGCTGGACGATGTCTATGACTTCCATCCGGACATTGCCATCATCACGAACATCACGCCCGACCATCTGGACCGCTACGGTTACAAGATGGAGAACTATGTGAACGCCAAGTTCAACATTACCCGCAACCTTACAAAGGACGACTGCTTCATATTCGATTCGGACGACGAGATTACCGTGGGCCATCTTTCGAAGATAGTTCTGCGCTGCAAGATGCTCCCCTTCACCCAGAAAAAAGAGGTGGACGAGGGCGCTTTCGTGCGCAACGAGAAGATGGTTATCCGCTACAAGGAGGAAGAGACCGACGTGTTCCTGAACCAGCTTGCCCTGGGTGGGAAGCACAATATCTACAACTCCATGGCAGCCGCCCTGGCAGCTAAGGTGAGCGGGATAGAAAACAGCGTCATACGCAATTCCCTGGCCACTTTCCAGGGTGTGGAGCACCGTCTGGAACCAGTCCTCAGCATCAAGGACGTGCTATACATCAACGATTCCAAGGCCACCAACGTGGACAGCGCCTGGTATGCGCTGGAGTGCCAGCAGCGCCCTGTGGTGTGGATTGTGGGCGGCAAGGACAAGGGCAACGACTACAGCGTGCTGGATGAACTGGTGAGCAAGAAGGTAAAGGCCATCGTTTGCCTTGGCGTGGACAACAAGAAGATTCACGACGCTTTCGAACCCCTGGTACCCAAAATGGCCGATGCCCTTTCGGCCGATGAAGCAGTGCAGAAGGCCAGCGAATTCGCACAGGCGGGAGACGTAGTGCTACTGAGCCCCTGCTGCGCCAGCTTCGACCTTTTCAAGAATTACGAAGACCGCGGAGAGCAGTTCAAGGCTGCCGTACGCAAACTTTAAGATAGATAATGGAAGAAAAGAAGACAGAAGGCAATTTACTGTCCCAATTGGCCAGTATGATGGACCGGTTCACCGGGGACAAGGTGATACTGCTTATCGCCATGTTCCTCATGCTCATTTCGGTGATCTCGGTGTTCTCTAGCACCCCACGTCTTGCAAACGATACGGGAAGCGACCGCACTACCATTATGCTGGACCAGCTGAAGATAGTTGCCCTTGGCTTCGGCGTAATCTTCCTTTTCTATTTCTTCGGCCGGGTTAATTTCTACCGGAAAATATCCATGCTGGGCTTTGTGTCAAGTTTTCTGGTGCTGTCCGTACTGGTGTTGAACCTGAACCTTGGCTTCATTCGCGCCGGTGAAATCAACGGTGCCCGGCGTATTCTCATTGTTCTGGGCAAGCAAATTCACATATACGAGTGGGTCAAACTGTTCATGGTAATGTATTTGGGCTGGGCCCTGGACACATACAAGAACGGTTCCTACAAATGGGCGGAGATTCTGGCCGATAGATTCCCCCGCCTGGCATTCCTTTCCAGGGACGGCTGGCAGAAGATTCTGTACATTTACCTCCCCATCGCCATGGTTACTCTGATGGTGTCGATGGGCTCCAATTCATCGGCCCTGTTCATCGGAGCGATAATGATACTGATGGTGATGGTGGGAGGCCTGGATTTCAAGGATATAGCCTGGGTCGCCGGCGTGCTGGTGCTGGCCTTCGGCCTTATGTTCGCTTCCTACAAGGCCGGCATCCTGAAGGACAGCCGACTGGGCACCCTGGTTTCGCGTATCACCAATGACGACGATGTCACCATGCAGCAGCTCCTTTCGTCCAAGCGCGAGAGCCTGGAATGGAGAAAGGCGAAGGGAAAACTGGATCAGCCTGTGGGCGCCCAACTGGCAATAAAGGAGGGCGGAGCTTTCGGAAAAGGCATAGGGAACAGCACCCAGAAATATCAGGTGCCGGTCATTTTCGGTGACTATATGTTCAGTTTCATCGTGGAAGAAACCGGCCTCTGGGGGGCATTCATCCTTATTATACTGTACTTCAGCCTCTTTGCCAGGGGCTCTCTGGTGGCCAAGGAATGTGAACACTATTACGACAAGATGATTGTCACCGGACTCACCATCCTTGTAACCGGGCAGGCCTTCATGCATATGGCCGTGAACGTTCACCTGCCTTTTGTCCCGCAAACAGGACAGACGCTTCCGCTGGTGAGCCACGGAACCAACGCCTTCATTGTCTTCGCTTTCATTTTCGGCATACTGCTTTCCATTTCAAAGGATGCCTATGAAAATATGAAGCGCAGGCAGGAAGAGGCGCCCCCCATCATTGAAACATCGGACTGGACACAAGATACAACCGCATAAGATATGGAATACAAGGCAATCAGGGTAATAGTAAGCGGCGGTGGCACGGGAGGACACATTTTCCCGGCCATATCCATCGCCAACAAACTTAAGGAACTGAATCCCGAAACGCAGATTCTCTTCGTAGGAGCCAAGGGCCGGATGGAAATGGAGAAGGTCCCGAAGGCCGGCTACGAAATTGTGGGCCTTCCCGTTGCCGGAATACAGCGCCGATTCTCCATTAAGAATCTGGCCAACAACATAATGGTGCCTTTTAAGCTCCTGGAAAGCCTGCTTCAGGCAAAAAAGATAGTTAAGGATTTCAAGCCCGACGTGGTTGTGGGCGTGGGCGGATATGCAAGCGCTCCCCTGCTGAAGGCCGCCACCAAGGCGAAAATCCCCTGCGTCATCCAGGAGCAGAACGGCTTTGCGGGCCTTACGAACAAAATGCTGGGAGAAAAGGTCCAGAGCATATGCGTGGCCTACGAAAACATGGACCGTTTCTTCCCTGCCGACAAGATAGTCCTTTCCGGCAATCCCATACGGGCCGAGCTGTCCCAGCCCGCCACTGCCGAAATGAAGAAGGAGGGCATTGAGCATTTCGGCCTGAGCGAAGACAAGAAACACCTTTTCATCGTGGGAGGAAGCCTTGGAAGCGGCACTCTGAACAGGGCCATGAAGCATTGGATCCAGGATGACTGCCCCGATGGAGGGGATGTGGAAATAATCTGGCAGTGCGGAAAGTACTACAAGAAGGAGTACGACGCCTTTATGGCGGCGCACCCCCACCTGGAAGGCATCAAGCTCTACGATTTCATCGGCCGGATGGACCTTGCCTATGCTGTGGCCGATGTGGTGATTTCCCGGAGCGGGGCCAGCACCGTCTCGGAACTTTGCGCCATGGGAAAGGCCACCATCTTTGTCCCCTCGCCCAACGTTGCCGAGGACCATCAGACGCACAATGCAATGGCTTTGGTGAAGAAAGATGCAGCCATGCTGGTTCGCGATGCCGATGCCATAGACGAACTTATGCCCACGGCTCTTGCCTTGCTGGGCAGTCCGGAGCGCATTGCCACGCTTTCGAAGAACGCCCAGGGCATGGCCCTTCGCGATGCGGCGAAAATTATTTGTGACCAGATTTATAAACTTGTATGAAGAACGTATATCTGATAGGTATCGGTGGCATTGGGATGAGCGCCCTGGCCCGTTACTACAAATTCAAGGGATTTGAGGTGGCGGGTTACGACCGCACGCCTTCTGAACTTACCTCACAGTTAGAGAAAGAAGGGATTAGCGTACATTACGAGGACCGTCCCGACCTGCTTCCGATGAATGTGGATGAGACTCTGGTCATCTATACCCCCGCAATTCCGCACGACCTTGGAGAACTGGTAAAGGCCAGGGAGGGTGGTTACGCCCTGCTGAAACGCTCCCGTACCCTGGGCGAAATCGCCCGTGGACAGCGCTGCCTTGCCGTTGCAGGCACACACGGAAAAACCACCACCTCTACCCTTACAGCCCACATTTTCACCCAAAGCGGAGTGGGCTGCTCGGCCTTCCTGGGCGGTATTTCGCGGAACTACGACACCAATCTGCTGGTGAGCGACAATCCCACCGTGGTTGCCGAGGCCGATGAATTCGACCGTTCCTTCCTCCAGCTCTTCCCCGAGATTGCCGTAATTACCGCCGTCGATGCAGACCATCTGGACATTTACGGAGACTACACCCACGTGGTGGAAGCCTTCAAGGCCTTTGCATCGCAGGTTTCCGGAGCCCTCATCGCTAAAAAGGGCACCCCCATAGGCCCGGAAGACACGAAGGCCCGTTTCTACACCTATCACTATACCGACAGCGGGGCCGATTTTTACGCCATCGACCCTCGTCCCGACCAGTTCGGATGCTTCCACTTCGACCTTCGTCATCCAGGCGGAGTGCTGAAGGAGATACGTGTGGGCGCCCCGGGATGGGTTAATGCCGAAAACAGCATCGCCGCCGCCGCGATAGCCCTTACCTATGGTATAGAGCCGGAAGCCGTCCGCAATGCGATAGGTAGTTTCGAGGGCGTAAAAAGGCGCCTGGAGGTGCATGTAAACGGGAAAGTGGCCTATCTGGACGACTACGCACATCACCCGGCCGAGCTTTCATCGGCCATATCTTCCATCCGGAATATCTTCCCCGGAAGGAAACTTACCGCCATTTTCCAGCCTCACCTTTATACCCGCACAAAGGATTTCGCCCAAGAGTTCGCACAGGCCCTCAGCGGCGTTGACAAACTCATACTGCTGGACATTTATCCTGCACGCGAAGAGCCCATTCCCGGGGTCGGCTCGGAAATGATTTTCAAGGATGTGACTTGCCCGGAGAAGGTCCTTCTGAAGAAGGAAGAACTTATGGATTACCTGCAGGAGGAGCCTCTGGACGTGCTGGTGAGCTTCGGTGCAGGAAATATAGACCGTTATATTGAACCAATCACAGAACTTGTAAAACAACGCGCATGAAACCCGTCACGCAACTTGGTCTCTCTTTGGTAAGCCTGCTTGCCTGCATTACCGTCTGGATTCTTTCATGCGGATTGGCAAAGCTCGAACGCCGCAGCCGGACCTGTCAGGGGAAAGGCACGCTGGAGGTAATAGTTACCGACAGCCTGGAGAGACGTTTCGTTTCGCGTGAAGACATAGAAAGCTGGCTCACCAAAGAATACAGGGCTTATGCCGGTCTTCCCCTGGACAGCGTGAATCTTGGAAAGATAGAAAATATCATCCAGGGGCACAGCGCCGTACGTAACTGCGAGGCCTGGCTCACCGACGACGGCATCCTGCACATTTCCATTAGCCAAAGGGAACCGGTAGTGCGCTTCCAGGACGGCAGTTTCGGCTATTATGCCGACCAGGACGGCTTCCTCTTCCCTCTCCAGGCGCGGGGCAGCGTACAGGTGCCGGTAATCGACGGCGCCATCCCCCTGAAAGTTCCGCAAGGCTTCAAGGGAACGCCGTCGAACCAGAAGCAGCAGGAATGGCTGTCACAGGTGATAGGAATGGTGAATATAATGTCCGGTACAATTTGGGCCGAAAACATAAGCCAGATAAGCGTACGGCCTTCCGGAGACCTGGTTTTCATACCTCGCGAAGGAAAGGAGCGTTTCATCTTCGGCTCCCCCACAAGGGTAAGGGAAAAGCTTTCGCTCATAGAGACTTACTATCAAAGCG
The DNA here is from genome assembly GCA_902772985.1 of uncultured Bacteroidia bacterium. Classification (GTDB taxonomy): domain Bacteria; phylum Bacteroidota; class Bacteroidia; order Bacteroidales; family UBA932; genus Cryptobacteroides. The sequence goes on along the minus strand of CACYCP010000061.1, from coordinate 7,268 downwards.
TGGCGCCGCTGAAAACCTATTCCAGCGTAGATGTCCGCTACCGTAAACAATTGGTTTGCAAGGAGTAAAAGTAAAAACTATATAGATATGGAAGAAAAATACATTGCCAGCATTGATTTGGGCAGTTCCAAATTCGGGATTTGCGTAGCCCGGGTTAAAGGGAACGATGTCCAGATTGTCTATTACAAGGAGACCCCGTCGGAGGGTATCCGCTCCAGCATCATTGCCAACCCCATGAAGGCATCGGCAAAACTGAAAGCCGCTATCCGTGAGGCCGAAGACGAGCTTATGATCCAGATTCTGCAGGTGGTTGTTGGCATGCCCCGCAGCGATGTCTCGCAGGTGACGGCATCGGCCCGTATCGAGAGGACTAATCCGGACGAGTACATCTCGCTGGAAGAGGTGCAGAACCTGAAAGCCATGGCCTTGGAGACCTATCCCCTGCCCAATCCGGAGAGTCAGATCATGTATGGCGCAGTGGCCCAGTCCTTCTCCATCGACGACGAGATTCAGCTGGTGGAAAATGAGGTCGTCGGCACCCTGAGCTCTGGCCTGGAAGGCAATTTCAAGGTGTTCATCGGCAGCCGTCGCGCCACCACGGCACTGGACAAGATTTTCAACAGCCTGAACATTGCCGTTGCCAAAATGTACTTCCTGCCAGACGTGGTTGCGAAGACCGTCCTCTCCGATGAGGAAATGTCCGGCGGTGTAGCCCTTGTGGATGTAGGCGCAGGAGTAACTTCCGTGGCCATCTACCACGGCGGCATCATGCGTTACTACGCTTCCATACCTTTCGGTGGAAAAGCCGTCACAAACGACATCCGCACAGAGTGCTCCATATCTGAAGACCTGGCCGAAAAGATTAAGAAACGTTTCGGCGCCTGCCTGCCCGGAAAGTTGGCTTCGCTTAGCGAAAAAGTACTGCAAATCCGCCTTACAGAGCCTTACAAGGAGGTTCCGCTGCGTTATATCTCCGAAATCATTGACTCCCGCTGCCGTGAAATCATTGACGCCGTACTCTATTACATTCAGGAGAGCGGCCTCCAGAACGCAATCCGCAGCGGCATCGTGGTAACCGGAGGCGGTGCCGAACTGGTGAACTTCGTCACCCTGTTCAAGGAAATGTCCGGCTACGATGTGCGCAAGGGTTATCCCAGGTCTCTGATTTCGGCTCCCATCGGAAGCGGTGCCTACAGCACCAGTGCAACATCGGCCCTGGGAATGCTGCTCCAGGCAAAGGAGGACAACCTTCCCGATTGCGTGAGCGCTCCTATCCGCCCGAAGGAGGAAGAAGAGGAGATGATGGAGGTGGAAGTTCACGACGTGAATGAAGAGAAGAACGATTTGCTCTTCCCTGAAAACGAAGCGGGCGAGGAAACCACCGTCCAGGAAGAAGAGAAAAAGCCCAAGAAGAAGGCGCCCAAGAAGGTCAAGATACCTAAATCCAAGCAGCAGACAGAAAAGACCGGCATTCTTTCCATATTCTGGAATACCGTTGAAAATACAGCCTTGAAAATTTACGATAAAGCTAACCAGTAAGACCATGAACACAGATATCAATATCATCCCAAGGGACTGGACCTCAGAGAATTCCATTATCAAGGTCATCGGTGTAGGTGGCGGCGGATGCAACGCTGTCAATTACATGTACCGCCAGAACATTCAGGGCTGCAGTTTCATCGTGTGCAACACCGACGCCCAGGCGCTGCAGATCAGCGAGGTGCCGGTAAAGATACAGATGGGCTCAAACGGACTGGGTGCAGGCACCGACCCCACCGCCGGCCGCAATGCCGCCCTGGAAAGCCAGGACGAAATTGCACGCAAGGTGCTTGACAACGGCACCAAGATGCTCTTTATCACTGCCGGAATGGGCGGCGGCACCGGAACAGGAGCCTCCCCCGTGATTGCGAAGATGGCAAAGGACAGGGGCATCCTCACCGTAGCGGTTGTCACCATCCCCTTCAAGAACGAAGGCAACGAGTCCCAGTCAAAGGCAGTGGACGGCATCCACGAACTTGAAAAGAACGTGGACTCGCTACTTATCATCAATAATGAGAAGTTGTACGAATTCTTCGGCAACACCCTCATCCAGGAGGCCTTCCCCAAGGCCGATGATGTGCTGGCAACGGCAGTCCGCGGCATCATCGAGGTAATCAGCCATCCGGGCTACATCAACGTGGACTTCCAGGACGTGTGCAAGATGATGCGCAACAGCGGCATGGCACTGATGGGAAGCGGCGAGGGTTCAGGCCCCAACCGCCTCCAGGAAGCCGTAAAAGGCGCTTTCGAAAGCCCGCTGCTGAACGACTTTGACCTTATGACCGCAAAGAACGTCCTTATCAACATAACCACCGGCAACAACGAGCAGGGTGCAAGGATGGGCGACCTGAAGGATATCGACGATATGATATCGGCCTATACCGGCGACGCCAACCATTTCAAGAAAGGCATCATCTGGGACGACGATCCGGATTTCGGCGACAAAGTGCGCATAACCACCATCGTCACTGGCTTTGAGATGGACCTGGGCGGCCTTGGCCTGAACAAAGACCTTGGCAATCTGGTTATTATAGATGAAGATTTCCAGTGGGACACGCCCTCACACGGTCAGGAAGTATCCATTCCGTTGGGCGGTGAAACCATCAAAATCGGCTATAACAATTCCGACAACGCCCGCACCTTCAACTTCGCTACCGACCATAAACCCGTGCTGTGCATAGAGCCCGGCGAAGGCAAGGCCGATTTGGAAAACATCCCTGCAATCCGCCGCGCACACTGAGAATCGGTGCAACTTGCTTAAATGCGTCCCAGGCGTTCTGCGACGTAGCCCATACGGCGGGCGAATTCCTTTCGGCCGATAAAAGATAGGATGGCTGCGATTCCCAGGCCGGACGCAGCACCCGTGAGAGCCAGGCGAAGGCTGTTCATCACCTTGCCCATAGGGTATTCACGCATCTTGATATAGTCTTCCAGCACTTTTTCCAGTGCTGGAAGTTCCATGCTACCACGGTAAGTATCCAGATCGTCGAAGCCGAAAGCGGCTCCGGAAATGTACTGGCATACCTCGAAACAATACTCGTAATGATCCTCTTTCCAGAACTTGTCCACATCTTTTGCAAGGAAAGGGGCAGTGGCGGCATCGTCAAAAACCTTGGCACGGGGATCCACAGGGCGATTCGGATCGACAGGCTTGGTCACAAGGCCTGCTCCGGCCTTAATGCCGAAGGTCTCAAAATCCTTTGGCGCCACAAAGAGGAAAGCGGCGATGTCCCATATATCGGCCACGAAAGTCGCACGCTCTTTCACAAGGGCGACCACGCCCTTCACGTAATCGCGCGTAAAGATATGGTTCTGGAAATCAGCGCCCAAGCCTTCAAAACAGGCACCGACGGTAAGGGCTCCGCAGGGGCAGTCCACCACATTCAGGCCGTGGGACTCCAGAACGGGGATGAACAGGTCCGTGAGCTCATCGTCCGACTTCATCCTAAGGTATTCCTTATTGAACCACTTGGCTTTTTCCAGATTGAAGCGGGCGCCGGATTTTATTACGCGATCCAGCGAAAACACCGGTACAAGTTCGTCAATGGTGTAAAGTTCGCGCTCTCCGCCGGGATTCCAGCCCAGGAAGGCCAGGAGGTTGACGAAAGCTTCCGGGAAATAACCGTCTTCACGATAGCCGCGGGAGACCTCACCAGTTTCGGAGTTCTCCCAGCGGAGCGGGAATACAGGAAAGCCCAGGCGGTCGCCGTCGCGCTTTGATAGTTTACCCTTTCCGTCCGGCTTCAAAAGCAGGGACAGGTGGGCGAAGCGGGGCATTGTATCGGTCCAGCCAAACGCCTCGTACAGAAGGTAATGCAGCGGAAGAGATGGCAGCCATTCCTCCCCGCGGATAACCTCCGTAATCTCCATCAGGTGGTCGTCCACGATGTTCGCAAGATGGTAGGTAGGAAGTTCGTCGGCCCGTTTCCAAAGGACCTTGTCGTCCAGGGTGTCTGTACTTACTTCCACGTGACCGCGGATTAAATCGTCCATCTGGACAATCCGTCCTTCCGGCATCTTGAAGCGCACGGTCCAGCCGGTGGTACTTTCCAGGAGCGTTTTCACCTCCTCCGGCGGCAGGGTAAGGGAGTTGCGCAACTTCTTCCGGCTCTCGGCGTTGTATATGAATGTCTGTCCTGCGGCTTCGGCCTCTGCGCGTCTGGCATTGAGTTCTTCGGCCGAATCGAAGGCGTAATAAGCCCAGCCGGAGTCCACCAGCTGCTGGGCGTACTGCCGATAAACGGGCCTGCGCTGGCTCTGGCGATAAGGCGCATGGGGATCGCGCTCGCTTGGCACTTCCACCACTTTTCCTTCGGCATCCACACCTTCGTCAGGGATTATTCCGCACCAGCGGAGCGCTTCGATGATGTACTGCTCGGCCCCGGGAACGAAACGATTGGAGTCGGTGTCTTCGATGCGGATTATGAAATCCCCGCCTTTCTGCTTGGCATACAGATAGTTATACAATGCTGTGCGCACCCCGCCCATATGGAGCGGTCCGGTTGGGGAAGGTGCAAATCTTACGCGTGTTCTTCTTTCCATAGTGACGCGAAGTTAAGGATTTCCCTACACTTTTCCAACAGTCGGGGCGGAGATGGCACCAATCAGGAAAAGAATCATCACGGCGATGGAAATCTCCCCCACATTGCCTTTAATTGCAGTTTCGAAGTTTTTCCATGGCGTTTTGAAAAGCCACATGGACAGGGCTACGCATACTCCGGCGGCGAAGATGAGGGCCACCTGCGAGGCTCCCAGGATGGAATCGGCCCCGAATATACTGATATCGATGGCGAGAAGGCCGATTAGGACTACGACCGGAAGCAGGGAAATACCGATGAGAAATGGCTTTTTCATTCTGCAGGAGATTTAAATAACGACAGGGCATCCTCCAGGGACAGAGCCTGCTCCAGGGAAAAATCTCCGCTGCGGCTTCGGACCAGTCCGCCCAGATGAGCTCCGCTTCCAAGCGCCTCCCCAAGGTCCCTCGCAAACGCGCGGATGTAAGTACCTTTGCCGCAGGCGATTCGTATCGTCGCCTCCGGCAGTCCCAGGGCCGATGTATCGGCGACGTGGATGCGGGACGAGGCGGAGGAGGCACACGCACTTGAATCGTCGCTTTGCGACCCCTCCCATCCTGCGGATGGGCCCCTCCCTCTTACGCGGCCGAGGGTGGCCATGGATTCCACTGTATGTGCCTCCTTCGCCTCGAAGTCGAGCAGTTCCATTTCCGATATCACTATCCTGCTGCGATGGAGCGATTCCAGGGCCGTGGCGTCCAGTTCCCCCTGACGGCCGCTGCGATACAGCTTCCGTGCCATCTCATAGGCCCGCACGCCGTCCACGCTTTTGGCGCTGAAAAGCGGCGCAACCTGCTCCTGCTCCCCAAGGAAGGACGGCAGGGCCGCGGCAACGGCATCGGCAGTAATATGGTCATACGGGAAGAAACGGTCAGGCTCCTTTTCCAAATCGTAGGAAGGCGTGGTGGCGCCGAAACGGATTCGTGCAATGTACTCCTTATCGTGATCTTGTAGCTCCTGCGCCTTTCTGCAGGCAGGGCCGATGCACACCAGCAGCACGCCTGTTGCCAGCGGATCCAGAGTCCCGGCATGCCCGACCTTCAGGTTCTTCTTGCCGAAATACTTGATAGCTGCAAACTTAAGCTTGCGGATAACATCGGCCGAAGTCCAACGGTACGGTTTATCTACCGGAAGGACTATGCCTTCCGGATAATCTTCCATATTGCCGGTCAAGCCCGCAAGGATGCCGTTACCGGAGGGAACGTAGAAACTCATCGGCAAGGAATCTTGTCAATGCGGGTTTGGTGGCGGCCTCCGGCGAAGGGAGTATCCAGCCACTTCCGTACGATGGCGGACGCCTTAGGATAACTGATGAAGCGTGCCGGAAGCACCAGCACATTGGCATTGTTATGCTGTGCCACCAACTCGCCGACAGGCGTATCCCAGGCCAGTCCGGCACGGATGCCCTGATGTTTGTTCAAAGCGATGGCCATGCCGTTACCGGTGCCGCAAAGGGCTATCCCAAGCTCCACCTCTCCGTTTTCAACAGCATTGGCAAGGCGGTGAGCATAGTCCGGATAATCCACGCTCAAGCTGGTGTCAGTGCCATAATTCACCACTTCGATACCCTTTTTTTGCAGCATACTCACAAGCTTGAATTTATACTCCACTCCAGCGTGATCGTTGCAAATTCCTATCTTCATAAGGTAAATGTTTTCACAAAGATACAAAAAAAGGAGCTGACCGGAAAGCCAGCTCCCTCAATTGGGATTAGAACACGTCAGGTTCACTATTCTTGCGGGGGCCACGGTCCTCCCGGCGCGGGCCGCGGTCGCCATCACGGCGTGGTCCACGATCCTTGCGCTCACCGTCCCTGCGAGGTCCCTTGTCACCGCGAGGGGCACGCTTCGGCTCCACATAGCCTTCGGGCTTGTCGATGAGAGCGCGCATGGAAAGGCGCATCTTGCCAGTCTTGGCGTCGATTTCCAGAAGTTTAACATCCACCTCGTCGCCAACCTTCAGCACATCTTCCACCTTATCAGTCTTGCCCCAGGCAATTTCACTCACGTGAAGCAAGCCTTCCTTACCGGGCAGAATCTCGATGAAAGCGCCGAATTCCAGGATGCTCACCACCTTGCCGTGGTACACTTGACCGGGCTCGGGAACTGCGCAAATGCCTTTGATGCGCTCCAGGGTGGCGTCCATGGCAGCCTTGTCGGTGCCGAAGATATCCACAACGCCCTTGGTGGTGCCGTTGCCGTTATCCACTTCTTCAATGGTGATGGTGGTGCCGAATTCCTTCTGCATGCCCTGGATGGTTTCGCCACCCTTGCCGATGACAGCGCCGATGAACTCGGCCGGAATCTCGATCTGTACCATCCTGGGAACAAAGGGCTTGAAGTCCTCGCGAGGCTCGGGAAGGGTCTTGAGCATCTCGCCCATTATGTGGAGACGTCCCTGACGGGCCTGCTCCAGGGCTTTCTCAAGTACTTCGTAACTGAGGCCGTCAACCTTGATGTCCATCTGGGTGGCGGTGATACCGTCCTTGGTACCTGTCACCTTGAAGTCCATGTCGCCGAGGTGATCTTCGTCACCAAGGATGTCGGTGAGGATGGCGTAGCGGTCGTTCGGCCTTTCTGCGTCTGTGATAAGACCCATGGCAACACCTGCTACGGGCTTTTTGATCTTTACGCCGGCATCCATCAGGGCCAG
>CACYCP010000060.1 GCA_902772985.1 uncultured Bacteroidia bacterium | reverse complement strand
TTACTGACCGAAGAGAAGTTCCGCCACCAGCAGATTGGCCGTCTTGGCCAGGGCGGCGGCCCCGGCGGTCGTCCCGGCGGCGGACGCACCCCGATGGGTGGCCGTCCCCCTATGGGCGGAGGAATGGACTTCGATATGGATAACTAGACGAACTGTCCGTCCCTGAGGGTGCAGGTCCTGTCGCATAAGGCGGCAAGACCTGCATCGTGCGTTATAATCACGATGGTCTGGTCAAGCTGGTCCCGGAGAGAGAAAAACAGGCGGTGAATGTCCTCCTTGGTGGCGCTGTCAAGGTTTCCCGTGGGTTCATCGGCCAAAACTATGGAGGGGGAATTGACAAGGGCGCGGGCGATGGCTACGCGCTGCTGCTCGCCGCCGGAAAGCTGCGATGGTTTATGGCTCTCGCGTGCGCCAAGGCCGACTTTTTCCAGCAGTGCTCGGGCGTCCTCCCGGGCCGCGGACGCGCCCTTTCCGCCAATCAGCGCCGGAATCATCACGTTCTCCAGAGCGCTGAATTCCGGCAGCAGATGATGGGCCTGGAATACGAAGCCGATGCTGGAATTCCGGAAGGCCGACAGCTGTTTTCCAGAAAGGCCGCTCACATCCGTACCATCGACAAGAAGGCTGCCGCCGTCCGGTGTAAGCAGGGTTCCAAGGATTTGGAGAAGGGTGGACTTTCCTGCGCCGGAAGGGCCTACAACGGCCACGACCTCCCCTTTTTCCACTTGAAAATCAACACCCTTCAGCACTTCAAGCGTGCCGAAGAACTTTTTAATTTTTGAGGCCTCCAGAATCATATCTCTTGCAAAGATATGAAAAAAAGCTTATTTTTACGGATAATTTTACGGGGTGTGGCGCAGTTGGTAGCGCATCTGGTTTGGGACCAGAGGGTCGCAAGTTCGAGTCTTGTCACCCCGACCAATAAATATTTATTTATGTATTTACTTGGCTATGACATCGGCAGCTCTTCTGTGAAGGGTTCTCTGGTCGATTCACAAAACGGGAAAACGGTGGCGTTCGCCTCCTACCCCAAGCATGAGGCGTTTATTATTTCCAAGAAAGCAGGCTGGGCCGAGCAGGATCCGGCAATGTGGTGGGGGGATCTGAAGGTTGTCACGGAGCAGTTGCTTCAGCAAATCCGCAACCCCAAAGACATTGCCGCAATCGGCATTTCCTATCAGATGCACGGCCTGGTGTGTGTGGACAAGGAACTGAACGTGCTGCGTCCCTCCATCATTTGGTGCGATTCACGTGCCGTTCCCTATGGGGAAAAGGCCTGGAAGGCGCTGGGCGAGGAGTTTTGCCTGGAGCACATGCTGAATTCGCCCGGAAATTTCACGGCCTCGAAACTGGCCTGGGTAAAGGAGCACGAGCCTTCGGTTTACAAGAAAATCTGGAAGATAATGCTCCCTGGGGATTACATCGCAATGCGCCTTACCGGGGATGTCTGCACCACCGTAGGAGGCCTGTCCGAGGGTATTTTCTGGGATTTCAAGGAGAATAAACCCAGCCAGGCCTTGCTGGAGCATTTCGGCTTCGACAACACCATCCTTCCTCAGATTCGTCCCACTTTCGGAAGACAGGGAACGCTTTCCAAAAAGGCAGCCCAGGAGCTTGGGCTGGCCGAAGGGACTCCGGTAACCTATCGTGCCGGAGACCAGCCGAACAACGCCCTCAGCCTGAACGTCTTCAACCCTGGTGAGATTGCCTCCACCGCCGGTACTTCAGGCGTCGTGTATGGCGTTATCGGCAAGGTGAATTACGATCCCGCTTCCAGGGTTAACACTTTCGCCCACGTGAACCATACAGCCAAGGACCCGCGCCTGGGCGTGCTCCTGTGCATAAACGGCACCGGCATCTTGAATTCCTGGCTGCGTCACCAGATTACCATGGACCAGCTTTCCTATCCGGAAATGGACCACCAGGCCGACGGAATTCCCATCGGCTCGGAAGGGGTATCAATCCTTCCTTTCGGCAATGGGGCCGAGCGTCTTTTGGGCAACAAGGACAAGGGTTGCAGCATCCTGGGGGTGAATTTCAACCGCCATACCCGGGCTCACCTTCTTCGCGCCGCGCAGGAGGGCATAGTCTTCGCCTTCAAGTACGGTATTGAAATAATGGAAGGAATGGGCATGAAGGTGGACAAGATACACGCCGGGAAGGCCAATATGTTCCAGAGCAAGATATTCCGTGAGACCCTGGCCGGAGTGAGCGGCGCCGTCATCGAACTGTACGATACCGAAGGTTCGGCGGGTGCCGCCAAGGGCGCCGGCATCGGCGCCGGAATTTACAGGGACAATCGCGAAGCTTTCTCTACGCTGGAGCGTCTGGCTGTGATTCTTCCCAAGGACGAGGAGCGATATGCCGAAGCTTACGAACGCTGGAAATCATTTATTTAACACTATAAACTATGGCAAAAGAATACTTTCCAACTATAGGGAAAATCCCTTTCGAGGGAGTTGAAAGCAAGAACCCGCTTGCATTCCATTATTATGAACCGGAGCGCCTTGTCCTGGGCAAGCCCATGAAAGACTGGCTGCGTTTCGCAATGGCCTGGTGGCACACCCTGGGCCAGGCTTCAGGCGACCAGTTCGGCGGACAAACCCGCTCCTACGAGTGGGACAAGGGCGAATGCCCCTACTGCCGCGCACATAACAAGGTGGACGCCGGCTTCGAACTGATGCAGAAACTTGGCATCGGCTATTTCTGCTTCCACGACGTGGACCTTATCGAAGACACCGACGACATTGCCGAGTACGAGGCTCGCATGAAGGATATCACGGACTACCTCCTGGAGAAGATGAAGGAGACCGGAATCAAGAATCTTTGGGGCACGGCCAATGTTTTCGGCCACAAGCGCTATATGAACGGCGCTGCCACCAACCCTGACTTCAACGTTGTTGCAAGGGCGGCCGTCCAGATTAAGAACGCGCTGGACGCCACCATCAAGCTGGGCGGTGAGAACTATGTTTTCTGGGGAGGCCGTGAGGGCTACAGCAGCCTGCTGAACACCCAG
>CACYCP010000059.1 GCA_902772985.1 uncultured Bacteroidia bacterium | reverse complement strand
GACCAAAAAGCGCATGGTCGCCCTGTTCCTGGTGTTCGCCGTGGTCATCTTCTTCTGGATGTCCTTCCACCAGAACGGCCTCACCCTCACTTATTTTGCCGATGAATTCACCCAGCGCAGCTCTTCGGGCCTGGCCTCCATGCCATTCAACGTATGGAACCTGGTTGCCGTGATTATAATAGTGTATGCCTTGTTCTCCGTTTTCGACAAGGAAGCCAGCCAGAAAGGCAAATGGATTGGCGTCGGAGTCATTGCGGCTGCCTGCGCATACCTTGTATGGCAATATTCCCGCCTCAACGGTTCCGTCGAGATCAGCGCTCCCATCTTCCAGCACTTCAATCCCTTCTATGTGGTAGCCCTCACGCCTGTTTCAATGGCCATTTTCGGCGCCCTGGCAAAGAAAGGCAAAGAACCTTCGGCACCCCGTAAGATTGCCTACGGCATGCTGGTGGCCGCCGTCGCTTTCGGCCTTATGGTATTCTCTTCCATCGGCCTGAATACACCCGACGTACAGGCGGCAGCACGCGAGGCCGGAATGCCGGAAACCCTGGTTTCCCCCTACTGGCTCATCTCGGTCTATCTTATCCTCACCTTCGGCGAACTCCTCCTTAGCCCTATGGGCATTTCCTTCGTTTCCAAGGTGGCTCCGCCCAAATACAAGGGTATGATGATGGGTATGTGGTTCGTGGCAACTGCCCTTGGCAACTTCCTGGTGCAGGTTGGCGGTCACCTCTGGGGCAATATTCCCCTCTGGGTTGTTTGGACCGTGTTCCTTGCCGTGTGCGTTATCAGCGCCGTCTTCATGTTCGTAATGATGAAGAAACTCGAGGCGGCTACTGAGTAACACCACCTTATCCCCCTGCGGCCCCTGGCCGGTCTCTGCCCGGAGACGGGAGTTACTTAATCAGCTCGTCGTGCCAAGATTATATATCATATCTGGTCCTAACGGCTCCGGGAAAACCACGGCATCGTACGGTGTTCTCCCGGAGCTGCTGGACTGTAGCGAGTTCGTGAACTCCGACGAATTTGCCAAACACCTCTCGCCATTCGTGCCGGAAGGGGCCTACATCACAGCCAGTCGCCTGATGGTGAAAAAGTTGCAGTACCTGTTCGAACGCCGGGAAGACTTCTGCATAGAAACCACACTTGCGACGCGTTCCCTGCTGAAAACAGTACATCAGGCAAGGGAAAAAGGCTATTATGTGACGGTGTTGTATCTATGGCTTCGAAGCCCCGAAATAGCCATTGAAAGGGTGGCGAAGAGGGTGGCTTCCGGCGGACACAACGTCCCGACTGAAACCATACGCAGGCGCTACCAGATGGGCCTTAACTACCTTTTCCACTACTATATGAAGGAGTGCGACAAGTGGATACTCTCCGACAATTCAGACCTGGGCTACCAGATAATAGCCGAGGGCACGAAGAAAGGCCTGGTAATCCGGAACATGGAGATTTATAACAAAATCAGGAGTATGGTAACCGATTACATCGAGCCCCAGACGCCCATTGAAAACGTTACCGAAAACATTGTAAAAGAAATTGCCAAAGCTCCACTGGCCCACGACGGAGTGCCTTACAAGGAAGATATATGATTTTTCAGAAAGAACATTATTTCGGTATTTTTTCAATAGATACCACCCTGCTGCAAAAAGTTGTCTCCGAGGCGCTTTCCAGCGGTGGAAGCTGGTGCGACCTCTTCTTCGAGAACACCAGCTACGGAAACCTGCTGCTCAGAGACGGGGCCGTTACTTCCGGCGGATTCCACGTGGATTTCGGCGCTGGCGTCAGGGTCCTGAGCGGCGAAAAAACCGGATATGCCTATTCTGAAAGCACCTCCCCGGCCGATCTTCTTTCCTGCGCCAGGGCGGCATCGGCAATAGCCTCCGGGGCAACGCCCGTGAGTCCATACGGCACTCCGAACCCAAGCCGCGGCACCCCGAATCCCAATGCCGACCGCTATCCCGTCCTGAAAGGCTGGGAAAGCGCTCCAATGGACAGTTATCTCCCTTGGCTGCAGGAACTTGAAGCGAAGGTCAAGGCCTTGGATCCAAGGATGGTCAAGCTTATTGCCAACCTTTCGTTCCAAAGCAGCGACATCCTAATGTACAACAGCGCAGGAGAGTTGAAGTGGGACAGCCGGCCGCTTGGAAGCATTTCCCTCATGGCCGTCTTCTCCCAGAACGGCCTCACCGAGAACAAATCTGTATCCCGAAGCCTTCGCGCCGGGGCGGAAATGCTCACTCCGGAACTATCCGACAGCCTTGCCCGGGAAGTAGTCAAAGGAATTGACCAGCGCTTCGAAGCCCGCCGTCCGAAGGGCGGTCAAATGAGCGTAGTGATGGGGGCAGGCGCAAGCGGAATCCTGCTTCACGAAGCCATGGGACACGCTTTCGAGGCTGATTTCAACCGCAAAGGCACATCCATTTTCGCCGGCAAGATGGGAAGCCGCATCTGCCCTGAAGGCATAAATATCATAGACGACGGCACCATCCCGGGACTTCGCGGTTCCCTGAATTACGACGACGAAGGCATCCCCGGACAGAAGACCTATATGGTGGAAGACGGAATCCTCACATCCTACCTCCACGACCGCATTTCCGCCGCCCATTACGGAGTCCGTCCCACCGGAAACGGCCGCAGGGAAAGTTTTCGGTATGCCCCCCTCCCCAGGATGAGGTGCACCTACATGGAAAGCGGCAATGCCAAGGCCGATGACATTATTTCATCGGTCGCAAAAGGCATTTTCGTGGATGAGTTCTCCAACGGGCAGGTCCAGATCGGGGAGGGAGATTTCACTTTCTTCGTAAAATCCGGCTTCCTCATCGAAAACGGCCGCCTGACAATGCCTGTCAAGGATATCAACATCATAGGGAACGGTCCTGCGGCCCTTGCCGACATTAGGGCCGTGGCAAACGACCTTATCATAGACCAGGGGGCCTGGACCTGCGGAAAAGAGCAGTCGGTGCCTGTTTCCTGCGGCATCCCTACCGTTCTCATAGACAAACTTACAGTTGGCGGAGAGTAAGATATGGAAATAAGCAAAACTGAAATAGGGCTTGCCAGGCACTGCCTGGACTACGCACTTTCAAACGGAGCCCAAAAAGCTCGCGTAACCCTGTCCAAGACGCTCATGAACCTTATCGGCATTCTTAACGGAGAGGTGGACAAGGTGTCGCAGTCCCTTGACCGCAGCATCCAGATACAGATTTTTGCCGATGGCCGTTTCGGCAGTTTTTCCTCCAACCGCCTGGAAAAGGAAGGCTTGGAAAGTTTTATTCTGAAAGCCGTTTCCACCGTGAAGATGCTGGAGGAAGACTCTTTCAGGGACCTTCCCGCCGTGGAAAGACTGGAAAAGAACGCCATGAACGGAAACGAGCTTGGCCTTCTGGATACATCCCTGAAAGAAATAACGCCTGAAAGACGCAGGGATCTTTCCCTCGCCTCCTCACTTTGGAGCAGGAAAAACGCATTGGAGAAGGGTTTCAAGCTCATTTCCGAAGAAGGTGAATACTCCGACAATTTCTTTGACAGCCTCACCCTGGACAGCCAGGGCCTCTATGCCCGCCACTGCGAAACTTCTTTTGAAATAGGCTTTGAAATAACGGTGGAAGCGCCCGATGGCCGCCACTTTTCCTCTTATTGGTGGGACGCGGCGCCACATTTTAAGGACCTGCAATGGGAGAAATGTTCTGAAAAGGCCTTGGAAAGGGCTGTAGCCCAGATTGATCCTAAGGAAATAGAGGGCGGGAAATACAATGTCGTGGTGGAAAGCGAGTGCGCGGGGAAACTGGTTACTCCCCTTCTTTCAGCCCTTGGCGGTTACAGCCTTCAGCAGCATAATTCTTTCCTTGAAGACAGCCTTGGAAAGCAACTGTTCCCGGAAAAGCTTAACATTATCGACTTCCCCCGCACTTATGGGGAAAACGGTTCCCGGCTCTTTGACAGCGAAGGTGTGGCAACCCGTGAGATGCCCATTATCCAGAATGGAAAAGTGTGCACTTATTTTCTGAACAGCTATATGGCAGCCAAGATGGGAATGCCGCCAACCATAGAAGATGCCACCCATGTAAAGCTGCTTCCCACAGGAGATTGCAAAGATTTATCTGAACTAATACAGAAGGTGCGCGACGGCATACTTATCTGCGGCTTCAACGGGGGGAATTCAAACCCCGCCACAGGTAATTTCTCCTACGGAATCGAGGGTTTTCTCTTCAAGGACGGAAAGATTGTCTGCCCGGTCAGGGAAATGCTCGTCACGGGCAGTTTCCTGGAACTCTGGGGCAATTTGATTGCGACGGCCGACGACGCCCGCCCTTGCCTTTTGAAGCTGGTTCCAAGCCTTGCGTTCAAAGACATTGACATAAGCGCCTGATGAAAACAGCCGTCGTAATATTGAATTACAATACGAAGGACTACCTTGAAAAGTTCCTTCCGGGCATCCTTTCCTCCATCGAAGGAATGGATGCCGGGGTCATCGTGGCCGATAACGCCTCCACCGACGGCTCCCCCCGGCTGATGAATGAGCGTTTTCCCGATGTCCCACTCATCCTCCTGGATAAGAATTACGGCTTTACAGGGGGCTATAACCGCGCTTTGGAAAAGGTCCAGGCAGAATATTTCCTCCTGCTTAATTCCGACGTCGAAGTCCCTGAAGGATGGCTTTCCCCGCTTGTGGAATGGATGGACAGCCATCCTGAATGCGGGGCCTGCGGGCCAAAACTGCTGTCCTGGTACGACAGGGAGAGCTTCGAATATGCGGGGGCTGCCGGAGGCCTGATCGACCGCTACGGCTATCCCTATTGCCGGGGACGCATTCTTCGAAAGACGGAAAAGGATGAAGGGCAGTACGACAACCCCGCCCAGGTCCTCTGGGCAAGCGGCGCCTGCCTGATGGTCCGTTCATCGGCCTGGAAAGCTATGGGAGGCCTGGACAAGCGATTTTTCGCCCACATGGAGGAAATCGACCTTTGCTGGAGGATGCAGCTGGAAGGCTGGTCGGTGTGGAATGTTCCCGCCTCGAAGGTCTATCACGTCGGCGGAGGCACCCTTCCGAAAACCTCCCCTTTCAAGCTTCGGCTCAATTTCAGGAATAACCTCCTGATGCTGCAGAAAAACCTTCCTGCAAGCCTTGGTTCCACATCCAAGGCCAGGCGCAGGATTTTCATCAGGATGACCCTGGACGGAGTTTCGGCCATATTGTACCTGCTAACATTCCGCTGGAGCTGTTTCAAGGCCGTCATCCAGGCACATAAGGAGTATCGCGCCCTTCGTGACCGGTGGGCCGTGGTGGATGCTCCCGCCCCCAGTCTTCACGGGCTCTCATCGGGCTGTATCCTCCTGGGCTCCAGGCAAAAGCTTGGACTATAGACAAAAATACAGTATATTTGCCGCGATAGAAGTCATATTCCTATGAAAATTATAATTGAAGGAGCAGGTCAGGTAGGTTCGCATTTGGCAAAGATGTTAAGTGCGGAAGGGAGTGAGGTTTCCGTCATCGACGACAGTCCCGAACGCATCCGTGCCCTCACCTCCCAGGCCGATGTCGATACCGTGAACGGCCCCCTTTCCTCCATCGATATACTGAAAGATGCAGGCTGTGCCCGGGCCGACCTGTTCATCGCCGTCAATCCCCTTAAACCCCAGAGTGTGAATATAGTGAGCGCCCTGCTGGCAAAGCGCCTGGGTGCGAAAAGGGTTATCGCCAGGATTGACGACGAGCACTACCTCTCCCCGGAGAACAAGCTCCTTTTCAAGGATATGGGGCTAGATTTGATGCTTTTCCCCGAGAAGAGCGCCAGCGACGAGATAGTGGACATGCTGCGCCGCAGCGCCTCCACCGATTCTATGGATTTCGCCCGCGGCAAGCTGCAGCTCTCGCTTTTCAAGCTTGACGACGACTCTCCCCTTCTGGATATGAACGTGGCCGAATTCTCGAACACCGTCAAAGCTGCCCAGGCCGATGCCGACTTCAGGATTGTGGCCATTTCCCGCGGCGGAAAGACCATCATCCCCAGCTTCGACACTCCCTTCAAATACCACGACTACCTTTACATCATGGCCGGCCGCCACAGCATGCCGGTGCTGAACAAATATCTGGGAAAGGATACTTCCACCCTTCGCCGCATGATTATTTTCGGGGGCAGCGAAATAGCCCAGATGGTGGCCAGGCAGCTTTCTACGGCCAAATTGGAAGAAATCAAAATCATCGACAAGGATCCGGCCCGCTGCACCCAGCTCTCGGAAGACCTTCCGGACATTGTCTCCGTCTCCTGCGGCGATGTCAGGGATACCGACTTCCTCCTGGACGAGGACGTACGTTCCTACCAGGCGGTGCTTTCCGTCACCGGAAACGACGAGGTTAACGTCCTTTCCTGCGTGGTTGCAAAGAAACTGGGCGTTCCCAGGGCCATCGCACAGGTGGAAAACATTGAATACCTTCGCCTGGCCGAGGAAATGGGCGTAGATTCCGTAGTGAACAAGAAACTTATCACGGCAAGCCGCATCTTCAAGTTCACCCTTTCGGACAAGGTGCGCTCGGTGCGCTATATGAGCGGTACCGACGCCGAAGTGCTGGAATACACCGCTGCCCCGGATTCCCGCATCACCAAGGCTCCGCTGAAGGATATCGACTTCCCCAAGAATGCCATAATCGGCGGCGTGATCCGCGGTTCAGAAAGCTTTATCGCAATTGGAAGCACCATCATCGAGGCCTACGACCGAGTGGCCGTGTTCGCACTGCCGGACGCGGTGAAGGATGTGGACAAGATGTTCAAATAGTCAAAGCCTGGTTTTGATATTGAAGACAACCCCTGCACGGAAGCCGTGGAAGGGATAGTCGTTCGTACCCAGGATGTATTGGAAAAAAGGGCTGCACAGTCCTGTGTGGCCATCCAGGCGAAGCCTAACCCTGCGGGGATGGTCACCGTCCCTTTCCCAGCCCACATAGCCTGCCCAATCGGCCGTGAAACGGAAAAACCTGGTGTCCACTATTCCCAGAAGGCCATACTGGACGGCGTCATTCTGGCGGGCCGTACCGGTTTGCCAGCAAAGGAATCCGGCGGTAAGCCCGCCCCTTAGCTCCCGTACGAAGCCCTGGGGAAAAACGCGACTCCAGATGAACGTGGCATCGAAATAATAGCCGGCGGCATCGTGGAAACGGGCCTCTGAAAAAGCGTTTCCCGAGGCAGTTTTAAGCACCGCCCTCACCAGGATATCCGGCCTGAAAGAATTCGCCTTCCCATAAAGCGCGTGGATGTTCGTGCCGATGTAGATATCCCCCGTATCGTGCCCCTTCCAGCGTTCCTTGCTATCCGGGGAAGGGATGTTGCGGGCCGCGGCCACGGCGGGCGAAAAGTCCCAGAATTCCATCACCGGCATCCATATTTCCAGCCTTGCCCTCTTGGTGAAAAGAGGGGCCGATATGCGTACGAAACCATCGTAGCTGTGGTCCGAGCCATCGGCAATGAAACCTTTGTAATAGTCTCCTGCCACTTCCACCAGAATACTTCCGTGGGCCTTCCCGTCCGGGATGTCGGGCACCGGGAAGGCGTTGGGGCCGAAATAGGCCGGCGCCACTTTGGAAGCCTGCGAATAATCCGGGGGCAGGATGGGCGTTTGAGCCATTGCTGTCAGAGACAGCAGAAACAAGACGGAAGCTGTTATTCTTTTCATATTGCAAAAATATTTACATTTGGATAAACGGCCAAAAAAAAGTATCTTTGCTTGATTAAACCTATATCTGAAATGAGTATCCAAACGGACCAGATAGCAAAACTGGTAGAACGCCGCGAAAACGCCCGTCTGGGCGGCGGCCCCAAACGTATTGACGCACAACACGCAAAGGGTAAAATGACTGCTCGCGAGCGTCTGGCAATGCTGCTGGACGAGGGCAGTTTCGAAGAGTATGACATGTTCGTCCAACACCGCTGCACCAATTTCGGAATGGAAAAACAGCATTTCGACGGAGACGGTGTGGTCACGGGCTGCGGCACCATCGACGGCCGCCAGGTTTATGTCTTCGCCCAGGATTTCACCGTCAGCGGCGGTTCCCTCTCGAAGACAATGAGCGAGAAGATTTGCAAGATCCAGGATATGGCGATGCGAGTGGGTGCGCCCCTTATCGGCCTTAACGATTCCGGCGGAGCCCGCATCCAGGAAGGCATCGACGCCCTTGCAGGCTATGCCGAAATTTTCGAAAGGAATATCCTTGCCAGCGGCGTTGTCCCACAGATAAGCGTAATTATGGGCCCCTGCGCCGGCGGTGCGGTGTATTCCCCCGCCCTCACGGACTTCACCTTCATGGTCAAAAACACCTCGTACATGTTCCTCACAGGCCCCGCCGTGGTGAAGAGCGTCACCGGCGAAGTCGTGGACCAGGAACAGCTTGGAGGTGCATCCGTACACGCGTCCAAGAGCGGCGTCGCCCATTTTGCGGCCGATAGCGAGGAAGATGTCATCGCGAAAATCAAAGCCCTGCTTTCCTTCCTCCCGCAGAACAACCTGGACGTGGCACCCGAAAAGCCCACTTCCGACAGCATAGCCCGCAGCGAAGACAGCCTGAACAGCATTGTCCCCGACAATCCGAACAAGGCCTACGATATGTATTCGGTAATAGGCAGCATCGTGGACGACGGGGCTTTCCTGGAAGTACACAAGGATTTCGCCAAGAACATCATAGTGGGATTCGCCCACATGGGCGGACGCAGCGTGGGAGTGGTCGCAAACCAGCCTGCCGTACTTGCGGGAGTCCTGGACATCAATGCCAGCCGCAAGGCCGCCCGCTTCGTGCGCTTCTGCGATGCCTTCAATATTCCCCTTGTAACCCTGGTGGACGTTCCCGGCTTCCTGCCCGGAACCCAGCAGGAATACGGCGCAATCATCACCAACGGCGCCAAACTGCTTTACGCCTACGGTGAAGCCACCGTCCCCAAGGTCACCGTCACCCTGCGCAAGGGCTACGGCGGCGCCCATATCGTCATGAGCTGCAAGCAGCTTCGAGGGGACATCAACTACGCCTGGCCCAGCGCCCAGATTGCCGTTATGGGGGCCGACGGCGCAGTGAACGTCCTCTATGCCAAGGATATGAAGGACAATCCGGAGAAAGCCGCCGAAATCTTCGAGGAGAAGAAGAAGGAATACGAGGAACTGTTCTCCAACCCCTACCAGGCCGCCCAGAAAGGCTATATCGACGATGTCATCGAACCCCGTAATACGCGTTTCCGCGTCATCAGGGCCCTTCAGCAGCTGGAAGGAAAGCGCCAGGAACTTCCTGCAAAAAAACACGACAACCTGCCGCTCTAGACTATGAGAAAGTTTCTTTCAACGGCAGTCCTTTCCCTGCTTTTCGCCCTTGGCCTGAATGCCCAGAACGTGAGCGACCTCATCATTTCCGAGGCGCTTGCAACACCGGATTCCACCGGCATCATGGACAATTACGGCAGGCGCACCGGCTGGGTGGAACTGTACAACAAATCTACCGGCACCGTCAATTACGGAGGATGCTACCTTACGGACGACAGGGCCAATTTAAAGAAAAGCCCCATCCCCAAGAGCGACCTTCGCACCAAACTCGGCCCCAGGCAAAGCGTAATGCTTTTCTGCAGCGGCAAGCGCGTGGACGGCACTTTCTATACCGGCTTCACACTGGAAAACGGCAAAACCATTTACCTTGTTTCCAACGACGGAAGGACCATTATCGATTCTCTTTTCATTCCGGAGAGCCTGCCGGCTGGAATGTCCGTCATCAAACTGCCAAAAGACATCCGCCAAAGGGATTTTCAGGCCCAGGAGCATCCGGCGGTGCCTTCGCCCGGCCTTCTTAACGGAGACATCAATGCCGCTTCCAAGGCCGATGCAATGGCCGCGACCGATCCTCACGGATGGACCCTTTCCATCGTTTCGGTTAGCGTGGTTTTCAGCGCCCTGGCCCTTCTGTGGCTAATGTTCTGGCTGCTTTTCGACCGCCCGGCAAGAAAATCGGCCCAAAAACCGGCAAAGAAAAAAGATGCTGCAAGCAATGAAGGGGAAGTTGCTGCCGCAATTGCCCTGGCGCTTGATATGGAAAACGGCGGAGAAGTCTATGCCGCCATTTCCGCCGCAGTACACCTGTATCTCAGCAATGCCGTCCACGACGTGGAGCCCGGCATTGTGACCATAGTCCGCAAGCCTTCCGGCTGGGACAACAAAGCCCTTAATTTCAGAAAAACACCAAAGGTATGACACAGTATAAATTCAAAATCAACGGAAAAGACTACGCAGTGACCATTGGCCAGGCCAGTGGCAAAATGCTTTCCGTAAACGTGAATGGCGCCGATTACGAGGTCGAGCTTGAAAACGCCGCACCCGTGATGCCCGCTCCTCAGAAGGCATCCCAGAATGCCCCCGTGCAAGCCAGCGCCGAGGCTAAACCCGCCGCCCCTGCCGGAGCCGGCGAAAAGCTGAATTCCCCCCTTCCCGGAGTGATTATCGAAGTATGCGTCAAAGAAGGCCAGCAGGTAAAAGCCGGACAGAAAGTTGCGGTCCTGGAGGCCATGAAGATGGAAAACGAAATCCCCGCCGGAAAAGATGGCACCATTACCGCCATCCACGTTCACAAGGGTGACAGCGTCCTTGAAGGTGCACCTATCGTAAGCATTGCCTGATGGAGCATATTTTCTCCTCCCTCTCCCAGTTCTGGGAATATACCGGTTTTGCCAACTGCAGCTGGCAGAACCTGGTTATGATAGGCATAGGCATTGTCTTCATAACACTTGCCATCGTGAAGGAATGGGAGCCCATGCTCCTGGTCCCCATCGGCTTCGGTATGATCATAGGCAACATTCCCATGTTCCCAGGCCTGAACATCGGCGTTTACGAAGACGGCTCGGTGCTGAATACCCTGTACCAGGGAGTCAAGCAAGGCTGGTATCCGCCCCTTATCTTCCTTGGAATCGGCGCAATGACCGATTTCAGCGCCCTCATCTCGCAGCCACGCCTGATTCTCATCGGTGCAGCCGCCCAGATGGGCATTTTCGGCGCATATTTGCTTGCCCTCTCTTTCGGTTTCGCGCCTAACGAGGCCGGCGCCATTGGCATCATCGGCGGGGCCGACGGTCCTACCGCCATCTTCCTTAGCTCGAAACTGGCTCCGGACCTGATGGGCGCCATCGCTGTGAGCGCCTATTCCTACATGGCCCTGGTCCCGGTTATCCAGAAGCCCATAATGCTGCTTCTCACCAACAAGAAAGAGCGGCTTATCCGAATGCCGGTCCCAAGGCAGGTCTCCAAGAAAGAAAAGATTATCTTCCCCATCGTGGGCTTCCTCATCACCGCTTTCATCGTTCCCAGCGGCCTGCCCCTTCTGGGTATGCTCTTCTTCGGCAATCTGCTTAAGGAAAGCGGCGTTACAAGGCGTCTTGCCAATACTGCCAGCGGTCCGCTCATCGACGTTGTGACAACCCTCATCGGCCTCACCGTGGGAGCCTCTACCCAGGCCGATAAATTCATAAGCGTCAAGTCCATAGGCATCTTCGCCCTGGGTCTTCTCAGCTTTGTCATCGCCACCACCAGCGGTGTTCTTTTCGTCAAGCTGATGAACCTTTTCATCAAGAATCCCGCAAAGAAGATTAATCCTCTCATCGGCAATGCCGGAGTTTCTGCCGTACCCGACAGCGCCCGCGTTTCCGAAGTAGTGGGAAGGGAGATAGATCCGTCGAACCATCTGCTCATGCACGCCATGGGGCCGAATGTGGCCGGAGTGATTGGCTCGGCAGTTGCCGCCGGTATCTTGCTTAGCTTCCTTGGATAAATGAGAATGAGCTTTAGAAACATCATTTTTGCAGTGGCGCTTCTTGCCCTGTCCTGCAGCCAGAAAGCGGCGGAAGAGGGCGGAATCCTTCGCTCCAGTCCCGAATCGCAGGGTATGTGCGCGCAGCGCCTCGCCCTTATCGACAGCACTGTAAACGCCTCAATCTCAGCGGGAGACATCCCCGGTGCCGTGGTTGGCATCGTGCGCAACGGGCATCTTGTTTTCGAAAAGGGTTACGGCTACACCACCGACACAATGTTCGACCTGGCCTCCCTCTCGAAATGCGTCGGCACCACCCTTTCCATAATGCAGCTGGTCGAGCAGGGAAAAGTCCGTCTGGTAGATCCGGTAAAGTATTATCTGCCGGACTTCAAGCCCTGGATTGACCCTGAAAGCGGCAGGAAAGTGGACATTACGGTCCAGGACCTTATGACCCATTCATCAGGCCTGGACGCCTATCTTTCCAACGTTCCGGCCTATATGGAAGAATTCGGCCCGGGAACAGACAAATTGCTGGAATACATTTCCACCAAAGTCGGAAGGAATTTCGCCCCCGGCAGCCGCCAGCTTTACAGCTGCCTTAACTTTATCACGCTTCAGGGCATTCTGGAAAAAGTCACGGGACGGAGGCTTTGCGATTATGCCCAGGAAAATGTCTTCGACGCCCTCGGGCTCAAACGCACCTGTTATTTCCCGGCGAAAAATCCCGCCAGGGGGGAACTTGCTCCCTTCTGCGCTCCCACCGAAGTCCAGGCCGATGGCAATCCCCTCATAGCGCAGGTGCACGATCCCATCGCCAGGCTCATCAACGAAGGAAATTCCGGGAACGCCGGAGTGTTTTCCACGGTGGAAGACCTTGCCGTGGCGGCATCGGCCCTTCTTGGAGACGGCTCATACAGGGGACGGCGCGTGCTCTCCCCTCTTGGCGTAAAGAAAATGTTCACCATCCCCGCGAACAACGATCCCCAGGTGGCACGGGCGCTGGGCTGGGATACATATTTGATGGAGCCATATTCCAGCGGTGACATTTTCCCTCTGGAAGGGCTTCGCGGACACACCGGCTACACAGGCACTTCAATGATTCTTTCCCCCGAAACCGGAACTGCCGTAATAGTCCTGGCGCACAGGGTATATCCGAAGGACGCTGGCTCCACGGCCCGTCTTCGCTCCACCATTGCCTCCATCGCAGCAAGCTCAATTATGGAATAAAGCATATGAAATTCGGAAATAATTGACTAAATTTGTAGGATAAGGAAAACAATAATTTATAACATCGATATGGATAAACTCCAGGAACTCACTGAAAAACTTTACAATGAAGGACTTGCGAAGGGCAAGGCAGAAGGTGAAACCATTGTCCAGAATGCCCGGAAAGAAGCCGAAGAAATTGTAAACAAGGCAAAGGAGGAAGCTCAGGCCATTATTGATAAGGCCACGAAAGAGGCTGCCGATTTCAAAATCAAGGTCCAGGGTGACGTAAAGATGGCCTCGGTGCAAAGCCTTCAGGCCACACGCACGGAAATCGAGAACCTGATAATTGCAAAGGCGGCGGAAGAGCCGGCATCCAAGGCCCTCTCCAACCCGGACTTCATCAAGGATATAATAAAGGAAGTTGCCAGCCATTTCAACGCCCAGGAATCGGCCGACCTTGAAATCATCCTCCCGGAAAAGCTCCGGAAAGAAGTAGAGCCCTTCGTGAAGGGTGAACTGGCATCGGCCCTGGGCAAGGGAGTTGAGGCTTCCTTCTCCAAGAAGATTGACGGAGGTTTCAAGATAGGCCCCAAGGACGGAAGTTATTTCATCAGCCTCACCGACGAAAGCTTCGCCCAGCTCATTGGCTCATACCTTCGTCCTGCAACCAAGCAGCTTCTTTTCGGGAATGAGTAATTTCGAGTATATCATCGCTTCCCTCCCCTTCCTCACTGCCGATTACAGATATGCACAGGGAGAGAGCTTTAACGCCGTTCTGGAAGAAATTCGCCGTGACCTTGGCGAGAAGGACAGCCAGAGCCTGGATTTCCTGCTCAAAGGCTTCGAAGCCTCCGCCCTGGACGGGAATTTCTATGCATCGGCAGGGAAGCATCCCGTCTCCTTTATCAGGGACTACTTCAACTTCGACCGGAAGCTGCGGAATGCAAAGGTGAAATTCCTGAACAAGCAGCTTGGCCGGCCCGAAGAGACCGACCTTGTCCTTGGATGGATGGAAGACGATGAGCTTATGGAATTTCCGGAAGAAGAATTCACCCAGGAGAGGAAAGTCTTGGCTGCGCTGGAGCAAAGTGATTTGCTGTCAAGGGAAAAGGACCTGGACGACATTTGCTGGGAGGTCCTGGACAACCTTTCCACCTTCCACTATTTCGACATCAGCGCAGTCCTTGCCTACGTTGCGAAACTTCATATCGTGGACCGCTGGCTGGCCCTGGACGAAGAACGGGGCCGGGAACTTTTCCACAAACTTGTAAAAGAGGTGCGCGGCACATTCAAAGGCGTACGTTACGACGAAAAATAAATAAAGATATATGAGCACTAAAGGTATTGTAAAGGGAATTGTATCGAACCTTGTAACAGTACAAGCCGACGGACCGGTAGCCGAAAATGAAATCTGCTACATCCTTTCGGGGGGTACCAGGCTTATGGCCGAGGTCATCAAGGTAAACGGAGACAAGGCTTCCGTGCAGGTTTTTGAAAGCACGCGCGGCCTGAAGGTAGGAGACCAGGTGGAATTCGAAGGCAAGATGCTGGAGATAAGCCTTGGCCCCGGCCTGCTCTCCAGCGTTTACGACGGCCTTCAGAACAACCTGGCCACCATGGAGAGCGTCTTCCTGAAAAGGGGCGAATACACCGATCCCCTTGACAGGGAAAAGCTTTGGGACTTCACTCCCCTTGTAAAGCCCGGCGACAAAGTATCGGCCGCAGACTGGCTTGCCCAAGTGAAAGAAGGCTGGCTTCCCCACAAAATAATGGTTCCTTTCTCCTTCAAAGGCATTTTCACCGTAAAGAGCATAAAGGAGGCGGGGCAATACAAGGTGGACGAAGTCATCGCCGTCCTTGGCAACGACGCCGGGGAAGACGTTCCCGTTACCATGGTTCAGAAATGGCCCGTCAAACTGGCCGTGAAGGCCTACAGGGAGAAACCCCGTCCCAACAGGATTATGGAAACCGGCGTCCGCGTGATTGACAGCTTCAATCCCATCGCCGAGGGCGGCACCGGCTTCATCCCCGGTCCTTTCGGCTGCGGAAAAACCGTGCTTCAGCACGCCATAGCAAAGCAGGGCGACGCCGACGTGATTGTGATGGCAGCCTGCGGCGAGCGCGCAAACGAAGTTGTGGAAATCTTCACCGAGTTCCCCGAACTCATCGACCCCCACACAGGACGCCGCCTGATGGAGCGTACCACCATTATCTGCAACACCTCCAACATGCCGGTCGCAGCGCGTGAAGCCTCGGTCTATACTGCAATGACCATTTGCGAATACTACAGGGCCATGGGCCTGAAATGCCTCCTTCTGGCCGATTCCACCTCCCGCTGGGCCCAGGCTCTGCGCGAGATGAGTAACCGTATGGAGGAACTTCCCGGAGCCGACGCTTTCCCGGTGGACCTTTCGGCCATCATTTCCAATTTCTACTCCCGCGCGGGCATGGTGGTCCTGAACAACGGCCAGACCGGAGCCGTCACATTCATCGGCACGGTATCTCCTGCCGGCGGTAACCTGAAGGAACCCGTGACTGAAAGTACAAAGAAGGCCGCACGTTGCTTCTATGCCCTCGAGCAGAACCGTGCCGACCAGAAACGCTACCCTGCCGTGGGTCCCCTGGAGTCCTATTCCAAGTATCTGGACTATCCGGAAATAATTGAGTATCTGGATAAAACCGTAGAGCCCGGCTGGACCGGGAAGGTTCACACCGCAAAGAACCTGGTCCGTCGCGGAAAGGAAGCCTCGGAGCAGATAAACATCCTTGGCGACGACGGTGTCCCCATGAGCTACCACATCAATTTCTGGAAGAGCGAGCTCATCGACTTCGTAATCCTGCAGCAGGACGCCTTCGACACCATCGATGCGCTTTGCCCAATGGAGCGCCAGCGCTATATGCTGGACCTTGTCCTGGAAATCTGCAAGAAGGATTTCGAGTTCGAAGACTTCGAGAAATGCCGCGAATTCTTCAAGAACCTCATCAATCAGCTGCGCCAGATGAACTATTCCGCCTGGCAGAGCGAACAGTTCTACTCCTACAACGATTCCGTGAAAAAACTCATTGCATAAACTATGGCAACAAAAGCATATCAGAGAATATATACCAAACTGGAAGGTATTACAAAGGCCACAGTTTCCCTCCGCGCACAGGGCGTCTCCAATGACGAACTGGCCGTTGTGGACGGACGCCTTGCCCAGGTGGTGCGAATCAAGGGAGACCAGGTCACCCTGCAGATTTTCTCCGGAACCGAAGGTATTCCCACCAACGCCGAAATCACTTTCCTGGGTGAGCCCCCTACCCTTAAGGTCTCCGAGCAGCTGAGCGGCCGTTTCTTCGATGCCTACGGACATCCCATCGACGGCGGTCCGGAAATCGACGGTGAAGAGCGCCAGATCGGCGGTCCCTCCGTGAATCCCTACAAACGCCGTCAGCCTTCGCAGCTCATCCCCACCGGCATCGCCGGCATCGACCTTAACAATACCCTGGTGTCGGGCCAGAAGATTCCTTTCTTTGCCGATCCGGACCAGCCCTACAACCAGGTCATGGCCGATGTGGCCCTCCGCGCCGACGTGGACAAGATTATCCTGGGCGGCATGGGCCTGTCGAACGACGACTACCTCTTCTTCCGCCACAGTTTCGAGGCCGCAGGCGCCCTGGACAAGATTATCTGCTTCATCAACACAACGGAAAATCCCCCGGTGGAACGCCTTCTGGTGCCGGATATGGCCCTTACTGCAGCTGAATACTTTGCCGTTGACAAGAACGAGAAGGTGCTTGTCCTCCTTACGGACATGACGCTTTATGCCGATGCCCTTTCCATCGTTTCCAACCGTATGGACCAGATTCCTTCCAAGGACTCCATGCCCGGCTCCCTGTACAGCGACCTTGCGAAGATTTACGAGAAGGCCGTGCAGCTGCCCACCGACGGCTCCATCACCATCATAGCCGTTACCACCCTGAACGACGGCGACATCACCCACGCCATCCCGGACAATACCGGCTACATCACCGAGGGCCAGCTTTTCCTGCGTGCCGATTCCGACACCGGCAAAGTCATCATCGATCCTTTCCGCAGCCTGTCCCGACTCAAACAGCTGGTACAGAACAAGAAAACCCGTGAGGACCACTCCCAGGTGATGAACGCATCGGTGCGCCTGTATGCCGATGCACAAAACGCCAAGACCAAGCTGGAGAACGGTTTCGACCTCAGTGACTACGACCACCGCTGCCTTGCATACGCCAAAGACTACGCCAGGGAACTTCTGGCAATTGACGTCAACATAAGTATTACCGAAATGCTGGATACCGCCTGGAAGCTTTTCGCAAAGTATTTCAGCCCCGCGGAAACCGGCATCAAACAGGCGCTGATAGATAAATATTGGAAATCCTAAATGGCAATAAAATTCCAATACAACAAAACCTCGCTGACGGAAATGGGCAAGCAGCTCAAGGTCCGGCAGAGGGCGCTTCCTACTCTCCAGAACAAGGAGAGTGCGCTGCGCCTGGAAGTCCGGAAAGCCAAGGCCGAAAGCGAACAGCTGCTTGCCGATTTGGAAGCCGCCCTCCGCAGTTACGACCATATGGCCGCTCTGTGGAATGAATTCGAGCCCGGGCTCATCTCCATCAAGGACGTGGATTTGTACACCAAGAAAGTTGCCGGTGTCAAGACTCCCGCCCTTGGCGAGATTCACTACGATATCCGTCCTTTCAACGCTTTCGTAAAGCCCGCCTGGTATGCCGACGGCGTTGCTATCCTAAAGGAACTCAGCCGTTTGGGGATAGAGTCGGAAGTATATCTGGAGAAGGCCCGCATCCTGGACTGGCAGCGTAAGAAGACCACTCAGAAAGTGAACCTGTACGAGAAGGTCCAGATTCCCGGATATCAGGAGGCAATCCGCAAGATCAAGCGCTATATGGAAGACGAGGAGAACCTTTCCAAGGCTTCTTCCAAGATAGTTAAAAACCGTCACGCCGAGGAAGAGGAGGCCTCCAGGGTATGATATCATCAATGACCAAATACTCCTTCATCCTGCTGAACGGACAACAGGAAGGACTCCTTGAAAAGCTGCAGGAATTAGGTCTTATGGATATTACCCGCAGCGTAAAGCCCATAGACGAGCATTCCTACCAACTCCTTTCCGAAATTGAGCTTATGGACGGCCTCATCCAGGGTCTGAAAAACACTTCTGTCCCTGAAGGAACCGTTCCAGAACTGATTGACGGCGATATTGTGCGCCTCTCCGGCGGCATGCTCATGCGCTATGCCGACGATACCAATGAAATAAAATCCCTGCAAAAAGAGATTGCAAGCCTTAGACTTTGGGGCAATTTCGACACCACGCTCATTCAAAAGCTGGAAGAAGCCGGCGTTCCCATCCACTTCCACTGCCTTTCCAACAAGCAGTTCAATGCCGATTGGGAAAATGAATACGCCCTCTCGGTCATCGAAAAAGACAAGAACCACACCTGGTTTGCCGTGGCCGGAGAAGACCCTCTCCCCGGAGAAATTGCAAAACCCGAATGCAATGTCGCGGAAAGGGAAAAAGAGCTGGAGGAAAAACAAAAGCACTACGACAGGGTGCTCCAGAGGATTGCAAGCGCCAAAGAGCGAATCCCTGAACTGAAGAGCCGCAGGGCAGAAGCCCTGGCGAAGCTGG
This sequence comes from uncultured Bacteroidia bacterium, assembly GCA_902772985.1. GTDB lineage: Bacteria > Bacteroidota > Bacteroidia > Bacteroidales > UBA932 > Cryptobacteroides. Next base: position 1,766 of record CACYCP010000059.1, on the reverse strand, counting down.
ACCTTTACCTTGCCGGAGCAAGCGCTGTTCCTGCAGCCGAAGACAGCATTGTGACCATGGTGGGCTTCGCCCCAAGCGATAAAGAGCAAAGTGTCACCGAAGCATTGGAAGAGAGCGGAGTATTCTACCTGAAGGAAGCGGCAAGCGTTTCGGACAATCCACCTATCGAACTCAAGAACAACAAGTTTGTCGGGATGTTCGAGGTGCTTACCGACATGTACGGCCGCCCCGCCTACAACGGTTTCGACCCCACGCCCTTCATTTCCATCTTCTTCCTGCTCTTTTTCGCCCTTTGCATGGGAGATGCGGGCTACGGCCTTGTCCTTATCCTGGCAGGCCTTCTGCTCAAGAAAGCCGACGGGTTCAAGTCCCTCGCTCCCCTGGTGATAACCTTAGGCGCCGGGACAACGCTTGTGGGCTTCTTCCTTCACACCTTCTTCTCCATCGACATTTCCAAGTGGGAGATATTCCAGCCCGTAAAATTCCTGTTCCTCCCGGACCAGATTGCCGGTTTCGCAGGAGGTATGGTCCTGGCCATAGTGGTCGGTATAGTACACCTGTGCCTTGCCATGGTGGTAAAAGCCATTAAGCAAGTCAGGGTTAAAGGCTTTGCCAATTCGCTCGGCACCCTTGGCTGGACGCTTCTCATCGTGGGCGGAGTCATCGTTGGCGCCCTTGCCCTTGTCGGCGTGCTGGATGCAGGCCTCACAAAATGGATAATCATCGGAATAGGAATCGTTTCCGCCATCGGCATTTTCCCGCTGAATAATTTGCAGCGGAATAAGTTCGCAAATGTTGGATTAGGCCTCTGGGACACCTACAATACGGTTACCGGACTTCTTGGCGATGTCCTCAGTTACCTTCGTCTCTATGCCCTTGGCCTTGCCGGCGGCATGCTTGGAATGGCATTCAACGATATGGGAAAGATGATTCTGGGCGACGGCTCAAATTTCGTTACCTGGATTCCTTTCATCCTCCTTGTCGTCGTGGGCCACACCCTGAATATCGCAATGTGCGCCCTCGGTGCCTTTGTCCATCCTCTCCGTCTTAATTTCCTGGAATTCTTCAAGAACTCCGGCTATGAAGCCGAAGGCCGAAATTACAATCCTTTGAAAAAATAATCAATTAAAATATTTAACACTATGGAACAAATTCTTGGTTATCTTGGTCTTGGTCTGGTGCTTGCGCTCGCAGGCCTTGGATCTTCAATCGGCACTACTACTGCCGGTAACGCAGCCGAAGGTGCCTTAAAACGCAAACCCGAAGCATCCGGTAGTTACATGGTGCTCTCGGCTCTCCCTGCCACCCAGGGTATTTACGGCTTTGTGGCCTTCTTCATCATGCTGGGCAAATTCGCCGGCGGAACCATCAGCGGAGCCCTCTGCTTCGGTATTGGCGCATCCGTTGGTCTTGCCTGTATGATTTCCGGAATCCGTCAGGGCCAGGTCTGCGCCAACGGCATCGTGGGCGTAAGCCAGGGTCACGACGTTTTCACCAACACCCTCATCTACGCCGCTCTCCCCGAATTCTACGCAATTCTGGGCCTGGTGGGCGCCATCATGGCCCGCTAAGCTCCGGAAGCCCAAACCTGAGATTAACCCCGAAAGTGAGTCAAAAACTTTCGGGGTTCATTTCTTCTTATCCTCCAAGTGCCGGCGCTTCTTGGCGCTCATCGGGCGTGCCTCCTTGGCAGCTTTCGCTGCGGCGCGGGCGGCATCTCATCCAACGCCTTCATTGTGAATCTCTACTTACTGCTATTTTTCCCG
>CACYCP010000058.1 GCA_902772985.1 uncultured Bacteroidia bacterium | reverse complement strand
GGCGCCCATGCCGGGAAGTTCCTGCAGCGCCTGCAGGATGTAATCCGCAAGGTGGGATAGCCCTTACGTTGTGCAGCCATTCTTTCGGAGGCCGAAGGCCGACAGAAGGGGGACGGCGCCAGCCGCGTGGGGGAATCCTTTCCCCCGTGCCCCTGGGGGCGGCCGCGAAGCGGCGGGGGATTAAACGGAGTGGAGTCACGAAAAAGCCCTCTGAAATGTCTCAGAGGGCTTTTTCGTGACTCCAACAGGACTCAAACCTGTAACCTTTTGATCCGTAGTCAAATGCTCTATTCAATTGAGCTATGGAGCCGTTTGGAGGGCCGATGGGCCGCTGCCTTATTTTTCTGCAGTGTAAACCTTCTCGCGGATACGTGCCTTCTTACCGGTGAGGTCGCGGAGGTAGAAGATACGGGCGCGGCGAACCTTGCCGAACTTGTTGACCTCGATGCTGTCGATGAACGGGGACTGATAGGGGAAAATCCTTTCTACGCCCACGCCACCGGAAACCTTACGCACCGTGAAAGTCTTGGTGAAGGGATCCATACCACTGATCTGGATCACAACGCCACGGAATTTCTGAAGCCTTTCTTTATCTCCCTCTTTAATCCTGTAGGTAACGGTGATGGTGTCACCGGCCTTGAACTCCGGGAAGGTAGCAACTTTACCGCTCTGGAAAGCCTGCTCTGCAATTTTAATCAAATCCATATTCTCTAAATCTTAATGCAACATTGCGGTCTGGCTCCAACAAGAGGTTGCTTTTTGTTTTGGGACTGCAAAGGTACAAACTTTTGCGAAATCTCCAAACTTTTTTAGAAAATATTTTTCACCTTGTCAAAAGTATTCTTATCCTCGCGCGTGAGGTCAGGTGTGAAACTGCTGCTGCCTCTCATGGCCTCCAAAGTTTCTTTCTCCTGTCTTGACAGTTTGTGAGGCACCCAAACCTGGAATTTCACATACAGGTCTCCTGTGCCCCGGCCATAACCCTGTACGCTTGGAAGGCCTTTCCCGCGAAGTTTTACAACAGTTCCAGACTGTGTTCCAGGCTCTACTTTTACCTTATAACTGCCGTCCAGGCAAGGCACTGAAACCTCGCAGCCAAGCATTGCATCCATAACGGAAATAATACGGGTATGAAAAAGGTTGTTTCCATCCCTTTGCAACTGAGCGTGAGGCAGCTCGTTGATAACTACCAGAAGATCCCCGTTCACGCCGCCGTGTGCTGCCGAATGGCCTTCACCCTTGATGGTAATTTGCATACCGTCTTCAACACCGGCGGGGATTCGCACACGCACCATCTCCCTTTTGCGTTCCAGGCCGGTTCCGGAGCAGCGCCGGCAAGGATTGGAAATAATCTTTCCTTCCCCCTGGCACTGAGGACAGGTGCTGACGGTATATCCCATGCCGAAGAGTCCCCTCGTTTGCTGACGCACCCTCCCCTGTCCATTACAGCTGGGGCAGGTTTTTATATCCGATTCGTTTTTCGTACCCTTTCCGCCGCAGTCCGGGCAAGGACGGGCACGCTCAAGCGAAATTTCCTTTTCACATCCGTTGGCAATCTCTTCCAGCGTGAGTTTGACGCTTGTTCGGATATCCCTTCCGCGAAGCACCCTTGCGCCCCCCGTATCCTGGGAGCCAAAGCCGCTGAAACCACCAAAACCGCCGCCGAAATCGAAGCCGAAACTGCCGCCGAAGATGTTCCGCAGGAAGTCATTGATATCCATTCCTCCGAAATCGAAGCCTCCGGCGCCTCCGCCCATCTGTTCAGCGGCAAAGCCGAACTGGTCGTATTTAGCCCTCTTGTCCGGGTCCGAGAGGATGGAATAGGCCTCGGCCGCCTCCTTGAATTTCTCCTCGGCAGTCTTTTTCTCTGCGTCGCTGCCGCTCACCCAGCGATCCGGATGCCATTTCAGGGCAAGCTTGCGGTAGGCCGACTTGATATCATCGGCCGAGGCTTTCTTATCGACGCCAAGTACTTCGTAATAGTCTCTTTTGTTTGCCATATCCTTATGCTCCAACAACTACCTTGGCATAGCGAAGCACCTTGCCACCAAGGGTATATCCGGTTTGAATGACGTCCACCACCTTTCCTTTCAGATCTTCGGATGGTGCGGGAAAAGTGGTGACGGCTTCGTGCAGTTCGGTATCGAAAGGCTCCCCTTTTGCTTCGATGCGCTCCAGTCCCTTGGTTTTCAGGAAAACGAAAAGCTTGTCGAAAATCATCTTTGTGCCTTCCTTTGCCGACTGGCTGTCGCTGCACTTCTCAAGGTTTTCGAGGGCAATCTCGCAATCGTCCAGAATGGGGAGAAGCCCTTTGATTGTATCGGCCGAAGCCGAGGTGACAAGCGTGAGCTTTTCCTCGGCCGTGCGACGGCGGAAAGTATCGAATTCAGCCATCAAGCGGAGATAATCCGCCTTTGATTTTTCCAATTCTTCTCCAAGAGCCTTGGCTTTTGCTTCGAATTCGCCGGTTTGTTCTGTATTTTTTTTCTTCTTTTCTGCCATAATTCAATTGATTTCCGCCCCGGGTACAACAAAATGTCTGCCATCACGGCCTGTACTGCCATTCTGTCATACCAACAATAAAAAACGGTATTAGCAGCAGTAACGGGCGGCTTTCCACCGGAGTTGGGTCTATCTTTGTGAGGAGCATCCATTTTTCAGGAGGAAGTTTACCCTGGTCCAGAAGGGCGTCCACCCTGTTCCAGTAGTGGAACAGCTTGCCGTCCGGCATTGCTTCCAGGAATTCCTGCAACGATTTGTTTGCTTTTTCCGCATTGCAACGCGGGCACGAACACACCTTGTTCGCATAGTTGTTTTCTCCCCCTGCCGATAGAGGAACGATGTGGTCTATCTCCATCTCCCCCAGATTTAGCGGACGCCCGCAGTAAACACATTGACCGGTTGTCTCTTCCAATAACCTTTCTCTCTGATTTCTTTCTCTTTTCATAACGGCTTCTTTTTAGCGTTTAACAATTCTGACTGCAAGGTACAGCCATAAACGACCATTCTCCAAATTCTGGCAAGGCTTGCCAAAATTTGGAGAATCGAAAAAAAATTATAGGAAAAGCCTTACAACTCTATGTTCCGGTTAACGGCTTCAAGCACCTGACGCTCCAGTTCCCGGGCTTCGGCCACAATGGAATCGGCCCTTTCCAGCAGCGGCAGGGCGGGAGTCTTGTCCTTCAGGCTGGCGCAGTTAATTCGTACGTTCAGCCGGGCGCCCTGAATCCCGGCCACGGCTGCAAGTGCGGCCACGCCGGCATCGGAGGCCGATGCAGGGTTTCCGGCCGCCGCCATCTGAAGTGCCAGAGGGAGAGCCTTCAAACTGGCCTCCATGGTGCGAAGCGGCACCTGGGCGGCATAAAGTGTCGCTTCCTCCAGTGCCATTTCGCGGGCAGCCTTTTCCTCGGCCGTAGCCTTTGGCATGGAGAAACAGTCCATTATGCGGTTGAAAGCAGCTGTGTCTTCATCGATGAGAAGGAGCAGCTGG
>CACYCP010000057.1 GCA_902772985.1 uncultured Bacteroidia bacterium | reverse complement strand
GAAAAATTCCGTATTCAAAATTTCTACAGACTAACTCTATCTTTTGCTTTACCTCTTAATCTTTTCTCTCAGACTTGTCAATGAACTTGATTTTTCCCATTAAAAACGAGCCTCGTTTCAAATGGGACTGCAAAGGTAGAATTTTTTTTTCACCTGACAAATTTTTTTCAACATTTTTCAAACATTTTTATAAAAATGCATATCTTTGCACTAGTGTTAAATATTTATTCGAATTTATGCAAAATATTCAAAGCCGACAGAAAGCTCTGGTGCAAATCATAGGTCAAGAGGCGGTTTACAGCCAGGAAGAACTGCAGGCCCGCCTGAGGCAGATGGGCATCGACACCACCCAGGCAACCCTTTCAAGGGATCTGAAAGCCTTGCATATAATTAAGGTACCGGGAGAAGGTTATCGCCTTCCTCATATGCGAAGCGCCCTTCCCGGACTGGCGCCACAGGGCCTGGTGAGCATAGAATTCTCCGGAAAGAACGCCGTGATAAAGACCCAGCCCGGCTTTGCCGGAGCTGTGGGATCGGCCATAGACCAGCATCCGTCGAAGGCGGTGATGGGAACAATCGCGGGCGACGACACGGTGCTTATAATTATACGCGAAGGTTTCGGCCCGGAAGAAACACTTGCTTGCCTGACTGCGGCATTCCCCCACATTGAAGATTATTGGATTAAATAGATATGGAAAAGAAAAAAGTAGTAGTGTGCTTTTCCGGAGGTCTTGACACCTCCTACACAGTGATGTATCTGGCAAAACAGGGTTGGGATGTCTATGCCGCCTGTGCCGATACCGGAGGCTTCTCCAAGGAGCAGCTTGCGCGGAACGAAGCCAATGCCTATGCCCTTGGCGCAAAGCAGTACGTCACCCTGGACGTCCAGGAAGAATATTACCAAAGGAGCATCCGTTATATGGTCTATGGCAACGTGCTCCGGAACGGAACTTATCCCATTTCAGTGAGCTCGGAGCGAATTTTCCAGGCTACGGCGGTTGCCCGCTACGCCAATGAGATCGGGGCCGATGCAATTGCCCACGGCTCTACCGGTGCCGGCAACGACCAGGTGCGCTTCGACATGACCTTCGCGGTGCTGTGCCCTGAAAAGGAAATCATCACCCTCACAAGGGACTGCCTCCTTTCCCGTCAGGAAGAGGTGGATTACCTTAACGCCAACGGCTTTGAGGCTGATTTCGCCCGTCTCAAATACTCCTATAACATCGGCCTGTGGGGCACGTCCATTTGCGGCGGTGAAATCCTGAAAAGCGCCCAGGGGCTGCCGGAAAGCGCATACCTGAAGCCTGTGACAAAGAGCGGCAGCGAAACCGTCACCCTAAGCTTTGAAAAAGGGGAACTGGTCGCCGTGAACGGTAAAAAATACGCTCCGGTAGAAGCCATCAAGGCTTTGGAGACACAGGTTGAAGGCTACGGCCTTGGCCGGGACAACCACGTGGGCGACACCATCATAGGCATCAAGGGCCGGGTAGGATTCGAAGCCGCTGCGCCTATGCTGATACTTGCAGCACATAAATATCTGGAAAAATTCACTCTTAGCAAGTGGCAGCAATACTGGAAGGACCAGGTGGGCACATGGTACGGAATGTTCCTGCACGAAAGCCAGTACCTGGAACCGGTAATGCGCGACATCGAGGCCATGCTGGAAAGTTCCCAGAGGAATGTAAGCGGGGACGTGATTCTTACAATCGGCCCGAAATGGTTTGAATGCACCGGCGTTGATACGCCTTTCGACCTTGTGAACAATCCGCTCGGGGAATACGGCGAAACCCAGAAAGGCTGGAGTGCCGATGACGCAAAGGGCTTCATCAAACTTCTGGAAACGCCGCTCAAGGTTTATTACGGACGCCATCCCGACGAGGCAGTATGACAGAACTCCTGAAAAAACTCATTGCCATTCCCCGCTTCAGCCGGGAGGAAAAGGCCGCCGCCGATTATCTGGAGCAGTGGCTGCGGGAACGCGGACACGTGGTGCACCGCTGCCTTAACAACCTTTGGTGCGCCAAAGGAAACGGCCCCGTACTGCTCCTGGATGCCCATATCGACACTGTGAAGCCGGTTTCGGGCTGGACCAGGGACCCTTTTGCGCCGGAAATCGAAGAAGGTGCAATTTACGGACTTGGCTCGAATGACGACGGCGGCTCTCTTGTGGCGCTGATATCGGCCTATGAAAAGGCGTCGCCTAAAAGCCATACGCTGGTCCTGTCCCTTTCTGCCGAGGAGGAAGTCAGCGGACAAAATGGCCTGGAAGCGTCTTTGAAAGAAATCGAAGAGCAGCTGGGGCCGGTGGAAGCCAGCATCATAGGCGAGCCCACGGGGATGCAGATGGCAGTCCAGGAGAAAGGGCTGATGGTGCTGGACTGCGAGGCCGAAGGCGTTGCGGGGCATGCGGCAAGAGCCGGCGGAGTGAACGCAATTTACCAGGCCCTGGACGATATCGCCTGGTTCCGGGACCACGGTGCCCAGGTCACCCAAATCAACGCCGGTACCCAGCACAACGTCATTCCCGACAGCTGCCGCTTTGTAGTGGATGTCCGTACGACGGGGAATAATGCCGAGGTCCTGGATGTCGTCAAAAACAGCCTCCACTGCAAGGTGGAAGCCCGTTCGACCCGTCTGAACGGCAGCCGCACGGACCTGAACCACCCGCTTGTCCTGGCAGCTAAAGAACTTGGTATCAAGCTGTTTTCATCACCCACCCTCTCCAATCAGGCAATATGCCCTTTCCCAACGGTGAAGATTGGCCCCGGAATGAGCGAACGCTCCCACACGGCCGACGAATTCATCATGGAGGAGGAAATTGCCGATGCCGCGGGAAAATACCTCCAACTTATTGAAACTTATGAAAATCTGGGATAAAGGATTTGACAGCGATGCGCGCATAGACGCGTTCACGGTGGGCCGGGACAGGGAACTGGACCTGCTTCTGGCACCTTTCGACATCGAAGGGACCATCGCCCACATAACTATGCTTTGCGAGCAGGGACTGCTCTCCAAGGCCGATTTCGACAGTCTTAAACCCGCGCTTGAGGCCTTGCTGGAAGAAGCACGGGAAGGCCGCTTCAGCATCGAGGGCGAAGATGTCCATTCCGAGGTGGAAGCCCGCCTGGGTCCCCTTGGAAAGAAGGTCCACACCGGTCGCTCACGCAACGACCAGGTGGCTCTGGATATCAAACTTTTCACCCGCGCCCGCATACGCACCACCGTAGAAAAAGTCTCCGCCCTTTTCGACATTCTAATTAGCCGGGCCGATGAACTTAAAGGCGTCCTTATGCCAGGATATACGCATCAGCAGGTTGCGATGCCGTCCTCCTTCGGCCTTTGGTTCAGCGCATACGCCGAATGCCTTTGCGACGACCTGACTTTCCTTCGTGCGGCAAGTGAAGTTAATGACCGGAATCCCCTGGGGTCGGCCGCAGGCTACGGCTCATCGGCCCCTTTGAACAGGCAGCGCACTACCGAGCTTCTGGGATTTAACAACCTGGCCGTCAATTCCATATACGCCCAGATGGGCCGCGGAAGAGTGGAACGGCAGGTAGCTTTCGCCTATGCATGCCTTGCGGAAACCATAGGCAAATTCGCCACCGACTGCTGCCTCTTCACCAGTCAGAACTACGGATTCCTGAAGCTGCCGGACGCCTACACCACCGGCTCCAGCATTATGCCCCAGAAAAAGAATCCGGACGTGTTCGAACTCCTGAGAGCCCATTGCAACCGCCTTCAGGGCATTCCGAACGACATCCGTCTAATTACGGGAAACTTAGCTTCGGGTTATGCAAGGGACATGCAGCTCCTTAAAGAAGTGTATCTGCCACTTTTCGACGAAATGGACAGCTGCCTGGACATACTCATTTATGCCCTTCCCGGCATCACGGTGGCGATGGAACTGATGTCCAAGCCCCTTTACGAGCAGGCTTTCTGTGTAGAAGAGGTGAACCGCCTGGTTGGGGAAGGCGTCCCATTCAGGGATGCCTATAAACAAGTGGGAAAAGCCGTGAACGAAGGCACGTTCCATTTTTCCGGAGATCTTCACCACACGCACGAAGGCTCCATCGGCAATCTTTGTCTGGATGAAATTCGCAAACGCTTTGAAAACTGCCTGGCGGCGTTTAAGCAATAAATGAATATGCAACAGAAATTTATATTTACACTGGCCCTTGTGGCACTGTTTTCCACCATCCCGCTCCGTGCACAGGAGGAAAAGGAAAAGATTAACGACATTACCGTGGATTTGCAGCTTCTTACCCAGGGGGAAATCCGTGACGGCGGTATTTTGGCGCCCGACAGCGAAGAGGAAAACCTGGTGGACCGGGCAATGTTCATCGTAGGACGTGCGCGTCTTAACCTTGGTTACAAAAGGAAAGGGCTGGAGTTGAAGGTATCGCCCCAATACACCGGTATCTGGGGGCAAAGCGGCTACGGGGATTTCCACCTTTTCGAAGCCTATGCCAAATACAGCTTCTCCTTCGGACTCTTCGGTCAGATAGGCCGGCAGGCGCTTTCCTACGACGATGAACGTATCATCGGCCCGAATGACTGGGCCATGGCGGCGGTCTCCCACGATGTGCTGAAGCTGGGCTACGAGGGCTTCGGCCATAAAGTTCATGTCCTTCTGGCCTACAACCAGAATCCGGAGAACCTGAACGGCTATGCCGCATACATCGCCGGAGCACAGCCTTACAAGACCATGCAAACGCTATGGTATCACTACGACGTGCCTAATTTTCCTTTTGGGGCATCCTTCCTCTTCATGAATCTTGGAGTCCAGGCCGATGTAAATCCGCAAGAAAAGCAATTTCAGCGCTTCCAGCAAATGCTGGGAACCCACTTGACCTTCACTCCCGATTGGGGGAACTTCTCGGCCTCCTACTATCATCAATTGGGCAAGGAAGAGCACGGAATGCCGATAAATGCCTTTATGGCTGCCGTAAAAGCCACCGTCAAACCCATGGACATCCTGGAAGCCACACTGGGTTATGATTACCTTAGCGGAGACCCTATGTTCGTCGTTCCAGGAAAGGAGCACATTGGTCTTATCCAGCACAAAGTGATGCGAGGCTTCAACTCCCTCTATGGTTCACATCACAAGTTCTATGGTTTGATGGAGTTCTTCTACATTAGCACTTTCGTGTCCGGTTTCTCTCCCGGCTTGCAGAATGCTTATACAAATCTTTCGTTCAAGCTTTGGAAAAAACTGAAACTGGGGGCCGGATACCACTACCTTGCAACTTCCACCAAGCTGACTAATCTTGATATGACGCTGGGGCACTGTGTCGAGGCTAATGCCTCATGGGATATTACAAAGGACATAAACCTGTCGGCTGGATTTTCCTATATGACCGGCACCAAGACTATGGAAGCCCTGAAGCGTGCCAGCAGCGACGGAAGCATTCGCTGGGCCTGGCTCACGTTGGTGGTAAATCCCCGGATTTTTAAATTTAACTGGTAATAATATACACTTATGGAAAAGATTCTGGATAGATTCCTGCGCTATGTCAGCGTTGACACCCAAAGTTGTGAAGAAAGCGAAAGCCAGCCTTCGGCCGCCAAGGAATGGGACCTTCTGCGCATGCTGAAGGACGAACTGGAGGCCTTGGGCGTAGAAGTTACCCTGGATGAGTTCGGATACGTGATGGGCACCATCCCTTCGAACCTGGGCCACGAGGTTCCCGCCGTAGGCTTCATCGCCCACGTAGATACGGCTCCCGATGCCAGCGGCGCCAATGTCAAGCCGCAAATAATTGAAAATTACGATGGTGGTGCAATCGACCTGAAAGGCGTTGCAGGCCTCCAGCTGAAGCCGGAAGAATTCCCCGAAATGCTGCATTACATTGGCCAGACGCTCATCACCACCGACGGCACCACCCTCCTGGGGGCCGATGACAAGGCCGGCGTAGCGGAAATAATGACCGCCGTGCAGTACCTGGTTGAACACCCCGAGGTGAAGCACGGAAAAATCTGCATCGGCTTCACCCCCGACGAAGAAATCGGGCGCGGCGTGGTGAAATTCGACGTACCCCGTTTCGGGGCCGATTTCGCCTACACCATGGACGGCGGCGAAGTGGGAGAACTGGAATTCGAGAACTTCAATGCAGCAGCGGCAAAACTCCATATCCAAGGCAGGAACGTGCATCCGGGATATGCTAAGGGAAAGATGAAAAACGCCATCCTGATTGGTCAGGAACTGAATTCCTTGCTTCCCGTAGAGCAGCGTCCGGAATTCACCGAGGGCTATGAAGGCTTCTTCCACATCATATCCTTCAAGGGCAGCGTGGAAGAGGCCGATTTCGCCTACATAATCCGGGACCACAGCCGCGATAAGTTCGAGGCCAAGAAAGTGCTTATCCAGCAGGTGACCGATTTCATAAATACCAAGTACGGAGAGGGCACGGCAAGCTTGGTTTTAAAAGACCAGTATTATAACATGCGCGAGCAGGTGGAGCCGCATTATCATATAATAGACAAGGCGGTCAAGGCGATGGAGATGGCCGGCGTACAGGCCCGTATCCAGCCCATCCGTGGCGGCACCGACGGCGCAAACCTTTCTTTCAAGGGCCTGCCCTGCCCCAACATTTTTGCGGGCGGCCTCAACTTCCACGGAAAGATGGAATTCGTTCCGCTGGAAAGCATGGAAAAAGCCTCCCAGGTTATCCTGAACATTATTTCACTCTTTGCCGAATAAGGATTTGCGTCAAGCCTTCGGCTTGTCGGCCTTCAAAGAGGACATTACCATATAGGCTGCAATTCCAAGGAAGGGAATTATGGCCACGGCTTCGCCGTAATTTGCAGCCCAGTTGGTCAGGAACAAATCTACATTGGCGAATTTCAGGATGGCGCTCACCACGCCCATAAGTGCACCGCCGGCGATGAAGCCGGAAGCAATGAGCGTACCTTTTTCCATCCTGGCGCTGTTCAGGGCCGCATTCTTGGATCGCGTGCTCACATACCAGGAAATGGCGCCGCCTATCACCAAAGGCAGGTTCAGATCGATGGGAATGAACATTCCAAGGGCGAATGGCAGGGCCGGCACCTTGCAGAAATTCAGTATCAGGGCTATCGCAGCGCCTATTCCATATAGCAGCCAGGGAGCGCCTCCGCCGGAGAACATCGGCTGGATGACCGCCGCCATTGCATTGGCCTGAGGAGCCACAAGGGCATTGTCTCCGGTGAAACCATAGGTCTTGTTCAGGATGAGCATCACTCCGCAAACGGTAACGGCACTGACCGCTACGCCAAGGAATTTCCAGCCTTCCTGCACCTTGGGCGTAGAGCCAATCCAATAGCCGATCTTGAGGTCTGTGATAAAGCTGCCCGCAACCGAAAGGGCCGTACACACCACACCGCCAATAACCAGCGCTGCCACCATTCCGGAATTACCCTTCAAGCCAACGGCAACAAGGATGAGCGAAGCTATGATAAGGGTCATAAGGGTCATGCCGCTCACGGGGTTGGAACCTACGATGGCAATGGCGTTCGCGGCCACGGTGGTAAAGAGGAAGGACACTATTGCCACTATCACAAGACCCACCAGGGCCTGCCACACATTGTTCACCACGCCGCCCAGAGCGAAGAAGGCGAAAATGGCCAGCAGGGCAATTATAACGCCGAAAACGATGGTCTTCATAGGCTGGTCCTCGTCGGTGCGGAGGACTTTTTCATCCAGGGTTCCGGGTTTGCGGCGGAACTCCTTCACGGCAAGGCCGGCGGCGCTTTTAATTACGCCGAAGCTTTTCACTATGCCAATGATACCGGCAGTCGCAATGCCGCCGATACCGATATGGCGTGCGTAGTCCTTGAAGATTTGCTCCGGGGACATCTCGCCTATCGTCATGGAAACGCCGGTGTGCATAAGGTCTATCACTTCGCCGCCCCAGATGAGGTTCATCAGCGGAATTATCACCAGCCAGACCAGCAGTGAGCCGCAGCAGATGATGAATGAATATTTCAGGCCGATGATATAGCCCAGGCCCAGCACGGCGGCGCCCGTGTTCATCTTGAGCACGAGTTTGGCTTTATCGGCAACGGCAGCGCCCCAGCCCAGCACGGTGGTGGAAATGGTCTCGGCCCAGGTGCCGAAGGTGGCGACGGCGAAATCGTACAGACCGCCGATAAGGCCGGCCGTAACCAAGGTCTTTGCACTGGAGCCTCCGCCTTCACCGCTAATGAGCACCTGCGTTGTGGCCGTAGCCTCCGGGAAAGGATATTTTCCGTGCATTTCCTTCACGAAATACTTTCTGAAAGGAATGAGGAAAAGAATGCCCAGGACACCTCCCAGCAGCGAACTTGCCACCATTTGCCAGAACGCGACATCCACACCCAGGATGTAGATGGCGGGCAGGGTGAAGATGGCACCGGCCACAACAGCGCCGGAGCATCCGCCTATGCTTTGGATAATTACGTTCTGGGGCAGGCCCTGTTTCAGACCCAGGGCGCCCGTAAGGCCCACGGCGATGATGGCAATGGGGATGGCGGCCTCGAACACCTGGCCCACCTTGAGGCCGAGGTATGCGGCGGCGGCACTGAACAGCACCACCATCAGGATACCCATGGCTACGGAATAGGCCGTGGCTTCCTTGTACTTTTTACCTGGTTCCAGGATGGGGACGTATTCCTCGCCCTCTTTTAATTCTCGCTGCGCATTCTCCGGCAGCGCAACAGGTTTTTTCTCTTCCATTTAGATTATTCCTTTAAGGCAGGCGCGGAACTCCGGCATAGGCCTGCGGGTATCGCGCTCGATTATCAAAGTTTTCAATCCGGCGTAAGGATCCATATCGGCATTAATGCTTTTCAGCGGAATGTCCGGGCCGAAATATGCGCGGGCGAAACAGTTCCAGAAGCGTATGGCCAGGGACTTCGGCATGTGGAAAGTCTCGCTGATGAAGGCCTCGTCGCTGATGCAGCAGCAAAGGTAAACCATGGAAACGTCGAACTTGTAATAGCCGTAGCAGAAGTCCCCAAGGTCTATGAAATAACGCTTGTCACCCACGAAAATGGCATTGCTGTACTGAAGGTCACCGTGCACTGCGGTATCGGTGTCGGGGGCATCGGCAATGAATTTTCCAATGGCGTCCTTTTCTGCCGGGGTGAAGAAAGGATTCTCCCCCAACAGACGGTAATAACGCTCCTTCACGCTTTCGAACTGCGTCGTATCGACGTGCACCTGATGAAGTTTCTTGCACATCTCGGCGAACTCGGAGGCATATTTTTCCACAAGCTCCGGATTTTCGCCGGTGGCCCGGCTGTACGATTTCTTGCCGGGAATGCGCTTGAAGCGTATGCCATAGCGCACTCCGTCCGTCACATAATCGCCGGGTTCGGGAGTGGGGATGCCCATGTCGAAGACCTTGCGGGCCATCATCATTTCATCGAACGGCTGTGTAATCTTTCCCGGATTATACAACTTCATCATTATGTCCTTGTCGGTCTTGTGGTCGAAGCTTTCGCCGTTCGCCCCTTCGCCGGAGTGGACATAGTCGTCAAGGTTAATCTTTAGCGCTTCCATTATTTTCCAAATACTTTTTCAATTAACTGTTCGAATTCCCTGTAGGCAAAGGTGTCGGAAAGCTCGCTCAGGGCGTAAGCCAGTCCGCGGTAATGCCAGGCGTGGTCCTTCTTGTCCTTGATGTGGAAGATGTTCCAAAGTTCATCCCCTTTCATCTCGTAATCCCTTGCAATGGCCCTCATATTCGATAATTTGTCGCCGATGGCCACTATTTTCGCATCCCTTGGTGCGGCTTCCAGGCCGTCTATCGCGGCCTTCTTCCTTTCGTGCCAGCTTTCCTCTTCGCTCTTGCCTTCCACCAGGATATCACTTTCAGCACTCACAAGGCCGGCGATCCTGTCGCCGAATTCGGCCCGTATTTCCTCCAGCGTCACCGGAGTATCCTCCACCACGTCGTGAAGGGCTGCCGCCGCCAGGATTTCCTGGTCGGAAGTAATTGTAGCCGATATGCTTACGGCCTCCATGGGGTGCACGATGTAGGGGAAACCCTTGCCCCTTCGCTCCGTTCCTTTATGGGCATTGACGGCGAAAATAATCGCCCTGTCCAAAAGTTCGGTATTCATTTCTTTGTTTGCCATTTCTATCTATTTCTGGTTCATGAAAGGCAGGTCCGAGGTCTGCTCCAGCAGATACTCCGCCATACTTTCGTTCATATCTGATTCTCCATTCATGGTGTCCAGCAGGGAGCGAAGTTCCAGCTTCCCGCCGCCGTTTCGGATAATATGGGCGATGCACAGGTCCTGCGGGGCCAGCGAGGAGGAGATTATGTCCAAATCCGTAAGGCCAATCTGATAGCATGCAATCTGATAGGCCGCTTCGTAATTATCCTTGACAAGGCGGTTGATGTCGCCCAAAGTCTTGCAGCCCACCTCCTTGAACACCGCCACAAAATGCATAAGGTTCACCTCTTGGATTTCCGCCTGGTTCACAGATGCAATCTTCCGGGTAAGCTGGTCAAAGGGACGAATGTGCAGGTAGCTGCGGAAGGTTTCGGCATCCAGAAGCACGCTGTCCAGATCGCCGGAAGCCACAAGGGCCTGCATACGGCGGCGATAATCGGCCAAATCCATGCGGATGCGGCTGAACTGCTCGTCGGCAAGCTCCAAAAGGCCGGCCAGGCGGTTGATGCTGCGAAGGTATTCCTTGGGCACTTCCACGCCGGATTTGTAGCCCGTGTCGTGATTCATGTTGGCCCATGCGTGCTGAAGCACCGTGCGCATCTGAATCTCGAAGCGGTAGGGAAAACCTTCCATCGAGCAGATGTAATGCAGCGACGAATAGCCGAAACTGTCTATCTCGTGCGCCCTGCGCTTATCCACCGAATTGGCCCAGTCTATCTTGAAAAGGCGGTCCACTGCCGATGCCACCTTGTCCACGTCGTCCATGTAGAAGGTGATGATGCGAAGGCCAACGATGTCCGTGATATCGGCCAGGGATTTATACTTGTGGCCCTTCAATTCCAGCTTCCCCGCCAGGGATTGCTCCGTCTTGATACGGTATTCTATGGACGCAACTACAAGCCCGGCCTTGTCCAAAACATCTTTCAAGAGGGTATAGATTTTTTGGACGGCCACCCCGCACTGCGGCTTGGCAGCCCTGTACTCGTCAAGGATTTTTTGAGAGTGAGCGTCTAACTGATAGTTATTATCATTTTCCATAATTCCTCAAAATTACGAATTTCCTCCATAAATTGCAATTTTTTCCCTCACCCTTTGCAGATTACGAAAAAAGTCGTACATTTGCAGTCCCGAATTTCGGGATATCATTGAGATATGGTGTAATGGTAGCACTACAGATTCTGGCTCTGTCAGTGAGGGTTCGAGTCCTTCTATCTCAACTTTTTTTGTGCCTTATACGGTACGGCGGGGTAGCTCAGCTGGTTAGAGCGTCGGATTCATAATCCGGAGGTCGTGGGATCGTGACCCACTCCCGCTACGAACAACACAATCACCATATATTCTTCCGACGCTTTGCACAGCGGCGGTTTTTTTGTTATTATCGCTCCCCTAGCACGGGCACACCAGCTCGTGCACCAAATCGGCCATTTACGTGCACGGGGGCATCATTTTGAACGGCTCGTACACCGATTGGGGTATTTTCGTGCACGGGAATAAGTTCTTGCCGTTTTTCCGAATATCACTATCTTTACACAAATATTTGTGTTAAGATATGAGAAAATGCAAATGTCTATGGGCCATCTTGCTCCTGCTTCCGGGCGCCTTCGGGTGCAACAAGCACATGGAGTATGACACAAGCAAAGGCGTGGATTCAAAAGTTACCCTTTTTGAAAAGGAAGTTATTGTACCGGTGGGCAGCGCCGGACCTTTTGGTGTAAGCCTGGTCATGGGAAGCATTAATTCTTTCATGAGCAACCTGGGCCTGCCGGAAAATGTCCTCTCGGCCGATGACAATGGCACCTTGCAGATCAAATTCAACAACAGTTTCAGCGAAACCAGCATGTACAAGCTGGCCATTGAAGAGGGAAACCACGACGAGCCATACAAATGGATTCCGGATGAAACCATTGTAACGCCCACCTTCTCCGGTCTGGCCACTTTCCTGAAAATAAAGCTTCAAAATCAGGAGTTTGAAGTGACGGCACGGGCCCCTTTCCGGGAAAGTGTCACCATAGAAGGAAATATTGTCCTGAAAGCTATTGACCAAAGTTATATGCCCGTAAAGGAGAAAAAGGTCGAACTGCCTGGCGAGGCCCTCCTTCCATCGGGCCGGGAAACCCACATTGCATCTTTCAAAACGGATGAATCCTGGGCAGATTACTATTCCCAAATTATACTGGAGGACTTTTTCGTTACTTTGCCGCCCCATTTTGCCCAAAAGGTAAATAATGACGGAGTCTTCGTTATGAACCTTTTGCACAAGGCCAATTTTTCTTTAGGCGAGAATTTCCAGTTGGGATTGTCCCCCGACTTCAAAATCCCCGTCCGGCTTCCCTTTGCCGATTTGGGCATAAGCGACGCCACAGTGAGCCTGACTCTGGAAAACACTATTCCGCTTGCCATAAACGTTTCCAGCATAAAGGTTCTTGGGAAAAAGGAGGATGGCTCGACTGGCGTAATTGAAAACCTGGAGGTTTCGCCCGATATAAAACTGGCCGGAGGCAGCCCCGCGGCTCCCGCCTCTTCCAATATTTCAATTCGCGTGAGGAGCCTTGACGGAACCCCCATTCCGGATATCGAGACCCTGTCCCTTGCGCTTGACATGACTTCAGCACCAGGAAGTTCTGACGTGCTCCTTTCCACGAAACAAGGGGTGAGCATAAAAAGTTCCAGCATTAAAATACGCGGCGGCGTTACACTTTTCGACAAAAAGGAGAAATAAGATGAGAACAAGAATATTTCTTTCGCTGCTTGCGTTTGCGCTTTGCCTGCCCCTTGGAGCACAGTCGTTCCAGGAAAGCCTTTTCCTTAACAATTACCGCCTGGGCTACCGTTACAATCCCGCTTTGCAGGCCGATGGTGATTTCATCTCGATAGGAGAATTTTCACTGTATTCGGCCAATAACGTGGGTGCCAGCGCCTTCCTCTATCCAAGGGGAAACGAGCTGGTGACCGGGCTGCATCCATCAGTGAGCACCTATGATTTCATCTCGTCGCTGAAAGACCTGAACCAGAAGCAGAGCCACGTCAACTACAGCCTTTTTGCCTACGGATTCAGGACAAAGAACGCCTTCCATACCGTGGAAATCAGCGCCAGAGGCATGTACGGGGCCGCTGTTCCAAAAGAGTTCTTCCGCTTCCTGAAACAGGGCGGAGAAGAGGTTTACTCTTTTGCCGGAACACGCTTGCAGGGCCAACTTTATGCCGAACTGGCCTATGGCTACAGCCGCAAGATTGGCGACAAACTAAGTTTCGGCGTTCGCCCGAAGCTCCTGCTGGGCCTATATGCAGCCGATTACAAGTTTACGCGATTCAACATTCACATGACCGGCGAAGGCTACCAGATGAATATAGAGACCGCCCTGGACCTAACCAACCGAAGCGGAAAAATGGAGACGAGCGAAGAGGGCTATCTCCAGCTTCTGAAGTGGCAGGCAAAGGACAAATGGCGCCTGCCTTCCGGCGTGGGCCTGGCCCTGGACCTTGGCCTTCTGTGGGAGCCGGTTGACGGCCTGGCGCTGTCCCTGTCACTCACAGACCTTGGCGGGCTCTTCTGGCATTACGGCAATGCCGGAACCTCCAAGGGCGATGCCAACATCACGCTTGTGAATGACCTGAATTACGAAGACATCAATTTCAAGGGACTTGTAGAGCAGGTCAAGATTCTTGGCGAAAAGTTGCTGCAACCCATTTCCCTGAAACCCGCAGACCGCCGCTTCGTATGGAAGTCCATACCCTTCCAGGCCAATGCCGCCATTCGTTACAAAATGCCGTTCTACCGTCCCCTGTCCCTTGGTTTCACCGGAAACTATTCCGCCTTCGAGGGACTTCCCTATGCCGAAGGGCGCTTCGCTCTTGGAGTCAATCCGCTGTCCTGGCTGGACATCACAGGCAGTGCCGGATATGGAACTTACGGTGCCGTGTGGGGTGCGGCCATACAGGTCCGGGTGCTGCGTTTCCGCCTCCACGCCGCTTACCAGGACGGCTTCGGCGGAACCATTCCTTACAAGAGCACCCCGCTTAAGGCTAACGGAAGAACCATCGTCATCGGCCTGACTTACGACATTTAAGCACAGCGGAATGAGACATTTGCACATTACCCTCCTGCTGGCGGGACTGCTGTTATCCCTTGGGCTGGAGGCCCAGGAGAGCGCGGCCGAAAAAACCCTTAAGCAACTGGCCGGAAGCGCCACCCTCAAGGACGCCGTTTGGGGAGTCGTGGCAAAGGACGCCTCGGGCAATAACATCATCAGCTACAACGGCAACAAGATGATGATGCCGGCTTCAAACATCAAACTTGTCACAAGCGGTGCAGCCCTTCACGTTTTCGGCCCGGAGTACAGGTTCAAAACCGGCCTTGCCTACAGCGGCAGCATAGGCGAAGACGGAACCCTTGACGGGGACCTTTACATCCTGGGCGGAGGAGATCCTACAATCGGCTCGAAAGACTCCATCGCCATGCGCCCGGAAGCCACTTTCTGGCGTTGGAAAACCATGCTCACGAAAGCCGGCGTCAAGAAGATAGGCGGACGCATAATTGGCGACGGAAGCAGCTGGGAGGGCAATCTGGAGCATTATTCCTGGGATTATGCCGATACCGGAACCTACTACGGAACCGGCAGCAATTCCCTTTGCTTCTACCAGAATACCATAGACCTGGAGGTCAGCGCATCGGAAGAGGGAAAGCCCGTGAATATGCGGCAACGCTACCCTCGGACGCCCTGGCTCCAGATAGAGAACCTGTCCCAAACCGCTGCGGCTGGCACGGGTAACAGCCTCTACCTTTTCACCACCGACGTTTCTCCTTACGCCCAGCTCCGGGGCACCTACGCCAAGGACCGCAAGCCCAAGATTGAACGCGCGGCGAACAAGTTCGGCGCCCTTACCTGCGCCTATTATTTCAGGGAAAACCTTATCTCCGGCGGCTGGGAAGTTGCCGGCGGATATGCCTTCGTGGGACGCGGAGGGAATATCATCGGCCCGGATTTCGCAAGCGGGGGACCGGCCTCCAAAGAGCTTAAACCTCTGGGAGAAAGCGAAGGACCGGAGCTCCGGCTCATCACCAGGGAATGCAATGTGCGGAGCGACAATTTTTACGCCGAGTCCTTGCTCCGGGCTATGGGGGAAGCCTCCTGCGGCGTTGCAGTGTATGACAGCTGCCTGGTAGCCATAAAAGATGTTCTCCTGGACCTTGGCCTCCTTGAACGGGGGTATCGCCAGGTCGATGGCAGCGGGCTCTCAAGAATGAACTACATATCCCCTGAATGGATGGCCTCCTTCCTTTATGCGATGCAGAAAAGTCCGGCTTTCGACGCTTTCCTTTCATCCCTTCCACAGCCCGGAGAGGGCACTCTGAGAGGGCTTCCGGCGAACCCGCGCCTGAGGATGAAAAGCGGCTCCATGGACGGTATCCTGTGCTATTCCGGCTACATTCTCGGGGATGACGGAAAGCCGGCGACCAGTTTCTCGATATTCACGAACAACACCACCGCCACGCAGGCCGAGGTGCGCTCGGCCCTGGTACGCCTGCTCCTGGCCCTCGACAAATGAGGAAAAATTTAGTATATTTGCAGGATATATGCGTATAGGGTTAAAACATATCTCAATTTTTGCCCTGGCTGTCGCCGCGGTTTCCTGCAAATTCGCCGGAAAACTGGCCGACACCACGAACGAGCTGTTCCGCGGGCAGGTGGTCGCCAAAGTGGGCGAGCACAGGTTGTACCTGAGCCAACTTGAAAGCTACATTCCCAGCGGCGTTTCCCCGGAAGACAGCGCAGCCCTTGCCAGCCAGTGGATAAACGCCTGGGCCAAAGACCTTTTGATGGTGGAAATGGCCATGGACCAGCTCTCTCCGGAAGAGCAGGACGTGAGCCGTGAGCTGGAAGAATACCGCCGCACGCTCCTTAAATACCGCTACGAGCAACTTTACATAAACCAGCGTCTGGACACGCTTGTGACGGACGAGGAAATATCGGCCTATTACAAAGAAAACCAGGCGAAATTCCGCCTGGACAGGCCCATCATCAAGGCCAGGTGCCTGATAATTCCCGCCGATGCCAAGAGCTTCAAGAAGTTGAAGGGCCTGATGTCGTCCGACAACGAGATAGACCTGATGGAGGCCGATTCCCTGGCCGCCGCCGTGGCAATCAAATATACCGACCTGTCGGACAGCTGGACCGACGCGATTCCCCTTGCACAGGAGCTTGGTACCGATTACCGCACGCTGGTGAGGGAACTTCCCCCAATGAAAAACGCCTTTGCGCAGCTTCCCGACGAGGGCGGCAACAGACGCATCGCCTACATCCTGGACTGGGTCCCGGAAGGCCGCACCGCTCCGCAGGACTACTGTACCGAAAGGATAAGGGACCTCATTCTTTCCAACAGAAAACACTCCATGGAAGAGACTTTGGAACAAGACTTGCTTGAAGAAGCGCGCAAGAACAATAAATTCGTCATTTACTAAGATATGAAAAACATATTTTTGACAGGGCTCTCCCTCCTGCTTGCCTGCATAAGCCTTAACGCCCAGAAATACAACGGTGTCATTGACAAGACCGTGGCTGTTGTGGGCGGTGAAGTTATCCTGCTTTCCGACGTGGAGGCCGAGGTGCAGCAGCGCCGTCTGAACGGCCTTTCCAGCGACAGGGACATGCGCTGCGAGGTCATGGAAGACATGATGACTTCCAAGATTTTCCTGATGCAGGCCCGCGTGGACTCCCTGAGCGTTAGCAGCGACCTGGTAGAAGGAAGCCTGAATCAAAGGATAGACTATTTCCGCACGCAGGCCGGAAGTGACGAGGAATTGGAAAAATACTTCGGCAAGCCACTCTACAAGCTGCGCCAGGAATGGTACACCATCCTTCAGGAGCAAAGCCTCACCGAGCAGGCCCGCTCGAGCGTTGCCCAGAAAGCGGCCGAAGTTACGCCCTACGACGTGAAAAAATATTTGACCGAGACAGATCCGGAGGACCTTCCGGTAGTTCCAGTGAAATACCAGATGAGCCAGATTTGCATCTACCCGGACCGCCAGGGCGCCGCAGTTGCGGTGAAGGACAAACTCCTTAGCCTTCGCGAAAGGATAATGAACGGGGAAAAGTTCGCAACCCTGGCCCGCATCTATTCAGAAGACCCTGTGAGCGCACGCCGAGGCGGAGAACTGGGCATGGCGTCCAAGTCCATCTTCTGGCCCGCCTTCTCCGATGCAGCAATGGCACTTCGGCCCGGCACCATCTCCCAGATTGTAGAGACTCCCGATGGATTCCACCTCATAGACGTCATTGAAAAGCGCGGTGACATGTTCAACGCCCGCCACATACTGATGAAACCCCAGTACACAAGCGAGGACCAGGAAAAGGCCTTCCACGTGCTTGACAGCCTGAAAACGCAGATTGAGGCCGGCGAGATTAGCTTCGACATGGCCGCCCGCTTCTTCTCGGAAGATCCCGCGTCCCGCACCAACGGCGGACAGATGGCCGACCCTTCCACCGGCTCGTCCTACTTCGAGATAGACCAGATGAAGCCTGCCGATTACAACGCCATCCGGAACCTGAAGGTGGGTGAGATATCGGCCCCCGTGGAATCCCTGGACAACGAAGGTTACCTGCAGGGGAGAAGCGGCAATCTGGTGTACAAGATAATCAAGGTGGACAAGATTATTCCCGCCCACACCGCCACGTTCGAAAACGATTACAACCAGATTCTGGAAACCGTCCAGCTTAACAAGCAGATGGAGGCCGTGGATGCCTTCCTGGACGACAAGATAAAGACCACGTACATCGTTATCGATCCTCTGTTCAAGGATTGTGAATTTTCACGCGAAGCTTGGAATACACGTAAATAGCCGTGCGCACCCGGGGCTTGCATATACTTCTGTGTCTGCTGCTGCTTGTGCGTGCCGCATTTTCCCTCGAAGCCCAGGAAAACGACGATAAGGTACTTCTGCTGCACGCAAAAAGCGCACAGCTTATAGAAAAAGACGGGGAAAGCTTCCGAAAGGTGGTTGGCCCCGCCCGTTTTTTTCACAACAACACCTATCTGGACTGCGACACCGCCCTTTGGAACATCAACACCAATATTATCGATGCCATCGGCAATGTGCGCATCCTTCAGGAAAAGACAAAACTCTCCAGTTCCACGCTGAAATACATCGTGGATGAAAACATGGCCCGCTTCCGCGGCGACCTGGTCCAGCTGGAAGACAGCGACAAGAACATTCTCCGAACCCGCTACCTGGACTATAATACGAAGGATTCTGTTGCCATTTTCCAGGACGGCGGAGCCATGCGGGACAAGGACGGGCAGATAATAGAAAGCCGCCTTGGCACCTACGATTCCAAGGCCAGCCTCTTCGTTTTCACCGACAAGGTGAACATGTACATGGACACATCGTTCATCAAAACCTCGCGCCTGGAATACCGCAGCGACATTTCCACCGCCTATTTCGGTTACAACACCGACATGTGGCAGGACGACAAGATGCTGAGCGCCAACGATGGCTGGTACGACCGCAACGCCGAGACCTTTTTCTTCCGGCGTCAGGTGCACCTGCTAACAAAAAAACAGGAAATCTGGGCCGATACCCTTTTCTACTACCGCACCACGAACGATGTTGACATGCGGGGCAAGGTGGAAGTGATGGACACCACCCAGAACACCTATGCCCTCGCAGGCCGGATGGAGTACACCGACTCCATCTCCCAAATCATAATGACAAGGGAACCGGCTATAATGGTGATTACCGGAGACACCGAAGAAGAAAGGGACTCCCTGTACATTGGCGCCGAAGTGCTGAAAATGCTGGGGCGGCGAAAGTGCGACATCGAACAAAATCTGTTCCTGGATGCCCAGAAACGCCTTGAGGACGTTAGCGGTGATCCGGTGTCGGAGTATAGGCGCAAGGCTGCGGAAGCTGCTGCAGCCGAGGTCGAGGAAGCCGCCAGGAAAGAAGCTGAAAATTCTCCAGGACTACGGCCGCCGACAGCCCTGGGGGACAAAAAGGGGCAGGCATCAGGCTCGAAAAACGCAAAGTCCGGAGACGAAAAGAAACCTCCCCTGCCCGAAAAACCGCCCGCACCGGCGGAAAGTCCCGCAGACAGTCTGGCCGTTCCGGCCGATAGCCTTGCCGTTCCGGCCGACAGCCTTACCGCACCTTTGGACAGCCTTGCCGCACCATTGGACAGCCTTGCTATGGAGGCCAAAGTGGAACCGCCGCCCGATACCACGAAGATTAATTTCATGTGGGGCTCGAAGCGGGTCAGGATGTTTCGGAGGAATATGCAGATGGTTAGCGACTCGCTGGCCTACAACGAGCTGGACTCCTTGGTGCGCGTGTACAAGGACCCTATCGTTTACAGTGACGGCAACCGCCAATACGCTTCGGACAGCATATACCTGGTGATGCGGAACCAGAAAGTGGATAAGGCTCACCTTCTTAGCAATGCCTTCATCACCATACACGAGCAGGCGAACATGTACGACCAGATCCGAGGGACCGAGGTCATAGCCTACTTCGATTCCACATCGGCCCTGAGGCGTTTCGACGCCCTTGGAGGAGCCTCCACGGTGTTTTACCTGGAGGAGCAGGGGGCGCTGGCAACGGTGAACAAGGTAGAGACGAAAATGCTCTATGCCACCTTCAAGGACGGTGAGATGGAGAAGATATACTACTTCGACAACCCCTCGAACGACGGATATCCCACCGTGCAGCTTCCGGAGGACGAGCGCAAACTGAAAGGCTTCCGCTGGGAACCTGAACGGCGGCCACAGTCGCCCCTGGACGTCACTTCACTCACGCCAAGGGCCAGCGAAAGGCTGCGCTACCTGGCAAAGCCGCACGTAAATTTTGAACAAACCGACATATACTTCCCCGGCTATATCAAAAAGGTTTACCGGGACATAGCCATAAGGGATTCGCTCCATATTGCGAGGGAAATGGCCGAAAGGGATAAACCTATAGAGCCCATACCTGAATTGAGCGAGGAAGAAATAAAGGCGTTGGCCGATACCACTGAAACCCTTCCCTCTCCAGCCGACAGCCTGACAATCGCCCCCGCAGATTCACTGTCGGCAAAGACGGATCTTAAGGAAGAAAAGGCCGATGAGGAAGCGAAACCCGTAATTTCAGAAAAGGAGCGACAGAAGGCCTTGAAGCAGGCAAAAAGGGAAGCGAAATGGGCAGAAAAGGATAAAATCTACGAAGAGAAGAAGGCCCGGAAAGCCCAGAAAAAACTGGAGAAGGAAAGGGCGAAAAAACTGAAGATACTCCGGAAACTGGAGAAAAAGGCCCAGAAGGAGAAGGCAAAGTTCGAGAAATACTTAAGAAAATACCAGGAAAAATGAAAAACACAGTTCTAGTATCCGGAGGGGCCGGTTTCATTGGCAGCCACGTGAGCGTTGAACTCATTGAAGCAGGCTTCGACATAGTTGTAGCCGACAATTTCTCCAATTGCGACCTCACCTGCTTCAAGGGCGTGAAGAAAATCACCGGCCGGGACGACATTCCCCTCGAGGTGATGGACTTCTGCGACGCATCGGCAACGAAAGCCCTTTTCGCCAAATATCCCATAGACGCTGTCATTCATTTTGCCGCATTCAAGGCCGTGGGGGAAAGCGTGCAGGAGCCGGTGATGTATTACAAAAACAATCTCCTGAGCTTCCTGAACGTGTTGGAAGCCGCACAGGACAAGGGTGGTTGCAATGTGCTGTTCTCTTCATCGGCCACCGTATATGGAGAGCCGGACAAGGTTCCAGTGACCGAGGAAACACCACGGAAGCCCGCCGCTTCGCCCTATGGCAATACCAAGAAAATGTGCGAAGACATCCTTCAGGACTGCGTGAAAGCGAGCAATGGTGCCATTAAAGGCATCCTGCTGCGGTATTTCAATCCCATCGGCGCCCATCCCAGCGCCCTCATCGGAGAACTCCCCCGCGGAGTACCCAACAATCTGGTCCCGTTCATCACCCAGACCGCAGTCGGCAAGAGGGAATGCCTGAATATTTTTGGCAACGACTACCCGACGCCCGACGGCACCTGCCTCAGGGACTATATCGACATCGTGGATCTGGCAAAGGCCCATGTCTGCGCCGTGAAGCGTATGCTGGATGGTAAGATGGCTCAGCCTTGCGAGGTGTTTAATATTGGCACCGGACGCCCCCTGAGCGTACTGGAACTGGTAAACGCCTTCGAAAAGGTGAACGGCGTGAAGCTCAATTACCGTTTTGCCCCGCGCCGCGAAGGTGACGTCACCGCCATTTGGGCCGATCCTGCCAAAGCCAACGAGCAGATGGGCTGGAAGGCCACTCGTTCCATTGAAGAAACCCTGAAAGCCGCCTGGGCTTGGGAATGTCACTTAAAAACCACTTATGGCAACGAGTAAGACAAAAACGCTGTGGTTCTGCACATCCTGCGGAAACGAGTATTCAAAATGGATGGGCCGATGCCCTGCCTGCGGGGAGTGGAACAGCATGAAGGAGCAGGAGGTGGTTACGGGCAAGAAGGCCGTGGGCGCCGCAGCAAGCGTACCCGGCAGCGGCAACAAGCCCCAGCCCCTGAAAGACGTTTCCTCCACCAACGAGGACCGCATTTCCCTTGGCAGCCCTGAGGTTGACCGCCTTCTGGGCGGTGGCATCGTGAAAGGCTCGCTGGTGCTTATGGGCGGAGAACCCGGTATTGGCAAAAGTACCCTTTCGCTGCAGCTTCCGCTGCGAAGTCCGCAGCTTAAAACTCTGTACGTCACCGGAGAGGAAAGCGTCAAGCAGGTGAAAATGAGGGCCGACCGTCTTGGAGGCGACGCTTCCAACTGCCTCATATACAGCGAAACGGATATGGACGCCATCCTTGCCGAGGCGAAGGAGTGCGCTCCGGATCTGATGATTGTGGATTCCGTGCAGACAATGTCCTGCACCGGAGTGGATTCATCGGCCGGAAGTGTGAGTCAGATCAAGGAGGTTGCCGCCCAGCTCCTCCGTTTTGCAAAGGCGAGCGGCATCCCTGTGATTCTCATTGGCCATATCACTAAGGAGGGCACAATTGCCGGCCCCAAGATTCTGGAGCATATAGTGGATGTGGTCCTGCAGTTCGAAGGGGAGAACCGGGGGGCCTACAGGGTGCTTCGAAGCATCAAGAACCGCTTCGGTTCCACCTCGGAGCTGGCAGTTTTCGAGATGACGGGCACAGGCCTAAAAGAAGTGGCAAATCCTTCGGAAATGCTCATTCCAATGCATCAGGAGGGCCTTAGCGGCACCACCATAAGTGCAATGCTGGACGGAAACAGGCCGTTTTTGTTCGAGGTCCAGGCGCTGGTTTCATCGGCCGTATATGGAACGGCGCAGCGCAGCGCAACGGGTTTCGATGTCCGGCGCCTGAATATGCTGCTTGCCGTGCTGGAGCGCCGTGCGGGCTTCAAACTTGCCCAAAAGGACGTGTTCCTGAATATGGCCGGCGGGCTTCGCATAACCGACCCTGCCTGCGACCTTGCCGTGATTTGTGCCGTGCTTTCGTCCAACTTCGACTATCCCATTCCACAAGACGTGTGCTTCGCAGGCGAGGTGGGACTGAGCGGTGAAATCCGCCCTGTCTCCCAGGCCTCACGCCGGGCAACTGAAGCCGCCCGGGTGGGCTTCAAACGCATTTTCGTATCGTCCTACACCCATTTCGACACCAAGCCCCAAGGCATCGACGTCGTCAAGGTTGCCGATATCCCCGCCCTGGTCAGGGCACTATTCAAATAAGGCCGTTATTGAGAAAATTTTTGTATCTTTGCAGCGATTTAATTCAGAAAAGACATGAATCTTAGAGACATTAAGAAAGACATTGAGTATGTGATTGGTGCATTTGTGGACGACTGCACCCTTTTCCTGGCTATCAATCCCGGCAAGGATGCCGATAAGATTGCAGACCTCATTGACAAGGCTGTGGATTTGTTCAACGACTTGAGGGACAAGGTCTCCAGCGCCCCGAAGGGTGCCGATAAGGCCTACTACACCGACATCCGCAAGACCCTCCTCGAGGAAAGCGACAAGCTTTACGATGAGCTTAGTGTTGCCGTAAAGGACAGCCTGGGCAAATAAGAAATAAAATCATACATGGCGGTGACCGGGAACTCAATCCTGGTCACCGTTTTACGTTAAATACCGCATCCGTGAGCAAAAACGGCCCCGGATGCTCACGAAAAAGTGGTAAGTATTCCAGGAAAAAGCAGTATCTTTGGGAAAAATGTGAGATTATGAAACGATTCTGCTGGATATTTTTCTTTTGTCTGATTACAATTTCGGCAAGCCTGGCCGGGGAGAGGAAGGCGGTGGTCATCATTGTGGACGGAATTCCGAAAGATGCGGTTGAGCGCCTGCAAGTGCCTGTCATCTATGACATTGCCAGGACGGGGGCTTTCGGGGCCAGCTTCGTGGGCGGAGAAACCGGGCGCTATAACCAGACGCCAACCATATCGGCTGTAGGTTATAATACCATGCTTACGGGAACCTGGGCCAATAAGCACAATGTCTTCGGCAATGACAACCTTTCCCCGAATTACAACTACTGGTCCTTGTTCCGTATTGCCAAGGCGCAGAAGAGGCCCCTGAAAACCGGCATTTTTTCCGGTTGGACAGACAACAGGACCGTGCTTCTGGGCGAAGGAAAGGCGGAAACCGGGAACCTGACCATCGATTATATCCGTGACGGCTACGACCTTGACAATGAGAATTTTCCCAAAAAGGAGAAGGACCTCCACGTGTTTGACTACGATGAAAAAGTGTCCCTGGAGGCCGCAAAATGCATCCGGGAGGACGCTCCGGACCTGAGCTGGGTTTACCTCTGGTATCCCGACGACGCTTCGCACTTTTACGGTAACGGCGCCTATTTCGACGAATACATATTTAAGGCCGGGGAGCAGATTAACCGCGTGTGGCAGGCCGTGAAGTACCGCCAGCAGAAGTTCGGTGAGGAGTGGATGATTGTGGTAACCACCGATCACGGCAGGACTGTCAACGGACGCCATCACGGCGGGCAGTCACTCAGGGAAAGGACCACCTGGATAGCCACAAACCAGAAAGTAAACAAACGCTTCAAAGACGGCAGAGCCTCAATGGTGGATATCAACCCAAGCATCTGTGAGTTCCTGGGTATGGAAGTACCTGATGCCGTAAAATGGGAGCGCGACGGAATTTCCTTCATCGGCAAAACTGAAATCAGCGAGCTGGAAGTGAGCACTTATGACAGGGAAGTGATTCTGCGCTGGAAGGCGTGGAAGAAATCGGCCCCTGTGAGCGTGTACGCCTCTCCGGCCAACGAGTTCAAGACGAGCGGCAGCGAGAACTGGATTCACCTTGCCGACATTAAAGCCGGTGATGAGGAGTTTCGTTATGACCTGGACAAGATTGGCCAGTCAAACTTCTATAAATTCGTGCTTGTCGGCGCCCACGAAAGCCTTAACCGCTGGCTGGAGTTTTAACGCCGGCCCCGGGAACTATTTCCGGATTATTTCCACTTCGCCGCCAAGGCCGAGCTTGATGATTTGGGAGGCCTTGCCGGTGGAGCATTTGTCCACAGACGGTGGAACCACGAAATCCACGGCGTCCTTTATCTCCTGCGGGATGTCGGAGAAGCGCAGAGGCGTGGGCTCGCCGGAAATATTGGCCGATGTACTAACGATGGGCCGCCCCAACTTGAAAACAAGCTTCTGACACCACTCCATGAGGGGGATGCGTATTCCTACGGAACCATCCGGAGCAACCACATTCGAGGCCAGATGCCAGCGGTCACCGTTTTCCGAACAGATGGCACCGGGGTAGATGATGGTCATTGGCGCATCGTTAACCTCCACAAGATCAATGGCTATTGAAGGTATTTCCTTGATAAATTTCGCCACCATATCCATGTCCGAGGCCAGAAGCACCAGTGACTTGGAGTCCTCCCGGCGCTTGATTTCGAAAATCCGGGCCACAGCCTCACGGGAAGTTGCGTCACAGCCTATTCCCCAGACAGTATCGGTAGGATAGAGAATGGTTCCGCCCTTCCGCAGGGTTTCCAGGGCTGCACCAAATATTTCTTCGGCTTTCATCGGCTGTAAATCTTTCCGCTCTTTTTCCAGTATTTGATGAGAAGGAAGCCGAAGAGGGCTCCGCCAAGGTGGGCGAAATGGGCCACGCCCATCTGCGTACCGGTAATTCCGGTGAGCAGTTCAATGGCAATGAATATTACCACCCACCATTTTGCATCAAGGGTTATGGGCGGGAAAATGAGGGTGAGCCGGGCCTGGGGATACAGCATTGCGAAGGCGACCAGAACGCCGTAAACGGCTCCGGAAGCACCCAGGACACCGGGAACGCTGTTGTAAATGAGCTGGGGTTCCACCTGCGGATATTCCTTAATCATCTGCTGCACCTGCAGGAACTGCACGCCCGTGTGCAGAGCCACCGCGCCAAAGCCGGTGATAAGGTAGAACCATATGAATCTTTTGGTTCCCAGGGCACGCTCCACCACCATGCCGAACATTACCAGAGTGTACATATTGAAGAATATGTGCATGAAGCCGTCGTGCATGAACATATGCGTGAGCGGCTGCCACCAGCGGAATTCGGTAGAGAGGGGAAAAGCCATGGAAAAGGCCCCCTTCATGAACGTGGGATTAATGAGCGTCGCCACGAACATTATCAGGTTCACGTACAGCAGGTTCCGGGTTACCGGGGGAATATTGTCAAGGAATCTCGATTGTGCCATTTCAGAAAAGTTTTTCCAGTTCATCGGCCGATACAAGGGAGATAATCTTGCGGCCGGCGGCTGTAAATTCAGGATTTTCGCTTTGCATGAGCGTGTCCACAAGGCGCTGCGCCTCCAAAGGCGAGGTGAGCTTATCCCCTCCCGAAGCACCCAGAACGGCGAATTTTTGCGCCAGGGACTGTTCCATCAGGGAGGCCAGGGACGAAGGGTTGTCGGAAAGAATAAGGAGTATGTCCTGTACCAGCGTTTCCACCTTGCCGGCCTGGGCGCTGTAGCCCTCCGGAACCGCATTTACCACCACGCAGTCGTTCCCGAAGGCCGATATATCAAAGCCAAGGCGGTGAAGCAGTTCGGCGTGCTCCTCAAGGCAAAGGCAGCCATCCACCCCAACGTTGACCTGGACAGGGAAAAGCGCAGCCTGCCCCACCGGATTGTTGGCGCTGAGGGCTTTGACAAAACGGTCGTGGAATATGCGCTCCCTGGCCCTGCGGATATTCACCACCATCACTCCCGAAGCGCTCTGGGTAAGGATATACTTGCCCTGGACTATGAGAACCTGCGAGGTTGGAAGGGTGCGGTCTTCGAACAGAGCACCATAATTCTGGCTCTTCTCCACGTGGGCGGAATAGTCATGGGCAGAATAGTCGTGGCCGAAAGGATTGAAATCCGGATCCACCCCCGACGTGGGAATGCTTGCAGGCCGATATTCTTCGAACCTGGTGCCCAGGACAGGGATTTCCTTCGCCTCGGGATTGTCGAATTCGATAGAGGCGATGCCGCTTCTTCCGGTAACCTCCTTCACTGCTGCAAAGATGGTTTGGAACAGCAACTGATCCTCCTCGAACTTGATCTCGGTTTTCGTGGGATGGATATTTACGTCTATGCTGCCGGGAGGCGTTTCGATAAAAATGAAATAGGCCGGCTGGCTGCCCTCCGGGATAAGGTTCTCGTAGGCCTTCATCACGGCTTTGTGCAGGTAGGCGCTGCGGAAATATCGGCCGTTGACGAAGAAAAACTGGTTGCCGGGCGTCTTGCGGGCGCTTTCCGGACGACCCACATAGCCGCTTAGACGGCAGATTGTGGTTTCGGCCGATATGTCCATCATATCACCCACCACAAGCGGCCCCAGAAGATCCTGGATGCGGAATTTAAGGCTTTTGACGGGCTTCACGACGTGAATGTCCTTGCCGTTATGGGTAAGGGAAAAGGCAACGTCGGCCCTGGTGAGGGCTACCCTTTGGAACTCCTCCACAATGTGCCGGAACTCTACGTTGTCACTTTTCAGGAATTTGCGCCGGGCGGGTATGTTGTAAAAGAGGTTTCGCACGGAAAAATTGCTGCCGACGGGGCAGGAGACTTCTTTTGTGCCGATGTGCTCCCCTCCGGCCACGCTCACTTCAACGCCAGATTCGGCCCCGGCCTCACGGGTACGGAGGCCGACCTCGGCCACGGCGGCAATAGAAGAAAGGGCTTCTCCGCGGAAACCGAAGGTGAGGATGTTGTGAAGATCCTCGGCGGAAGAAAGCTTGGAGGTAGCGTGGCGTTCAAAGCACAGGACAGCGTCGTCCGGGCTCATCCCGCAACCGTTGTCTATTACCTGAATAAGCGTGCGTCCGGCGTCCAGGATGATGACTTTTACATCCGTGGCACCGGCGTCCACCGCATTTTCCATAAGTTCCTTCACCACGGAGGCGGGCCTTTGCACCACTTCCCCCGCCGCTATCATATCGGCAACGTTCTTTGGAAGAATCTTCAGTTCCACGGGTTAGAGAAGTTCAAAGAATTTGGACATGTAGATGAGCACCACCACAATGAGGATAAGCGTCACGATGGTTATTATGGTGTGCGTGCGGTTCATGGTGGAGCTGGTTTTCTGGTAGTTTCCGCCGCGGAATGCTCCGCGCAGGCTGCTGCCTGGCACATATTCTCCTTTCTCGCGGGCGGCATCGTTGCTGCCGTCCACGTCGCCGAACATCTGGCGCCGTTTTTCCTCTTCAGGATCGTAATATCTGGGGCGGTAGTTGAACACCCGGTGCTCCTGGTTTCCGAAGAAACCAAAGTTGAATAAGCTTGCCATAGCAGTTTTCCTTTATCATACAAAAGTATCAAATTTTATCTATCTTTGCAAAACTATGCAAATACGAATAGGTAACGGATACGACGTTCACGCGCTTCAGGAAGGCCTGCCTATGTGGCTTGGCGGCGTGAAAATACCTTCTTCAACGGGTTTTGTGGCCCATTCCGACGGAGATGTGGCTATCCACGCCCTTTGCGACGCCCTTCTGGGCTGCCTGGCCCTGGGGGACATCGGCCATCTTTTCCCGGACACATCCCCCGAATGGAAAGGGGCCGACAGCAAAGTGCTTCTTTCGAAGGTGGTCGCCCTGATTCACGAAAAAGGCTACAAGGTTGGTAATGCCGATATCACTATCGCCCTCCAGCGTCCGAAACTCTCCCCCTACATCGAGCAGATGAGAGAAACGCTGGCACCTATCCTGGGCGTAGAAAAAGACGCCGTCTCCGTGAAAGCCACAACCACCGAAAGGCTGGGCTTCGTGGGCCGGGAAGAAGGCTGCGAGGTATGGGCATCGGCAATAGTGCTCAAATAGATGGAGATTTTCTGGGCATACAGGATTTCCGGCGACGTCTGTTTTCTGGATGCCGATGAAAGCGGGCACTGCGTGCGCGTGCTCCGGCACCGCGCCGGAGACGAAATAGACGTGATTGACGGCGAGGGAACGCTTCTGCACTGCCGCCTGACCGACGACAATCCCCGCGGAGCCCAGGCACAGATTCTTTCCGCCGTGCCGGAGTGGAACGCCCACCCCTACAATCTGAGCCTTGCCTGCTGCCCCACCAAGAACAATGAGCGCTTCGAATGGTTCGTGGAAAAGGCAAGCGAGGTGGGTGTAGATACCATTTTCCCTTTGATCGGGGAGCATTCCGAAAGGAAGGTCTATAAGACGGAACGGGCCAAAAGGATAGCCTTGTCGGCCACGAAACAGTCCTTGAAAGCCCGCATCCCTTCAATTCCGGAGCCCCGGAGCGTAAAGGACTTTCTGAAGGAATCCCGCGATGGTTTGAAACTCATTGCCTGCTGCTTTGAAGGCGAAAATCCACGCATCACAATAAACGAAGCCCTGGCTCAATACCAAGGCTCCGAAATTACTATCCTGATTGGCCCCGAAGGGGATTTTTCCGAAGAGGAAGTGGCGCTTGCCGTGAAAGAAGGATACCTTCCCATCTCCCTTGGAGCGTCCCGCCTTCGCACGGAAACCGCCGCCGTCGCGGCAGTAATGGCCGTCTATTTACGCGCCATGTAGCGCTTGAAGGCCGAAACGCAGCCAATAAGCAAAGACCCCAAAATACCCGCTGCAAGCGATCCCAAAAGGACGGCAATCTTGCCCGCGTCCCTTAGATGCTGGGTTACTTCCGGGGCGATATCGGCCCCCGCAAAGGAAAGGGTATCAACGAAGATGGACATCGTGAAGCCTATACCGCCAAGGCAGGCCACGGCGAAAAGCATCGGCCAAGACGCTCTGGCCGGCATTGCTCCCACCTTGAACCTTACGGCCAGCCACGACGCCAGGGTTATGCCGACGGGTTTCCCCAGAACCAGGCCCAGGAAAATGCCCAGGCCCACGTTTCCAAGCACGGGATCGACCGCCTTGAAGATGTTGAAGTAGGAAACATCGGTGATTTCCACGCCGGCATTGGCCAGGGCGAAAATGGGCATTATGCCGTAATTCACTATGGGATTCAGCTTGTTCTCCAGACGGTAGGACGGCGGAATGGCTTTTTTGGTGAGGCTGCTCAATCGGCGCAAATAATGGCGCTGGGGGCCGTTCGGGAAAGATTCTCCGCTGTGCACCTGCTCCGATTCCACCAGGCCCTCGTACAGAATCTTGGCACGACGGTGGAACTTGGCCTTGTTATAGCGGGCGTCCATAGGGATAAGAAGGGCTATAACAACGCCGGTCATTGTGGCGTGAATGCCGCTGTAGTAGAACAGGAACCACACTATGACTGCAGGTACGACATAATAACCGATGCGCTTCTCGCCCAGTTTTTTCATCACGCCGACGAAAAGAATCACTATTATGGCGATAGCAAGCAGCGCAAGGTTTATCTTCCCGCCGTAGAACAAGGCGACCACCAGGATGGCGATAAGGTCATCGGCAATGGCAAGTGCGGTGAGGAAAACTTTCAGCGATATAGGAACCTTGTCTCCCAGGATGGAGAGTATGCCCACCGCGAAAGCGATATCGGTAGCCGTGGGGATGCCCCAGCCGGAACTTGCAACGGTGCCGTGGTTTACGATGGCGTAAATGACTGCCGGGAAAACAACTCCGCCGAATGCGGCTATAAGCGGAAGGATGGCCTTTTTAGGGGAAGAAAGTTCTCCACAGACAACTTCACGCTTGATTTCCAGGCCCACGGTGAAGAAGAAAATGACCATCAGGATGTCGTTGATGAACTTCTCCATGGTCATTCCGCGGGGGAAGAACCAATTTACCAGTCCGTCCGGCGATGCCAGGTGGATGGTGAACTCCGTGTTAAGGAAATTGTGGTAAATCTGCTTTGTGAAAGGAAGGTTTGCAAGCAGCATTGCCAGTGCAACGCACGAGAGCAAGACTACACCCTTGGCCCAAGGTTTCTTGGTGAACTTTTCCTGAGAAATTTGGAAGTTGTGGACTTCCTTGTTCCACCAGTATATTGGAATCAGTGACATTATCCGAATAAGTATTTCTGCTGCTCAGGAGTGAGGGTGTCGATGCTGACGCCCCAGTGGGAGAGCTTCCGGAGGGCGATGGCCTGGTCCACCTCCCGGGGAACGTTGTTCAACATATGGGAAAACCTTCCCTTATTGTCCACCAGGTATTTTGCGCTCAGGGCCTGGATGGCGAAGGACATATCCATAATCTCGGCAGGATGCCCATCGCCGGCAGCTAGGTTCACAAGCCGGCCCTCGGCAAGAATATAAATGGTGCGCCCGTTTTCAAGCGTATAGGCCTGGATGTTGTTGCGGGCGGGCCTTTCGCTCACAGCCATCGCCTTCAGGCGGGCCACAGCCACCTCCACGTCGAAGTGCCCGGCGTTGCAACAGATGGCACCGTCCTTCATCCGGAGGAATTCTTCCGGGCCGATGACATCGGCACAACCGGTGACGGTGACAAAGATGTCACCCATGGCGGCGGCCTCCCTCATTGGCATCACCTTGAAGCCGTCCATCACCGCTTCCATAGCCTTGATGGGGTCCACTTCCGTGATGATGACGTTCGCACCCATGCCTTTTGCCCGCATTGCCACGCCCTTTCCGCACCAGCCGTATCCGGCCACCACCACGTCCTTGCCGGCCACAATCAGGTTGGTGGTGCGGTTTATGCCGTCCCACACGCTCTGGCCGGTACCGTAACGGTTGTCGAAAAGATGTTTGCAATCGGCATCGTTCACAAGCATCATGGGGAACTGGAGACGGTCATCGGCCGCCATTGCTTTAAGGCGAAGTATGCCGGTAGTGGTTTCCTCGCAGCCGCCAATCACGCCGGAAAGGAGCTGGGGAAATTCGTTATGTATGGTAGTGACAAGGTCTCCGCCATCGTCGATGATGATGTTCGGACCGACTTCCAGGACGCTGCGTATGTCTTTGAAATAATCCTCTTCGCTGCAGCCGTGGATGGCGAAGACGTTCATCCCCTGACGGGCGAGGGCTGCGGCTACGTCATCCTGTGTGCTCAAGGGGTTGGAGCCGGTGACGTACATGGTTGCCCCGCCCGAAGCGAACACCTCGCACAGGTGGGCGGTTTTTGCCTCCAGATGCACGCTCAACGCTATTTTCAGGCCCTCGAAGGGCTTTGTCTTTTCAAATTCTTTCTGTATGCCGTCCAGAAGGGGCATATGGTCCCGGACCCAGCGGATTTTCAGCTCTCCGCTCTCCCACAGACATGGATTTTGGATGTGACTTGCCATAACATTATTTTATGAATGCAAAGTTACTACATTTTTTAATTTTGCGGCCGTGCCACTTAACACCCTGTCACTGAAGCACTTGCCGGAATCTCTCGTTCGGAATTTGAACGAGAGATTTGCATAACGCGTTGGTTACCAGAAGCTTAGGTGGCACTCTATTCTCCTTTCAGGACCGGAAAAGCGGGGTTGGGAACGTGTTCGCGCTCCATAATTGCTTTCAGGGAGGCCAGGATTTCGGGCCGATGGGAGGAAAGGTCGGTGGTTTCGCCCGGATCGCTTTCCAGATTGTAAAGTTCGTAACGGGGACTGTCCGAACGGATGTCCAGATGGAGGAGTTTCCAGGGGCCTTGGCGCACCGCCTGCCGGCCGTCAAGTTCCTGAAACTCAAAGTACAGGAAGTCGTGCTCGGCCTGTCCTTCCCTTTCTTCAAGGAGCGGCAGGAGGCTAAGTCCATCCAGGTTTTCGGCCGATTCACCGCCGCCGATTTCGCGGAAAGTCGGCATCAGGTCCCAGAAACTGCAAATCAGGTCTGTCTGGGTTCCCGGAGCGGTGTGCCCTTTCCAGCTTACTATCATGGGAACCCTTATGCCTCCTTCGTATAAATCCCTTTTGTACCCGCGCCAGGGGCCGTTTGAGTCGAAAAAGTCGGGATCGGCACCACCTTCCCGATGAGGGCCGTTGTCACTGCTGAAGATGATGATGGTGTTGTCGTAAACGCCAAGATCCTTCAGCTGCCGCACCAAGTCCCCGACGTAATCGTCCAGGCGGGTGACCATGGCGGCGAATGCGGCGTGAGGATATTCCTGCGAGCAATATCCGCCCTTTCGGAAATAGGGGCCGTCGTCTATGCCCTTGTAAGGCGTTTCCGGATATTTACCCCGGAAGCCTTGAATTATGCTGTCTTCGGGGACTATCAGTTCGGCGTGCGGAATGGTGGTGGGATACCAAAGGAAGAAAGGTTTCCCCTCCTTCGCGGCCGATGTCATGAATTCAATCGCCTTTTCGTGAATCAGGTCAGGAGCATAAACGCCTGAGCCATAAGGGCCTGAGATGTCCAGATCCACACGTCGGCCGTTGTCCCAAAGGTGGTCCGGATAATAGCTGTGAGCCAGCAGCTGGCAGTTATAACCGAAGAATTGGTCCACGCCCTGCTTCTGAGGGTCCCCGGTCGAGCCCACAAATCCAAGCCCCCATTTTCCGAAGGCGCCGGTAGTGTATCCGGCGGCTTTCAAATCGTGGAAAAAAGTCACGGAGCCCTCCGGAAGCGGGAATTGGCCTTCCGGCTGAAGTTCCATGTTGCCCCTTATTGCGGTGTGGCCGCTGTGCGTTCCCGTCACCAGGCAAGAGCGTGAGGGGGCGCTGACCGTGGTGCCGGAATAGCATTGTGTGAACAGCTTTCCGTTTTGGGCCAGGGCGTCTATATTAGGTGTCTGGAATCGCTGCTGCCCGTAGCAGCCAAGGTCCCCCCAGCCAAGGTCATCGGCCAGGATAAAAACAATGTTGGGCTTAGTCTGAGGCTTGCCGGAGCATGCGACGGCTGCGGCGGCAGTGCCACCCAGAAGGAGAAGTTTTCCAGGGCGAAGCATAGCCTAGCAGTACATTCCTCCGTTCACGGCCAGCACTTGGCCGGAAACGAAAGAGGAAAGGTCCGATGCCAGGAAGAGGGCGGCGTTGGCGATTTCTTCCACCGTGGCGCCTCGTTTCAGCGGGATAAGCTTGACATACTCATCCTTGACGGCCTGGGGCAGCGTTTCCGTCATCTCGGTAATGACGTAACCCGGAGCGATGGCGTTGGCACGGATGCCGCGGGGGCCCATTTCCTTCGCAACGCTCTTTGCCATGGCGATGAGTCCCGCCTTCGATGCGGAATAATTCACCTGCCCGGGATTTCCGGTCTGGCCGGCGATGGAAGCCATATTGATGATGCTTCCGCCCTTCTGGCGAGACATAATCGGCACCACAGCGTGCAGGAAATTGAAGGC
The DNA here is from genome assembly GCA_902772985.1 of uncultured Bacteroidia bacterium. Lineage (GTDB taxonomy): Bacteria > Bacteroidota > Bacteroidia > Bacteroidales > UBA932 > Cryptobacteroides. Next base: position 49,543 of record CACYCP010000057.1, on the reverse strand, counting down.
CGATTTCATATTCACGTCTATGACGGCGTCCCACTGGGCTTCGCTCATACGCATTACAAGGCCGTCCTTCGTGATTCCGGCGTTGTTCACCAGGATGTCGATGCGTCCGAAGTCCTCCAGGATCCGGGCTACCACATCTTGCGATTCATCGAAGGAGGCCGCATTTGAGGCATAACCCTTCACCTTATGCCCGAAGGCCGATATTTCCTCTATTGTCTGCTTCGCTGCATCGTTGATTTCCAGGTCGGTGAAGGCGATATCGGCCCCCTCACTGGCGAATTTAAGGGCGATGGCTTTTCCAATTCCGCGTGCCGCGCCGGTTATGAGCGCAACTTTTGAGTCTAAGAGTCCCATATTATTGAAGATTATTCGATCGGACAAAGTTAAGAATTTTTTGGTGCTCCCGGGCGACTTCCGGCTCACGGGATGCAAGATTATCCTGCTCCCGGGGGTCAGAGGAGAGATGGAAGAGCTGCGGCTCCTTTTTGAAGCCGGTTTCGCTGCCGGGGGCCCAGCGGTATTCGGCGGGACCGTCGCTGGCTTCCACGTATTTCCATTCCCGGGTACGAACAGAAAGGCAGCGGTTATTGGCCTGCTCGATAACGTATTCGCGGCCCTCAGGGTCGCTGCCAAGCCAGGCCGAAAGGCCATCCTGACTGTCTCCGGCGGCATTTTGGGGCAAGCTGGCGCCAAGGAGAGAGGCGAAAGAAGCGAATAGGTCCACGTGAGAGACAAGCGCCACTGACTCCTCCCCAGAAGGCACCCCGCCGGCTTTCCATCGGACGATGGCGGGAACCCTTGCCCCAGCCTCGTACACGCCGTATTTATTGCCGCGGAGATTCCCTGCCGGATCGTGTCCGTTAAGGAGTTCCGCCGCCTGATCCTGGTAGCCGTCCTCCAGCACGGGGCCGTTGTCGCTGGTGACGATGAGGATGGTGTTATCGGCCAGGCCGAGCTGCTCCAACTTCTCCATCAAAGAACCAACCGTCCAGTCGAATTCGGCAATTGCGTCACCGCGGAGGCCCATTCCGCTAGCTCCGCGGAAACGCTGGTGGGGGAAGCGGGGGACGTGGACGTCGTTAGTAGCAAGATAAACGAAGAATGGCCTGTCCTTGTTCGCCTCTATGAAATTCAAGGCGTGCGTCGTTATTGAATCGGCAATGTTTTCGTCTTTCCAGAGGGCCCTGCCGCCACCACGCATATAGCCTATGCGGCCGATGCCGTTCACAATGGCCTGATTGTGCCCCACGCCGGGCGTAGATTTAAGGTTGTACAGCAACTCCGGATGGTCTTTCGCCAGGGGTTCGCCTTCGAAAGGCTGTTTGTAACTCACTTCAATCGGTGCTTCCGGATCCCAGTTCGCCACCTGCCCGTTCTCGATGAAAACGCAGGGCACACGGTCTCCCGTCGCCGCCATAATGTACGAATAATCGAAGCCGATGTCGCCCAGTGCCAATGGCAGCGGGGCGTTCCAGTCCTGCTGGCCGCCGTGGTCTCCAAGGCCAAGGTGCCATTTGCCGAAAGCGCCCGTTGCATAGCCGGCGTCACGGAAAAGATCGGCCATGGAGTACTGCCCAGGCCTTATTATCATACCGGCGTCGCCATCAGCAATATCCGTGTCGGCCCTTCGCCAGGCATAGGCGCCGGTAAGTAGCGAATAGCGCGAAGGCGTTGATACCGAGGCGGTTGCGTAGGCATTGGTAAAACGCACGCCTTCTTGTGCCAGGGCGTCCACGTTGGGCGTTTGGACATTTCGTGCCCCATAGCAGCCAAGGTCTCCGTAGCCCAGGTCATCGGCCAGGATAATTACCACGTTTGGTCTCCGGAGGTCCTGCTGCCTTGCGCCCCCCGTTCCTCCCGCGCACGACACCGCCGCCGTTGCCACGGCTGCTGTCGCTACTGTTGCTGCTCGCCCGGAAAGGAGTATTTCGCCGCCTCTTGTTTTCATACCGTAAATATAGCAAATATTTCCAAGGATGCGACCAAGCCGGCGGGAGGCAGGTGAAAAGTTGCAACCGGGTTGCAACGGGGATACCATAACTTTGCAGCAGTTAAAAAACCGATATTATGGAACACGAGCACCATCACGGGGAGTGCGGACACTGCCATCACGAACACGACCGGCATCACCAGCACGGTCACCATCATCATGAGCACCACCACGAACATCACCACCACCATCACGGAGAGGGGGGCGTTAAAGAAAGATTGACCAAAATAATTGCGGCGGCAGTGCTGCTGGTGGCGGCGGTTATCATTGAAAAGAAGACGGAATGGGCCACGTGGCAGTATCTGCTGCTGTACCTGGTTCCCTACCTGGTGGTGGGCTGGGACAGTTTGAAGGAGGCGGCCGAGGGACTGATCCACGGGGAGGCCCTTAGCGAGGACTTCCTGATGAGTATCGCCACCCTTGGCGCCCTTGGCATCGGCTTTCTTCCCAATGCCGAAACCCAATTCCCGGAAGCGGTATTCGTGATGCTGTTTTTCCAGCTGGGCGAACTTTTCGAGGAGATTGCCGAGGGCCGAAGCCGACGGAGCATCTCGCACCTTATGGAAATCCGGCCTGATTCGGCCAATGTTGAAAGGGAAGGAAAACTGTTCAGCGTTCACCCGGAGGAAGTCGCTACCGGAGAGACCATCCTCATCCGTCCCGGTGAAAAAGTGCCCCTGGACGGCATTGTACTGGAGGGTGACTCCAGCCTGGACACCGTGGCCCTGACCGGAGAAAGCGTCCCGCGGAGCATCCACCCCGGCGACGAGATTCTTTCCGGATGCGTGAACCTTAGCGCCGTCCTCCGGGTGCGCACCACCAAGGCTTTCGGCGAATCTACGGCGGCGAAAATCCTGGACCTGGTGGAAAACGCCGCATCCAAAAAATCACGCAGCGAAAGCTTCATAACGCGTTTTGCACGGGTATATACTCCAATAGTGGTGGGGCTGGCTCTGGTGGTCGCGATAGTCCCCGGCCTCATTACCGGCGACTGGGCCAGCTGGATTTACCGCGGGCTTTTGTTCCTTGTGGTCTCCTGTCCCTGCGCCCTGGTGATTTCCGTTCCGCTGTCTTTCTTCGGCGGCCTTGGAGGCGCTTCCCGCAAAGGAATCCTTATCAAGGGCTCCAACATTATGGACAAGCTTTCTAAGCTTCACACCGTGGTCTTCGACAAGACCGGAACCCTTACCGAAGGCGTTTTCGAAGTGGCGGCAGTGCATCCCGAAGTAATTGACGAAAAAGAGCTCCTGCATCTTGCGGCTCACGTCGAGCGCCATTCCACACACCCCATCGCAATGGCACTCCTTCAGGCCTATCCCGACGAAAACGACGATTGCAGCATTTCCGGGACACAGGAGTTCGCCGGACACGGCATCAAAGCCGTAGTGAACGGAAAAACGGTGGCCGTAGGAAACAGTCTCCTGATGGAAAAAGAGGGTGCCACGTGGCATCCCTGCCATAAATCCGGCACCATCGTGCACCTTGCAATCGACGGCAAATATGCCGGTCATATCGTCATTTCCGACAAACTGAAGGCCGATGCCGCCGAAAGCGTCGCCGCCCTGAAATCGGCCGGAATCAAAAAGTGCGTAATGCTGACGGGCGACGGAGAAGAGGTGGCAAAAGCCGTGGCACAGGAATGCGGGATTGACAGCTACCTGGCCCAACTGCTGCCTGCCGACAAGGTTTCGGCGGTGGAGGAGCTCCTTCCTGAAGGGCCTCTTGCCTTTGCTGGCGATGGCATAAACGACGCCCCGGTGCTCACGAGGGCCGATGTCGGCATCGCAATGGGAGGCCTTGGCTCCGACGCCGCAATCGAAGCCGCCGACGTGGTGGTGATGGACGACAAGCCGTCTAAGATTGCATCGGCAGTGAAGATTGCACGGCGCACAATCCGCATCGCAAAGGAGAACGTCGGTTTTGCGATAGGCGTGAAAGTGTTGGTGCTGGCGCTGGCCACTTTTGGCCTCGCAACCATGTGGATGGCCGTTTTTGCCGATGTAGGCGTGACCGTCCTAGCTGTAGCGAACGCAATGCGGACGCTTAGAAGCTAGTCCTGGACAACAGACAGAGTTGCAACAGAAATCCGTACGGAGTGCCCCAGGGCGCTCCGTAATGTTTGATGGCAGGCAGCAAGGGTGGATCCGGTAGTAAAGGTGTCATCGACAAGGAGAATGTGCTTCGCCTGGAAGGGATGCCTTAAGCGGAAAACGCCAAGGACATTCTGAAGACGGGATTCGGCGTCAAGGCGGGTCTGGCTGCCTGTCCGGCGCACCCGTTTCAAGGCTTTCGCATCCATCCGCACGCCCATTTCCTTTGCGATGGCTTCCGCAAGAACCTCGGCCTGGTTGTAGCCCCTGCGCCATTTCCGAAGTGGATGAAGGGGGACGGGTATCACCAAATCCACATCGGCCCAATGGGGCCTGGAGGCCATAAGTGCCCCCAACTTGCTTGCGAAAAAACGGCCGGCAGGAAGGTTGCGGTGGTATTTCAGGGCGCGAGGAATGAGCTTGTAGGGATTCTCCTGATGATAGAAAAAATAGGCCGAGGCGTAGGAGTATTGCATGGGCTCCCCCTCTTGGCGCCAGCGCTCCAGGATGGCGTTAAGGCTGTCGGCCATGGGATTGTGGGGTCGCTCCCAATAATAAGTGAGCGGGGCGTCGGAAGCGCACCAAATGCAAAGGTGCCGCTCCTGCGAACCCAGCCGACGGCCGCATACCAGGCAGCTGCGTGGCATCAGTAAATCCAAGAGTTCCTGAATCATCTATTGCTGGGCGGCTTTCCAGGCCGATGGAGTTTGGCCTGTGACTTTCATGAAACCGCGATAGAAGGTGCTGCGGTCGTTGAAGCCGGCGGCATCGGCAATCTCATTCAAAGTGAGGGAGGGATTTTCCTGAATGAGCTTTATCGCATACTCGATGCGGGCTTTGTTGACGTATTCCGAGAAACTTCCGCCGCTGAACTGATTGATGCACATCGAAACATAGGTTCGGTTCGAGCCTATCTCTTCGGCAAGATTGGCGATAGTGAAGCCTTTTGTTCGGAAAAGCTGCTTCTCCTGCATTGTTTGCTCGATTTTCTCCATCATCGCAAGCATCTGCTCCTCACTGAACCCGCCGGAGATGGTTTCCGCCGGAGCCCTGACATCCTGTTCCGGGAGCTCGGTCTTGTCTCCGATATAAAAGGCAAGGAATTGCAGGACGGAAATCACTATAGAAGGAATCCACAGGCGAATATCGCCCCAATAGTACCACTTGCCCATGAAATGGAACAGGATAGCCGCAATTGTACAGATAAAGAACAGGACTATCAGGTAAAAGAGGGAATCCAGACGCTTGTTTTCCGGATTCGAGTAATAATTATCTACCTTCCTGCGGAAACGCACAAGTGTAAGGATCCCATACCCCATGGACAAAAGGACAATTACGGGAAACATCCAAAGAATAACATTGGAGAGAATCCGGCTGTCCGGGTTGACCTTTGACCATATTCCTATGACAAACGCCGGAATAAGGGCCGGAAGGACGTTCACCCAGCGGATATTGCCTTTTGTGAGCCGGCGGATGTAGAACGCCAGGAGCGGAAAGACCAGCATTTTGCAGAAATCGTGAAGAGCCTCGGTCTGGAATATCTCCAACGAGTTGAAATGCAGGTAATAAAAGAAAAACAGCAAGCTTGAGGCAAGTCCGTAAATGGCCAGGGCGCGGCGGTCCTCCGTAGCATGCCGGAACTCCAGCAAGTAGAAGACTGCCCATACCAGACTGACGATGAATGGAAATGCCGATGCAAGCTGATACATGGCTTAGAAGGCGTAAATTACAATATAAAACAGCATAACAGCTGCGGTGATTAACTTAAGACCCGTTCCGAAAATAAAGCCCAGGAATGCCCCGAAGGCCGATTTCAAGGAGGCGGCGGTGTCCTTGTGCGCGAAAAGGAATTCGGCTATGAAAGCACCTATGAGGGCGCCGGCAATCATTCCCACGGGAGGATATATCAGGCCGATGAAAAGGCCGGCGATGGCACCCCAGCCGCCGTATTTGCTTCCGCCGGTAAGTTTGGTGAAATAGGCAGGAACAAAGTAGTCCAGCAGGCTTACCACGATTACGATTCCAAGCCAGATGAGTAGGAACTTGGTGGTCACAGGATCTCCGGCGCCATTTGTGCCACTGCCCCAGATGTAAAGGACAAGAATACCGACCCAGCTGAGAGGAGGCCCCGGAAGGCCTGGAGCTACACTGCCAATTATACCAACAATGCCAAGAATAATGGCAACGATTGCAACGAATGTTTCCATACCACAAAAATATTCATTATATTTGGAGAAACAAAACAGAGTTAAAAAACTTTCGCGTGCGAAAATAAAATTGAGTTGTAAATGTTTTCCAAAGAAGTTTATGTACGTCGCCGGGCTGCCCTGCTGGAGAAGATGAGAAGCGAAGGACAATCCGGCCTGGTCCTTTTCATCGGGAATGCCGAAGCTCCGGCACAATACAAAAACAATTGTTATAAATGGCGTCAGGAAAGCTCCTGGCTGTATTTTTTCGGTATAGACGAGCCCCTGTATGCCGCCGTCCTGGACATTGACAGCGGAGAGGAAACCATTTTCGCGAATGACGTGGAACTGGACGACATCATTTGGATGGGGCCGCAGACTCCTGTGAGGGAGAAGGCTTTGGCGGTGGGTGTAAAAAACAGCGCTCCCCTTTCAAAATTGGAAGAATGCCTGGAGAAAGCCGCCGGAAGGGACGTGCATTTCCTTCCTCCCAGCCGATATTACAACACCATGAGGCTGGAGGCCCTTCTGCCCGGAAAGACGCCTTCAGAAGCACTTACAAAGGCAGTTATCGGCCTAAGGATCATTAAGGAGGATATCGAGATTCAGGAAATTGACAAGGCTTGCGACCTGGGAATCCAGATGCATTCGGTGGCGCGCGACGCCATACGCCTCGGCATAGTGGAACAGGAAATCGTAGGTCTGATGGAGGGGATTGCGCTGGCAAAAGGCTGGGGGACCTCTTTCCCCACCATTCTCACGCAGCACGGGGAAACCCTTCACAACCACCTTCACGATAAAGTGATAGAACCCGGGAAATTGATGGTAATCGACGCGGGAGTTGAAAATAATATGCATTATGCGTCGGATTTCACCCGTACTTATCCCACTTCGGGCAAATTCACCACCAAACAGCGGGAAATCTACCAAATTGTTTTTGAGTGCAACGAACTTGCGTTCAGCCTCACAAAACCTGGCGTGACATATCGCGAGGTTCACCTTGCCACAGCCCGGAAGATGCTGGAAGGCCTTAGCGCCCTGGGCCTTGTGAAGGGAGACCTGGACGAAATGGTGGCAGCGGGCATTGCGGGTCTGTTCCAGCCCCACGGCCTTGGCCATAACATGGGCTTGGACGTCCACGACATGGAAGACCTGGGCGAGAACCTGGTGGGTTACGAACCCGGCCAGACAAGGGCCCGGCAGCTTGGCCTGGGCTCCCTGCGCATGGCCCGCCATCTTGCTCCTGGATACGTGATAACGGACGAGCCGGGCATTTACTTCATTCCCGCCCTCATTGAAAAGTTCAAGCGCGAAGGACTGGGAGGTGACTTTGTGAACTACCAGGCCCTGGAAGGTTATTACGACTTCGGTGGAATCCGCCTTGAGGACGACGTTCTGGTTACTGCCGACGGAGCCAGAAGGCTGGGTTCCGGAAGGCTTCCAATCAGTCCCGACGACGTTGAAAAGGCGATGGCAAAATAAAAATCAACGGCAGCAAAAGAAAGTCTTTTACCACCGTTGAAAAAATAAGGCGAGAGATCGTATGGCGAAAGTATTACAGTTAAAATTATTCTCAAATTTTTCCTGTTGCAATTCGTAAATATTTTTACAAATGGATAAATTGCACATATTAATTGAAAATTTTAACGATATGAAAAAGGTATTATTCTTTGTTGCTGCAGCCCTTGCGGCCATCGCCTGCTCCGAGAAGGAACCAGCCGAAGTTTACATTCCGAAAAGGGATGTAGAGTTCGCCGGCAACGCATTTTCGGCCTTCAGCCTGGGTGCCGATGTCAAGCTTTTCATGGACCAGAACCCGGAGGACAAGACCAAGTGGCAGATTGAAGCCCTGGTTCCCGTAAGGAAGGAAACCGAACTGCTCGTGAAAACGCTGGATATGGACCTCAGCCCCATGGACGAGCGTGGCGTGAGGGTTCGCGACGGCTTCACCCTCTTTGCCGAAGACCTTCCCAACCTTATTCCGGTCTTTAACGCCGGCCCAGCGGTGGAAAAGACAATCGTCTTCTCCGTAGGAAAGGACGGCAAGAAGGATTTCAGTTTCAAGGAGGCCACGCAACTTCTGAATAATGTGAAGAATGTCCGAATGAACATTAATATGGAGGCCCAGGAGCCTGAACCGGAGCCCAAACCCGTAGCCGTGACACAAAAGAAAGCGGAAGAAAAGGCTAAACCCGAGGCCCCGAAGCCCCTTACCCTTGATTCGCTTTGCAAGCAATACGGAGTTTACGGCCTCCTGGCCAAATATGAACAACTGCTCTCCCAGAAAGACAAGAAGGGCGCAAAGCGAGTTGAAGACCAGCTTTGGGAAATTGAAAAGAAGGTTAAGAAGGACAACAGCATTCCCAAATGGCTGCGTGACAGCTTCCAGGACTATATTGAAGACAAAGAAGACGAAATTGAAAAGAAATATTAATTCATGCAAGAAAGAAAAATTGACGTAGTATTGGGCCTGCAGTGGGGTGACGAAGGGAAAGGAAAGGTTGTTGACGTGCTCACTCCTGCCTATAAGATTATCGCACGATTCCAGGGGGGACCCAACGCAGGCCATTCCCTGGTTTTCGGCGAAGACCATTTTGTGCTTCATACCGTTCCGTCCGGCATTTTCCGCGAAGGAACGGTGAACGTGATTGGTAATGGTGTAGTCATTGACCCGGTGATTCTGCTGGAAGAAATTGAATCCATCGAAAAAATGGTAGGTGATATCAGCGGGAAGCTGGTCATCTCCAAGCGTGCCCACCTTATCCTCCCCACCCACCGGATGCTGGATGCCGCCAGCGAGGCCGCCAAAGGGAAATCCAAGATTGGCTCTACGCTAAAAGGCATCGGCCCCACCTATATGGACAAGACCGGACGCAACGGCCTCCGCGTGGGAGACATCCTTTCACCGGAGTTTGCCGATAAGTACAATGCTCTGAAGAAGAAGCATTTCGGCCTTCTGTCGCAATACGATTTCAACTTCGACATCACAGAATATGAGAAGAAGTGGATGACGGCGGTGGAAAGCCTGAAGCGTTTCCCTTTCATCGACAGCGAAGTGTATGTGAACGAGGCCATCTGCTCCGGTACGCCCATCCTGGCCGAGGGTGCCCAGGGATCGCTTCTGGACATAGATTTCGGCACTTATCCTTTCGTCACGTCTTCGAATACACTGACGGCGGGAGTGTGCACCGGTCTTGGAGTAGCGCCCACCCGTGTGGGGAAGGTCTTCGGCATTTTCAAAGCCTATTGCACCAGGGTTGGCAGCGGGCCTTTCCCTACCGAACTTTTTGACGAGGACGGAGAGACGCTCCGCCGCATCGGACACGAGTACGGAGCCACTACCGGACGGCCGCGCCGCACCGGCTGGCTGGACATGGTTGCCCTGAAATATGCCGTAATGATGAACGGTGTTACAGACCTTATCATGATGAAATCGGATGTCCTGGACGATTTCGACACCATTAAAGTGGCGGAGGCATATAAGGAAAATGGCGCCGATGTCGAGAATTTCCCTTACGACGGGGGAGTGAACGTCACCCCTATATATAAAGAATTCCCGGGGTGGAAGGCTCCGCTTTCAGGTATCCGCCGTTTCGAAGACTTCCCACAGGCCTTCAAGGACTATGTTGCTTTCATTGAAAGTGAAACCGCCTGCAGGATAAGTATCATTTCCGTAGGGCCGGATCGGGAAGCCACTGTTGTAAGATAGGGGGATAATTATAATCTTGCTTATGTAACCCTAATTAGACTTAGATTCCGACCCTATCAAAAATGTAATCTACATTCTTGAAATAGTAATCCAAGGTAAAACAGCCTTCCAGTTCTTCAGGAGCCAGGAGAGCTGTTACCGTTTCAGCCCCTTTTAGCAGAGTCTGGTAATCCAGGCCTTCCGTCCATGCCTTCATTGCGATGGGCTGAACGGTATCATAGGCCTTTTCGCGGGAAAGACCCTTGCCGATGAGGGCGTTCATCACCCGCTGGGCGAAGATGACGCCGCGAGTGCGGTAGATATTCGCGAGCATCGTTTCAGGATATACTACAAGGTTCTCCAGGATGCCCTTAAAACGGGTCAGCATATAGTCCATGAGCTCGGTGGCATCCGGGAGGATGATGCGCTCGGTGCTGGAGTGGGATATGTCCCTCTCGTGCCACAATGCTACGTTTTCGTAGGCGGTAGCCATATAGCCGCGCATTACGCGGGCGCATCCGCATATGTTTTCGCTGCTGATGGGATTGCGCTTGTGTGGCATGGCGCTGGAGCCTTTCTGCCCCTTGCCGAAGGCTTCTTCCACCTCACGGACTTCGGTACGCTGGAGGTTGCGGATTTCGAAGGCCATCTGCTCCAGGGTAGAGGCGATGAGCGCCAGAGTACCCACATAATAGGCGTGACGGTCCCTTTGCAGCACCTGCGTGGAAATATTGGCCGAGGCTATCCCCAGCTTTTCACACACATAGTCCTGGATGAAAGGCGGAATATTGGCGAAGTTGCCCACTGCGCCGCTCATTTTCCCGGCCTCGACGCCAGCTGCGGCAATTTTGAAGCGTTCCATATTGCGCTTCATTTCTTCGAACCACAGGGCCCATTTCAGGCCGAAGCTGGTGATATCGGCATGGATTCCATGGGTTCGGCCGATGCAAGGGGTGCCCTTGAATTCTTTGGCGCGCCGGCGCAGGACTTCCAGGAATTCTTCAAGGTCCTTGAGGAGGATGGCATCGGCCTGCTTTATAAGGTAGCCGTTGGCGGTGTCCACCACGTCGGTAGAGGTGAGGCCGTAATGCACCCACTTGCGTTCCTCGCCCAAACTTTCGCTCACGGCGCGTGTGAAGGCCACTACGTCGTGGCGGGTTTGTTCTTCTATCTCCTTTATGCGCTCCACGTCAAAGCGGGCACTCGCGCGTATTTTTTCCACGTCTTCCGCGGGAATCACACCCAGCTTGCTCCAGGCCTCGCAAGAGAGAATTTCCACCTGCAGGTATGCACCGAACTTGTTTTCTTCGGTCCACACATCCCGCATCAACTTCCTTGAATAACGCTCGATCATCTTTTACTGGATTATTTTGAGGCCTTCGGTAATGTTGTCAAGCAGACGCTTCTGCACGTCGTCGCATTCTTCGCGGACGAAAGGCTCTCCGGTGATGTGCTCGTAAAGTTCGACATAGCGGTCCGTTATGCCGTTCACCACCTCCGGGGTCATTTCCGGAGCCTGCTGACCCTCAAGACCTTGGAAGCCGCCGGCCATAAGCCATTCGCGAACGAATTCCTTGGAAAGCTGCTTCTGGCGCTCGCCGCGGGCAAGGCGCTCCTCGTATCCATCGGCATAGAAATAGCGCGAGGAATCCGGGGTGTGGATTTCGTCCATAAGCATTATGACGCCGTCCTTCTTGCCGAATTCATACTTGGTGTCCACCAGGATGAGGCCTCTTTTTGCGGCAATCTCCGTTCCCCTCTGGAACAAGGCAAGGGTGTAGCGCTCCAGCTGCTCGTACTCGTCGGCAGGGACAATGCCGCGGGCTATGATTTCTTCGCGGCTAATGTCTTCGTCGTGACCCTCGGCAGCCTTGGTGGTGGGAGTTATGATGGGGTGCGGAAGTTTCTGGTTTTCCTTCAAGCCTTCAGGGAGGATGACGCCGCAAAGGCTGCGCCGGCCGGCCTTGTACTCACGCCAGGCGTGTCCGGCCAGGTAGCCGCGGACCACCATTTCCACCTTGTAGGGCTCGCACAGCAGGCCCAGCGTTGCCATCGGGTCCACCTGGGAGAGTTTCCAGTTAGGCAGGATATCGGCCGTAAGGTCCAGGAAGGAGGAGGCTATCTGGTTCAAAATCTGTCCTTTGTAAGGGATTCCCTTCGGCAGCACCACGTCGAATGCCGAGATGCGGTCCGTTGCCACCATTACCAAATATCCGTTTTCAAGGGTATAGACGTCCCTCACCTTTCCGGTGTACTTAGCCACCTGCCCAGGCAGCTGAAAATCTGTTTTTACTATTGCGTTCATATTCTTATTCCCATTCAATTGTGCCGGTGGGCTTGGGGGTGAGGTCGTAGAGGACACGGTTGACGCCGGGAACCTCGGTGATAATGCGCTTGGTGATGTGGTGCAGGAGGCTGTAGGGGATTTCCTCGATGGTGGCGGTCATGGCGTCGCGGGTGTTGACGGCACGGATAACAACCGGCCAGTCCCAACTGCGCTTGTCGTCCTTCACACCGGTGGACTTGTAGTCCGGAACGATGGTGAAATACTGCCACACCTTGCCTTCCAGGCCATTTTTGGCGAATTCCTCGCGAAGGATGGCATCGCTTTCACGAAGGGCCTCAAGACGGTCGCGGGTGATGGCGCCGGTGCAGCGGACACCCAGGCCGGGGCCGGGGAAGGGCTGACGGAAAACCATGTTGTCCGGCAGACCAAGTTCCTTTCCCACAACGCGAACCTCGTCCTTGAACAGAAGCTTGACGGGCTCTACCAGTTCGAACTGCAAATCTTCGGGCAGGCCGCCCACGTTGTGGTGCGATTTCACCGGGCCGGATTCCAGGATGTCCGGATATATGGTTCCCTGAGCCAGGAAGCTGATATCTTCCAGTTTGCGGGCCTCTTCTTCGAATACGCGGATGAATTCTGCGCCGATAATCTTGCGTTTCTGCTCCGGATCGGCCACGCCGGCAAGCTTGTCCAGGAAGCGGTCGGTGGCATCGACATACACCAGGTTGGCATCCAGCTCGTCCCGGAAAACACGGATCACCTGCTCGGGCTCACCCTTGCGAAGGAGACCATGGTTCACATGGACCGAAACCAGTTGCTTGCCCACGGCTTTAATGAGCAGGGCCGCTACCACAGAGGAATCAACCCCCCCGGACAGCGCCAGTAATACCTTCTTGCTGCCAATCTGGGCACGCAATTCCTTAACTTGTTCTTCAATGAATTTTTTTGCCAGAGCGGGAGTGGTAATGCGCTCCATGTCAGCGGGACGAACGTTTGCAGTACTCATTTTTATATATGTGTTTTGAATTTAAATTATTCTCCTCGGGAATAGTTAGGTGTTTCCTTAGTGATGGTGATGTCGTGAGGGTGGCTTTCGGCCATGCCGCTTGCCGTTACCCTGGAGAATTTGGCCTTCTTCAGCTCTTCCAGGTTGGCGGCACCGCAATAACCCATACCGGAGCGCAGTCCGCCGATCAGCTGGTAAACCGTTTCGGAAAGGGAGCCTTTGAAGGGAACGCGGCCTACGATGCCTTCGGGAACCAGCTTGTTCAGTTCGGCCTTGTCGTCCTGGAAATAGCGGTCCTTGGAACCGGCAAGCATGGCGTCGATGGAGCCCATACCCCTGTAGGCCTTGAATTTACGCCCGTTGTAGATGATGGTCTCGCCGGGCGATTCCTCCGTTCCGGCGAACATTGAGCCGCACATGACGCAATCTCCGCCGGCCGCCAGCGCCTTCACGATGTCGCCGGAATAGCGCAGACCGCCATCGGCAATGAGAGTGACATCAGTGCCCTTGATGCCAAGGCTGGCGTTGTAAATTGCCGTCAGCTGGGGAACACCCACGCCCGCGACGATGCGGGTGGTGCAGATGGAACCGGGGCCGATACCCACCTTTATGCCGTCGGCGCCTGCTTTCACAAGATCCCTGGCACCATCCTCCGTGGCAACGTTTCCAACCACCACGTCAAGCTCCGGGAATGCCGATTTCACCTTCTTCAGAAGCTCGATTACACCGCGGCTGTGGCCGTGGGCCGAATCCAGAACGACGGCATCGACACCCTCCTGATACAGGGCGGCGACGCGGTCCACTGCGTCCGGGGTTATGCCGATTCCGGCGGCCACGCGAAGGCGGCCGCGGGCATCCTTGCAAGCTGCCGGATGCAGACGCTCCTTGATGAGGTCCTTAAATGTAATGAGGCCCACAATCTTGCCTTCGGCATCGACCACGGGCAGTTTTTCCACCTTGAATTTCTGGAGGACCGACTTCACGTACTCCCTGTCAGTGCGGGTTTCGGGGATGGTAATCAGGTTTTCCGAAGTCATCACGTCCCTGACCGCCACGCTTTCATCGTCCTGGAAACGCACGTCACGGTTGGTGACGATTCCGACCAGGTGCATGTCGGCATCGGTCACAGGAATGCCGCCTATGTGGTTTTCGCTCATAAGGCGAAGGGCGTCTCCCACCGTCTGGTCCTGGTTAACGGTGACAGGATCGCTGATCATGCCGTTTTCCGAACGCTTGACCTTGCGCACCTCGGCCGCCTGGGCTGCGATGCTCATGTTCTTGTGTATCACGCCTATACCGCCTTCACGCGCAAGGGCGATTGCCATTGGCGCCTCGGTCACGGTATCCATTGCGGCCGATACGATGGGGATATTCAACTTGATGTTACGGGAAAAGCGGGTTGCGAGGCTTACCTCCCGCGGAAGAACTTGCGAGTATGCCGGGATGAGCAAAACATCGTCAAAAGTAAGGCCTTCCTGGGAAATTCTTTCTTCAATAAATGACATAAGGGGTAGATTTTTGCAAAGTTAGCGTTTTTTTTCTTATTTTTGCGATAAATGAGGTATCTTCTTTTAAGCATTATCGCGCTATTTTGGGGCGTTTGCGCTACGGGACAGACTCGCAGCTATTCCAGCAACGCATCCAAAACCTTCGTCCTGGGACTTGACAGTTACTTTTTCGGGGAAGAAGGCACCCTTACTTTCCAGGCCGGAGGAAAGAATGTGGAAGCCGCCCTTATCTCGGGCGACGTCAAACTTGGCGGCACCCTCCTTTCAAGCGGAGAAGGGGACTCCATTGTGGGCGTCCACGATTTCAGCGGGAACGGCGTTCCGGAGCTTATGGTAGCCCGAAGGGAAGGCGCAATGTTGAATGCCGAAATCTACACCCTCCGCAGCGGAGAGTGGAAGCTTGTAGAGAAAATGGCCGCAGAAGCCAAGGAAGTACGCATTTTCCGCCAGGTGGTGTCAATCCGCAGCGGCGACGCCCTCCTCTCCTGGACCTGGCACGGAGACAAATTCGACTTTAAAGCCTCGGACGGAAGGCCCAAGCCTTAATCGTTTTCCCTGACGTGAATAAGGGATTTTACCGGGGCAACTCCGTCAAGGCGGGCACGCCCGGGAAGGTCGTCAATTTCTACAAGGAACACGAATTCCTTGACTTTCACCTTATAGGTTTTTCCATCCACGTTCACCGTCTGTGAGTTCAGGCTTTCGGCAATACCCCTGGCGGTGCCGCCGGTGGCCAGGATGTCGTCGAAGAAGCATATCTCTATGGTATCCCCCGTCTTTGCGCCGGCTGCAAGGTCCGAACGACGGAAATACACGTGGTCCGGGCCGTATTCCTTCATTATTTCCACCTGAATAAGGTCTCCCTCGGAAAACGGCAGTTTTCCCTTTTTACGGATGGGGATGACATTCCTTATGTCACAGTCCTTGTCGAAGAGCATGGGGGCCGAGAAAAAGAAGCCTCGGGCCTCCGGAGCTGCGATGTTCGAGCAGGTGCACATAGCCGCAAGGTCTGTAACTACGCTACGGAAAATGTCCTTATCCTGAAGCAGGGGAATGATATCCACGAAATTTACACCCTTGATGGGAAAGTCCGGATAGAATTTGAGATCCTTTAGATAATCCATTTTTTATTCGATTGAATTCATATCTATCAAATTGTTCAGCAAGGCATACACCGTGAGACCGGCGACGGTTTTGATGCCGGTTTTCCGTGTAATGTTCTTCCTGTGGGAGATGACGGTGTGGATGGAGAGATTGCACAGATCGGCAATTTCCTTGTTCAGCATTCCCTTAGCGACGCACACCAGGATTTCCTTTTCCCGGGCCGTAAGAAGGTCGCTTTCCGTCGCCGCCGCTTCAAACTTGGCTTCCAGCCTCTCCCTGGCCTTGGGGCGGAGCTTCGGCGCCAGGATGGCGTCTTCCAGGATGATGTGCTTCTGGATGTCGCCTCCCAGCATAAGCAGTTGCTGCATGGTCCAGGCCGCTGCCTTCTGGTCGCTCCCTTCCGGCATATACTTGATAAGCAGGTTCTTAAGGTCTTCCAGCTTTTCCTCTACGCTTTCGTGCGTATCTTCGAATTCGTCCACTTTGAAATTGGCCGATACCCCGGTTTCCAAATAGGGGAAAACGTTCTGCTCTTCGTATTCGAAGTGACGGGCGAGCTCCTCCTTGTAGTCGGTGAAGAATTTGCGTATGATGCCGCGGCTCCTTTCGTCCGTGGTCTGGACGACACGCCGAAGGCCGTCCTCCAGGGATTGAAGGGCCACTTCCATATAATAGCTGTGCGAACGGCTCAGGTAATTGACGATTTCCTTCGCATCGGCCTTTTCGAGGGCGGCAGCATCCGGGCGGAAGTTATCCGAGGCATAAACACGGCAAATGAGGAGGAAGGTCTCCGGATCTACGCCCTGGCGGCGGCAGACTTCCTCTACCGAGGCATCGGCGACGCCATAATTCAAACCCATACGGCTGAAAACCCCGCAAAGCGAGAAGTCGGCATCGAGCAGCTCGGCCATTTTCATGTCCAGATTTGGTAGCATAGACAAAGATACACTTTTTCCGCGAGAAAAGAGTATCTTTGCCTTGTGAAAACGCCGGTAAAAATTGAACTTCCCCCCTGCGGTGCGCGGGTTTTGCTGCACGCGTGCTGCGCGCCTTGTTCCGGAGCCATTGTGGAGGCTTTGGTAGAGGGGGGCGTTCGTCCGGTGATTTTCTATTCTAATTCAAATATTTATCCCCTGGAGGAATATTCCCGCCGCTGCAACGAGTGCATTCGTTATGCCCATAAATGGGGCCTTGAAATTGTGGCCGATGAATATGACCACGAGGCTTGGAGGGAGGTGGCTTCGAAGCTTGCAGACGAGCCGGAACGCGGCACCCGTTGCCTGGAATGCTTCAAATTCCGCCTTTTAAGGGCTGCCGAGTATGCTTCGGCCAATGGTTTCGACTATCTGGCAACCACTCTTGCGTCGTCCCGATGGAAAAGCCTGGAGCAGGTGGACGAGGCCGGGCGCTGGGCGTGTGAAAAAGTTTCCGGCGTTACCTGGTGGGCCCAAAACTGGCGTAAAGGTGGCCTTCAGGAACGCCGGAATGAAATTATCAAAGAAGAAAATTTCTACAACCAGCTGTACTGCGGCTGTGAATTCTCTTCCAGAAATCCTTAGAAGGAGAAATTGATTCCTATCTTGATCTGGTTGCGGGAAGTGCGGAAACCGTCGTACCTGTCTACATCCAGGAGACTGGCGTCGTAGCCCAGAAGCACCTGGATGTCACCGAACTGGGCACCTACGCCGCCGCCAAGGTACAGGTTGAAGCGATTGCGGTCGCCTTTCTCGGGATCGTAATGGTTATATTTCTCGTCTTCAGCTATGTTGAACTTTTTGCCGAAGATGCTGATATTCGCTCCGGCGGTAACGGTAGTCTTGCTCACGATGCCGCACTGGAACACCGGACCTGCGAAAGCGAAGAGGGAAATCCTGTCGCTGATGTCGAAGTTGTAGGTAATGTTCAAGGGGACATTGAGAGCGAACTCGCGATATCGGCCAGTAAGGCTGATGATTGCTCCGCCTCCACCTGCTTCAGAGGTGTCGTTGAAGGCAAGGAGGGTGCCATAAAGACCGGGAGCCACACCGAGGCCAGCGACAATGCGGAAATTATAACTTGCACCGAAGAAGCCGCCGTTCAGGACGGCGTTGTCGGCAGGACTGCCGTTGCCGGAATTAACGGTTTTTTCAAGGGAGAGGAGGTAACCGGCGCCTACAACGACCTGAGCGTTAAGGTTGGTGGCTGCAAGCATCAGGGCTGCCGAAAGGATAGAAACAAATAACTTTTTCATAATTTGTGTTTACATTAAATTTCCGAGCGCAAATATACCAATTTTTTAGATACCCACGAACGGCTGATTATTTGTATATTTGCAATATGAATAACAGAAACCTTGCAGTAGATATGTTCAGGGCCTTGGTTATGGCCTTGATGATTTTCGTAAACGACGCTTGGACAGTCATTGACGCTCCGGCGTGGATGGTGCATTTCGCCACCTGGGAAGACGGAATGAGTCTTGCCGACATAGTTTATCCGATGTTCCTTTTTGCAATGGGAATGAGCATTCCGCTTGCCATTGAGAACCGCCTGGCCAAGGGGGCTTCCCTATGGGAGTGTTTTACCCACGTGCTCCTGAGGACGCTGGCCCTTCTTCTTATGGGCACTTTCATTGTCAATTCCGAAGCTGGGGTGGCCTGGAACAAAGGCCTTTACTGGCTGGTGATGCTGCTTGGCTTCTTCCTTGTGTGGAACCAGTACAAAAAGGACTTCCGTGCCGCCCGCTGGCTGCGGCTTCTGGGAGTGGCCGTCCTCTGCG
The DNA here is from genome assembly GCA_902772985.1 of uncultured Bacteroidia bacterium. Classification (GTDB taxonomy): domain Bacteria; phylum Bacteroidota; class Bacteroidia; order Bacteroidales; family UBA932; genus Cryptobacteroides. The sequence goes on along the minus strand of CACYCP010000057.1, from coordinate 30,929 downwards.
GCCTTGCCATTGCATATCGCAGTCCCGACGGGAATCTGTTCCGTTCCGGCTGGTGGGGTATCCTGGGGCAGATTGGCTGGATGTACCTTTTCTCGGCAACGGCTTATTTGCTTTGCCGGGAGCGAAAGTGGGTGCTGCCGATTATCTGGCTGGCGCTTTGTGCCGTTAACATTTGCTCGGTGCCGCTAAGGGGCGGGGAACCGCTTTTGGGAAGAAACTTCATTTTCGACTTCGCGGGGGCCCTGCACGTTGGAAACGGTCACAGTTGCATTATGGCCATCGGCGGTCTTCTCACCACCTTGGCAAGCGCAGACCTTCTTAAGAAAACGCCGTCCTACCGCAGCCTGTTCGGTTTTTCGGCAGCAATAATTCTGGGTGGCCTTGGATTTTTGGCCCACCACTGGTTCATCATTTCCAAGAACATCGGGACCTTGCCCTGGTGTCTTCTGGTGAGCGCCATTTCCGTGGCCTTGTTTACCCTGCTTCGCATTCTTGAAAGGAAGCGGCTCACTGCCTGGTTCCGTCCTTTGGCCACTGCAGGAACGGCTACCCTCACCGTTTATATGATACCCTATTTCTTCTATAGTTTCTGGGTATTTCTGTCTCCTGAAATACCGCAGTGGTTAAGCGGCGGGGTCGGCGCGCTGAAATGCGCCCTGTTTTCGGCCTTGTGCATCGCAGTGGCCTGGGGCATTGGCAAACTTGGTCTCAAACTAAAAATTTAGGGATTGGGGGCCAGCCATCCCCTATGGCACCAAATACCAATAAATAGGGATTGCGGGGTGCGGGAAGGCGACGTACCTTTGCAAAAGATCCTTTTATTGTTGTGTTATATCCTCCTGGCTGAGAAGTCCGGAGGGTTTTTTCATAAAGAAGATGGCCGCACAGGCGAAAACGCCAAGGATAAGGGGGTAGTACAGATATCCCAGGATGGAGAGGGCCGAAACGCCCGAAAGTCCCACCGCCATAAGCATTTGCGCTCCATAGGGAATAATTCCCTGTATAAGGCAGGAGAAGGTGTCCAGGATGGAGGCCGACTTTTTCGGGTCCAGGCCGTAGCGGTTGGAAATATCTTTGGCGAGAGGCCCTACCGTGATAATGGCGATGGTGTTGTTGGCCGTGCAGAAATTGACCAGCGACACAAGTGCAGCTATGGAAAAAGAGGCTCCGCGCGAGGTATGGATGCGCCTGGTCAGGCCGCCGATAATGAAATCCAGTCCTCCGTTATGCCTGATTATCTCCAGCATGCCGCCGGCCAGAAGGGTAACGATAATGAGTTCACCCATCGAGCCGATTCCTCCGCCTATTGAGGCCATCCACCCAACAAAATCGAACGAGCCCCGGAACCAGCCGACAATTCCGTTGAAGCCGATGCCAATTGCAAGGACGGTGACAACGTTCATTCCGGAAAGGGCCAGGCCTATGACAAGGAGATACGGCACAAGGCCAAGCCAATCCAGATGGGCCTGGGGCGGCACGGCGTTGATGTTCAGCCCCAGGAACACATAGATGGCGGTGGTCACGAGGGCGGCCGGAGCGGCCACTTTGAAATTCGCGCGGAACTTGTCCCGCATGGAGCAGCCAAGGCTTTTGGTGGCAGCGACCGTGGTGTCTGAAATGAAGGAAAGGTTATCGCCGAAGAAGGCTCCGCCAACGATAATCGCCGTCAGGAGAGGCAGGCTCAGGCTGGTTTCCGATGCCAGGCCTCCCGCTATCGGCACAAGAGCGACGATGGTTCCTACGGATGTTCCTATTGCCATGGAGATGAAGCAAGATGCCAGGAAAAGGCCGGCGTAAAGGAGCTTTCCCGGGAGGATATGGAGGGTTGCATTGACTGTTGCGTCAATGGCTCCTATGTCCTTGGCGGTCGAGGCAAACGCTCCTGCAAGGGTGAAAACCCATATCATCAGCAGCACATTCTGTCCTCCGGCACCCTTGGAGAAAATGCTTATCTTCTGCCCCGTTCCCGACACGTCCCGGGTAATGAAAAAGGCATAGGCCGATGCTATGATGAAGGCGGCGGCAACCGGAACTTTGTAGAAATCCCGGGCAATGATGGATCCCGCGAGGTAAATCGCAAGAAACACCAGCAGCGGACTCAGGGCAAGCCATCCGCTCATTTTATGACCTTTTGCCTTCATTCTACAGCTTCAGGAATATCTTTTTCTTGTAGAGCGGAACAGTCGCCAGCCATACCAACAGGACGGAGAAAATGGCATACAGGAGCGAAGTGAAATTGTTCTCACCAAGCGCATCCATTATCGGCCCCCTGATGCCGGAAAGAGATACGCACCAGGCATAAACGTGGGCTATCAGGTAGCAATAAATGGCATTTGAGCCGAAGACTTTCCAGAATCCAATGTGCTTCAGATAGCTCTTTTCGTCAATCAGATAATGGAAAAGGCCAAGAAGGAGCGTACCCAGACCGCAGGCCACCAGCACGAAGGAAGGGGACCATATCTTCTTGTTCAAAGGAAGGAGCCACATTAGGAGCAGGCCGCCCACAAGCATCCCGGTTCCCAGCGAATCCATCTTCCTGAAATCCTTCTGGAACAATATCTTACCCACAATGAAGCCGATGATGGTGTGCGCTATGGCAGAAATCGTGGAAAGAAGGCCTTCCGGGTCTATGCCATTGCCGTAACGATAAAGGTGGTTTTCGCCCAGGATGGCACTGTCAAACTTATAAATAATGCTTTCAGGGCCTTGGACATAGCCGTTGAAGGCAAGCAGCAGGATGGAATAGAGCAGAAGAAGGCCCGCGGCAATCCATCCCAGCCATTTGTGGTCCAGAAGGCAAACCAGAAGGGCCGTTGCCCCGAAGCACAGGGCAAAACGCTGCAAAACGCCCAAGATGCGGAAATGCTCCAAGCTCCAGCGTCCCCCTACCAGCATTCCAATTGCATTGCACGTCAGCCCGAAACCGAAAAGCAGCAGGAAGCGTTTTCCCATCTTCCAGGACAGGCTGAAATTGCTTTTCCTCAAAGAGAAAAACATGGACACGCCCATAATGAAGAGGAAATTCGGAAACACGAAATCCGTTGGAGTGAAACCGTTCCATTCCGCATGGCTGAGCATGGGGTATTTGGTGCTCCACGATCCCGGATTATTCACCAGAATCATCAGAGCCATCGTAATTCCCCGCAGAACATCTATTGCTTCAACTCGTTTATTCATATTCCAAAGATAGGCAAATTATCGGGAATTACTATAAATCCCCATAAATAGGGATTGACGGGAGAGGGTTTATGGTGTAACTTTGCGCCCAGCGCAAAACGCAGAAATATGATACTTGCAGATTTGTCGACTGGCGAGAAAGCCGTTATCGTTCGTGTGAACGGTCACGGCGGCTTCCGTAAACGCCTTATAGAGATGGGTTTTATCCAGGGGAAAGAGGTGAGGGTTGTCCTGAACGCACCCCTGAAGGATCCCATCGAATACGAAATTATCGGCTACAGGGTTTCACTGAGAAGGGAGGAGGCGCGGCAGATCGAGGTTGTGGCCGAGGAGGAGGCGAAGGAGGCCTTGGTTAGCGATGAGCATCTTCAGGCTCTTCCGGGGGATTTGGCCGATAAAGAGCGTCTGGACAAGGCTCTGGCCCACGTTGCCGAGGAGCGGCAGCATAATATTCGCGTGGCCCTGGTGGGCAACCCGAACTGCGGGAAAACCTCTCTTTTCAACATTGCGTCGGGCAGTCACGAGCACGTTGGCAATTACTCCGGCGTTACCGTGGATGCGAAGGAAGGCTCGTTCAAGTTCAAGGGCTACGACATCACCTTGGTGGACCTCCCGGGCACTTATTCGCTAAGCGCATATTCCCCGGAGGAACTTTTTGTGCGCCAAAACCTGCAGGAATCGATGCCCGACGTTGTGATAAACGTGGTGGACGCTTCCAACATAGAGAGGAACCTTTACCTGACCACCCAGCTTATAGACATGAACCTGCGCACGGTGATGGCGCTGAACATGTATGACGAGCTGGAGAACAAAGGCGACCGCCTGGATGTGAAACAACTGGGCTGGCTGCTTGGAATGCCGGTGTGCCCCACGGTAAGCCGTGACGGACGCGGCATCCCGGAGCTCTTCGACACCGTCATAAAGATTTACACCCAGGCCGATCCTAAACTTTCCCGACACCTGCACATCAATCACGGGGCCGAAATTGAAAAGAGCATCACACGGCTCAGGACCCTCATCTATGAAAACGAGGAAATCCGTGCACATTATTCCGCGCGCTACCTGGCCATAAAATGCCTGGAGGGAGACAAGGAAGTAATGGGCCTTGTGAACAAGTTGCCGAATGCCGATGAGATTCTCAAAGCACGGGAAGAAGAGGATGCCCGCATCCAGGAGTTACTTGATACGAATGCCGAAAGCGCGGTGGTCGACGCCAAGTATGCCTTCATTCAGGGTGCCCTTGCAGAGACCTACGAAAAGTACCAGCAAGAAAGGCCAAAACGTACATTTACCGACAAAATTGATGCGTTCGTCACTAATCAGTGGCTTGCCTTCCCTATTTTCATCATCCTGCTCTGGTTCATTTTCTGGGCCACCTTTACCCTGGGCCAGTATCCTATGGACTGGATTGACTCCGGAGTGTCGTGGCTTGGAGACTTCCTTGGCGGAATGATGAAAGATGGCTGGGTGAAAGACTTGGTGGTCGATGGGGTTGTTGCAGGTGTCGGAAGCGTCCTGGTGTTCCTCCCGAACATCCTTATCCTGTACTTTTTCATTTCCATTATGGAAGACAGCGGCTATATGGCCAGGGCTGCTTTCATCGTGGACAAACTGATGCACAGGATAGGCCTCCACGGAAAATCCTTCATTCCCATGGTGATGGGTTTCGGCTGCAATGTGCCGGCTATTATGGCCACCCGAACCATTGAAAGCCGGAAAAGCCGCCTGGTGACAATCGCCATCATTCCCTTTATGTCGTGCGCGGGACGCCTGCCCATCTTCGTCCTTTTCGCAGGGGCGTTCTTCCCGGAAAGTCCGGCATCGGCACTGATGGGTATTTATATGTTGGGAGTTATCCTGGCCATTGTAAGTGCTCTCATTATAGGAAAGTTCGTCAAGGACGACGACTTGCCTTTCGTAATGGAACTGCCGCCATACAGAGTGCCGACGGCTAAGGCTATCGGCCGGCACACCTGGGAAAAAGGCCGGCAGTACCTGGAGAAAATGGCCTCCACAATTCTCATTTTCTCTGTCCTGATTTGGTTCCTTGGCTATTTCCCAAGACACGAAGGCGGAAGCAAGGCCTACCAGCAGGAACATTCCTACATCGGAATGGTAGGAAAGGCCATTGAGCCGGCCATGGAGCCCCTTGGTTTCAATTGGAAAATGGATGTGGGCCTGCTTGCAGGAGTCGGGGCGAAAGAACTGGTTATCAGCACGATGGGCGTCATGTATGCCCAGGACGGTGAAGAGTATGAGGACCTTGGAAGTTCCGACGATACCGCCCTGCAGAGCGCCCTCAAAGCCACGGTCCACACAGCGGCAGCCCTGGCTTTCATGGTGTTCGTTCTGCTATATTTCCCCTGCATCGCCACCTTTGTAGCCATTAAAAACGAAACAGGAAAATGGCGCTGGGCCATTCTCCTGTGTCTTTATACTATTCTGGTGGCGTGGCTGTGCGCCTTTGCCGCCTACCGCATCGGCCTGATGTTCTGGCCGGTTTAGAGATTCGGATTGTCCTTGATCCACTCGGAGGTGGGAGGAACGATGCCAAGGTCGATGATCTCGTCGCGCATCTTCACCAGGTGGTGGTAGGAAGCCAGGAGGGCGACCATCTCTTCGGGAGTTCCCTTGGGCTCGGTGAAGTGGCAGCCGGTGGAATCGATGGTGGTGGGCATTGCCATCATCACGTTCCTGAACTTGCCTTCGTTCACATAAGTACCTGCGGGCCAGGTGAATACCTCTCCGCCCATAGCGGCCTCGATCATCTTAACAGCCTGATAGGCAGGGCTCTGGAAGGAGCTGCGGCCACGGAGTTTGATGATGTTGGAACCACCCTGGATGGTGTTCTGCTTGATGGCGGCGAAACGCTCCGGAGAGAGTCGCAATTCGGCCAGGGACTTTCCGTCAACCTTGACGCCGGAGGCGAAAACTGCCATGGCTTCGCCGTGTCCGCCGTAGGTGTAGGCGCCGGTAACCTTGCACTGCTGTACGCCGAATTCCTGTGCCAGGGCTTCCTGCAGGCGGGTGCTGTCAAGGGCGGCAAGGGAGGTGAGCTGTGAAGGCTTCAGGCCGGAATGGATGAGGGCGGTGAGAGCAGTGACATCGGCCGGATTGAAGATGACCACGACGAACTTGGCGTCCGGGCAGTACTTCTTGATGTTGTCGCCGAATTCGGCTGCAATCTGGCAGTTGCCTTTCAGGAGGTCTTCGCGGGTCATGCCGTCCTTGCGGGGTGCGCCGCCGGAGGAAATGATGTACTTGGCATCCTTGAAAGCGACCTCGGGATCGATGGTGGCGGTGAGGTTGACGCCGGGGAAGGCGCAGTGGTCCATTTCGGCCAGGACACCTTTGAGACCGGGCTCGAATATATCGTAGAGGCAAATGTTAGGGGTAAGGCCAAGCATTGCTGCGGTCTGGACCATGTTGGAACCAATCATGCCGGCTGCACCGACAATGAGGAGCTTTTCGTCTGTGAGGAATTTCATGATATAATTAGTATTAAAAAACTTTTTTCAGCCTGCAAAGTTACAAAAATTTTTCTACCTGACCACGGGAGGATGGGAGTCTTTCCAGCTATCCGACGGCTCGGTTCCCATTTCCAGAACGAGCTCTCCGCCGGCGAAAACATCCTTCCGGTACAGCCAGTTTTCTTCCAGCGGTTTTCCGTTAAACCGGGCCGATTGAACATAATAAGCGTCCGGCGCATTACCCAGCGTCTTGATTGTGAACTTCTTCCCAGTGGCATTGAAAGGACTCAGCTTGATGGTAATCTTGTCGAATGCAGGACTTCCAATCTGATAGGTCGGTTCCGAAGGCGCCCCTCCTTGCACGTCGAAAAGACCCATCGAGGACATAACATACCAGGCTCCCAACTGTCCCTGGTCTTCGTCCTGTCCATAACCGTAGCCGTGTTCCCCGTCGGCCCCGTAAAATTCGTCACAGATGAGCCGCACCCATTTCTGGGTTAAATCGGCCCGGCCGGAGAAGTTGAAGAGCCAGGGGATATGCAGGCAGGGCTGGTTGCCGTGATTGTAAGGACTGTTCAGGCCGGAGAAGGCGTATGCGACCTTGCCGCCGCCGAAAATGCTCTTTCGCGCCTCGGTAAAGAGGGAATCCAGCCGCTCGTTGAAGATATTTTTACCCATCCTGGCAAAGAGGGAATCCGGATTCTGGGGAACATAGAACGAGTATTGCACGGCGTTGCCTTCCTGGAAACCGCGCCAGGATTCCAGCGGGTCGAAATTGTCGATGAATGCGCCTCCAGGGACGCGGGGGCGGACCAGTTTCAGGGAATCGTCAAACAGCTTTGCCCAGCCGTCCGACAGGTCCATGAGGAGCCGATAATCATCGGCCCGCCCAAGCTGCTTGGCAAGTTGGGCCGTGGCGTAAGCACTGAAACTGTATTCGAGCGTATGGGATACCGAGAAAGCGGCACCCTCGGAATTGGTGGGATATCCGGGATCGCCCAGATAGGGGACATAACCATTCGTAACGAACTGATAGACATCCATTTTGCCAGCCCCTTCAATGCGGCCTCTCCATTCCAGGTTGTCCTTGCGTGCGGCCTCATACATAAGATTCACGTCATAATCCCGGATTCCGCTGTTGTAGGCTCCGGCAAACGCGACGCTAACCATATTGGTGCCCACGCCGGAAACATATTTGCTGCAGGCAATACCGTCACCAAGCCAGCCGGCATCCTTGTAAACCAGCAGCTGGCTGGAAACCCAGTCATTATAATACTCCGGATAAGCCAGAGCCCAAAGCGGGGTAAGGTCCCAGTAAGCGCCCCAGATGGCGTCGGTATTATAATGGTTATGCAGCGGCAGACCTTTCCGGTCAAGGGAAATTTGCCCCACGGAGCCATCGTTGGCTGGATATGCACCGTTGACATCGCTGGCAAGTCCCCTTCCAAGGAGGGCATGATAGAGTCCGGTGTAGAATTTAATGCGGTTCTCCAGGGTTCCGCCCGAGACCTCCAGACGGCCCAGCATTTCGCGCCAGTTCTCCTGAGCCTCCGCGACGGCCGTATCGAAGCCGAGGCCCGCAGCCTCGGCCTGGAAATTGGCCCGGGCATTCTCTACCGAGGTGTAGGACAGGCCCAACTTAACTACAATCTGCTTTTCCTGGCCTAAATTGAAATCCAGGCTCAGGACGCTTCCGGGGCCGGAAATTTCCTGCATCGCCGCGCGGCTTTCCCCAACGTGGAAGCCCGAAACAGCGTCCGGCTCTTCGGAAAGTTCGCCCCAGAAATACATCTGGACGGTAGCGCCTTCCTGATAGGTTTTTACATATTGCGGCTCGGTTATTATGTAACCATAAAGGGTTTTTCCTTCGCAACGGACTTGGGCGTCCCTAACCGCGCCGCTTTCACCCTGCCGGGTTCCCACATTGACAAGGATGTGGGCTTCGCCCGGACGGCTGAAAGTGAAACGCTGGAAGCCGACGCGGGGTGTTGCGGTCAATTCCGCCTTCACTCCGTAATCCTTGAGTTGAACGGAATAATAGCCGGGCCTGGCAAATTCGCTCTCCTTGTCGAAACTTGAACGCCAGCCGGCAGCGGGATCTTCCAGGCGCCCGGGAACGGTGATGGGCTCGCCATCGACGGGCATCATGGCCAGCCCTCCCACCTGGAATTCGTGGAAACAGGGAAAGCCGTCTATGGAGCGGTGGGTATCCTCATAACCCACTGCCTCCCAGCCGCTTTTATTCCCGTAAGTGCCGTTGGTCGAAGGCCCGAGCTTCGCCATTCCGAAAGGCACGGCCGCAGGGGTATAAAAGAACCATCGGCTATGAACGGAACCAATGTTGGGATTTACGAGTTCCAAAACGTCTTCTTTGCTGCTGCAGGCTGCGAGGCCCAAAAGGGCGAGCCCGAAAATAATCAGTTTTTTCATATTATGCGCGGAAACGGACCGAGGCCCTGATTGTCATACAAGTTTTTCCCTCAGAAAGGCCGTAAGGCCTGACAGAATACTGCTCAACGGCTGCCGGAACAATGAAGGTTTCGGCATAGTGGACAATGAAAGGCTCGAATTGGCCGATGGGACTTTCCACCACGGCCTCCTCCCCTTCTACCAGGTTCAGCACATTGACGCTCCCCTCCGTGCGGAAAGTCACGGCCTTACGGAAGGAAGTCCTCCGGGTTTCGATAAATTCGTTTGGATGAAGGCCAGTGCGGATTTCCTTCCATCCGTCGGCTTCAGCAACATCGGAGAAGTGATTGACCAGCTGCTCGTGCACGTAGGCGGTATCTCTTTTCCAGTCTATCACCTTGCCTCCGCGCTCCACGTTTATCGGCCTTGGCTTTCCGTCCAGTCCAAGGCGCTGCCAGTCCCATAGCTTGAAAGTAAATATATTAGGGGTGGCGCTTATTTCCAGCACCATGCTTCCGGCCCCGGAGCAGTGGATAGTGCCTCCAGGAATCAGAAAATGGTCGTGACGGCGGGCAGGCAGCTTATTCACATATTTTTCGGCATCAAAAACCATTTCCCCTCGCTGGGCGGCGCGAAGATCCTCCATCATGGCGGCGGGATCAACGCCTTCCCGGAGGCCCAGATAGACAACGGCGCCTTCCTCTGCATCCAGGATATAATAGCTCTCGTCCTGGGTATAAGGCATGCCGAATTGCTCCCGGATGAATTGGGCCGTGGGATGCACCTGAAGGCTAAGGTTTCCTCCGCCGATGGTATCCAGGAAGTCGAAGCGTATGGGGAAATCCTTGCCGAAACGGGCTTCGACCGGCCCGCCCAGAAGTTCCTTGGAGCGGAGCAGTACAAGATTGTTCGCCGGCAGCTCGAAAATAACGCCGTCTATGTCGAAAAGGAGGCTGTTTTCTTCGGGAACGCAATCGAAACACCATCCGTAATTGGGGGCTTCTGGATTCAGGTCACAGACCTTTTTCATCCATTGGCCGCCCCAAGGCGCCGGGTCAAAGAAGGGAACGACGCGGAATGGGCCGCTTGCCGTCTTGTCCATCCCACGGAAAAAAGTGTCCCGGTCTATCATTTTCGGAGTCCCCGCGTCGTTGGTATCCAGCCACCAGTCTATCCTTTGAAAGAAACGGTCTTTATGGGCATCCAGCACCCTCCAGTCAATGAAAAGGCCCCTTTTGTATTGGATGGAGACAGGGTCGGCCCTGTTGTCTATGCCGATACCCTTGACCTCGTGACGGCGTATCCTCTGCTGGATTTCCCAGCGGGCCATATCCGCATAAACCAGGCTCGCATGAGAGGGCGCAAGAAGTGATGCGCCGACGCCCACGACAAGGATGTCCGGGCCGGCCGCCTGTAAATCGGCCTTAAGTTTCTCAAGCTTCGTGGTGTCGAAAAAATCCGTCAGGCTCAGGCAGGTGACGTGACCGAAAAGCACGTCGTCCGTCATGAAGGGCCGGGTGATGCGGCTAATCTCGTCTTCGCTTTTCATTACGCTTTCCGTCGTGAGCACCGAACGGAAGCCGGAAGAAAGGGCCGCCCGGACATCGGCCTCGTAAACGCCTGTATAACAATCGACTACAAGGGGCCCTGTCCGGTCTTCCAATGCCTTCAGAATGGCTTCCCAGCCAAGAAAGGCGGTGCCGCTGATGCGTGTAGCCGGGAATTTATCGTAATTAGGCTTTCGCATATTTTCTTGCCACAAATGCACAATAAATAAGGTAGAGCAGGCAAATGGAGATTACAGCCAGCGAACCCGCCTGGCTTCCGCTCCACTGCGCAGCCGCTCCCATCAGCGGGGGAATGACCGATCCTCCGCAAATGCCCGTTATCATGAAACCGGATATTTCGTTAGCCTTCTCCGGACGGGCTTTCAGCGCCAGGGAGAAAAGGGCAGAGAATACGCTGGAGCAGAAAAATCCAATTCCGCCTATGCCGGCCAGGATTGAAACCTCTGAATGAGCGAAGAACAGCAGGGCCATACATACCGCCGCAAGGAGAATGTTGATTTTCAGATACTTGACCTCATCCATCCGAGCCAGGAGGAAAGAGCCCAGGAATGCACCCGCTGTCCTGCATATAAAATAGACGCTGGCGCCAAGCGAAGCCTTTTCCACAGCCATTCCGCAACGCTCGATGAGCAGTTTGGCCGATACGGTATTGGTGCCGACGTCCACCCCGACTATGAAAAAGATTCCAAGGAAATAAAGGAGTATGGTCTTGTCTTTCAGTAGGCCGAAGGCTTTCCGCACCGACACCCCTTCTTCCTGCGTTTCCTCCCTTTTTATCTCCGTCAGCTCCAGCAGAATGAAAGAGAGGACAGTGAACACGGCATAAATTGCGAACATGTATTTCCAACTACCGAAGACGCTTGCCGACAGCAAAGCCAGGAACGGGCCGCAGAAAGAGGAAGCGGCCTTGATTACCTGTCCCACAGTGAGGCAGGAGGCCAGGCTTTCCCCTTTCACGACATTAGTGAGCAAGGGATTCAGGGACACCTGCAACAGCGTATTGCCTATTCCAAGCAGTACGAAAGCCACGAGGCTTGTGGCAAAACTGTAGTGGAAAAGCGGGATGAGCATTCCAGCAAAAGTAATGACATTGCTGGCCTGTACCATGGTTTTCCGGCCAACACGGTTCATAAGAAGGGCGGCCGGAACTGAAAGGACAAGGAACCAGATGAATACCATAGAGGGAATAAACCCTGCCATTGACTCGCTTAGGGAAAAGTCCTGCTTGAAATAACTTGTGGCGATGCCGACGACATCACAAAAACCCATTACAAAAAATGTCGCCAGTACCGGAACATAGTTTCGTTTTCTGATGAAAGGGTGCATCTGAGTTTTCATTTTGTACAAATATACGTTTTCTGATTGAAATTCGTTGCATTTAACAAAAATGAATTATCTTTGCAAAGTAAATTGTAACAAACAATATGGAGCCTCCCAGTCAGGTGAAATCGGACGACCCTTTGTCGCGTTTATCCAGCTTTCATAACCAAGGACGCCGGTGCACGATGTGCATTCGGTAGGTTTCCCGTTGTTTGCAGAACAAAGCTTTTATGGCACTATATTTAAAAAAGGAACTTGAAAACGAAGCCACAATAGGTGTGTGGCAAATTACGGAAAGCGAGGAGGAACTTATCCAACTGAGCGCCACGCCTTCCGACGAGATGGAAGAAATCTCTTTCATCCGCAGCGAGTCCATGCGTAAGCAGAGGCTTGCGGTAAGGGCCCTTCTTAACAGCCTTTTCGACGAAAAAGTATATCTTAGCCATCACGACAACGGCAAGCCTTACCTGGAGAACAATCCGGTGAACATTTCCATTACCCACACGGAAAAATACGTGGCGGTCATCCTTCACGAGGAGAAGGACTGCGGGATAGACATCGAATCCCTGGACAGGGATTTCTCGGCCGTAGAGAAAAAAGCTCTTTCTGAAGACGAGATAGATGACCTGGAGGACGAGAAGCGCAACGAGCAGCTTGCCATTTACTGGTGCGCCAAGGAAGCCATTTTCAAGCTCCTGAGCCGATACAACGTGGATTTTGCAGAGCAAATCGAGATTGAGCGATTCCGCCCGCGCGGTGAAGGAGAGCTGGAAGCAACCTTTATAGACAAAAAAGAAGACGAAGAAGAATTCGATCTTGAATACATAACCTTCGACAGACACGTGCTGGTTTGGGTTGTAGGTGACTAACTGACAGGCTTGTTAATTTTTATTAACAGGCCTTATTTGTGCTGTTGAAAACTTTTTCCTGCAAAATCTTGGGAAAGTTGGTGCGGATGCTCTATCTTTGTTTGCACTGAAACTTATCCCACTATGGTAAAAAGCGTATTAAAGCGCGACGGACGTCGCGTTGACTTCAACAATCAAAAAATCGTATCCGCCATCCTGAAAGCAATGGGTGTGACGGAGAGCGGCGAGGATATAGTACTTGCAGCCCAGATTGCTCACGAAATCTCTAAAATAGATAAGGAGGAGATGACGGTTGAGGAGATTCAGGACGTGGTAGAGAACCATCTCATGAATAGCCCCCGTCAGGAGGTGGCAAAAGAATACATCCGCTATCGCAACCGCAGAAATATAGCCAGGAAAGCAAAGACCAACGAAATCTTTGAGACCATCATCGATGCCCAGGCCAACGACATCACCCGCGAGAACGCGAACATGAATGCCGATACGCCTGCCGGCATGATGATGAAATTCGCCTCAGAGGCCACAAAGAGCTATGTTGACGAGTGCCTTCTGAGCGACCCTGTGCACGAAGCCGTGGCCGGGAACTATATCCACATCCACGACAAGGACTACTATCCCACCAAGTCCCTCACCTGCATCCAGCACCCTCTGGACATCATTCTCGAATATGGCCTGAAAGCCGGCCACGGAGAATCCCGTCCCGCAAAGCGCATCGAAACCGCTTCCGTGCTGGCGTGTATCTCCATGGAAACCGTGCAGAACGAAATGCACGGCGGACAGGCAATCCCCGCTTTCGACTTCTACCTTGCCCCCTTCGTGCACAAAACCTACGAAGAGGAAATTGACAAGGTGAGCGCAATGTGCAATACCGATTACAGCGAGCTTAAAAAAGCGAAGATCGACGATTACCTCAAGAGGGATCTCGTGGGCCTTCAGGGTAAAGAGCGCGCTATGCAGCACGCCATCAACCAGACCGTAGGCCGCGTGCACCAGGCAATGGAGGCGTTCGTTCACAACATGAACACCATCCACAGCCGCGGCGGCAACCAGGTGGTCTTCTCTTCCATCAACTACGGAACCGACACGTCGGCAGAAGGCCGGTGCATCATCCGCGAAATCCTGAACACCACCTACGAGGGCGTGGGCAACGGCTCCACCGCCATCTTCCCCATCCAGATTTGGAAGAAAAAACGCGGCGTAAGCTATCTCCCCGGGGATCCCAACTACGACCTGTACAAATTCGCCTGCAAGGTCAGCGCCCGCCGTTTCTTCCCCAATTTCCTGAACCTGGACGCCAGCTACAATCAGGACGATGCCTGGAAAGCGGACGATCCCAAGCGTTACGAGCACGAGGTCGCAACCATGGGCTGCCGCACCCGCGTGTACGGAAACCGCTTCGGCCCCAAGACTTCCATCGGCCGTGGAAACCTGAGCTTCACCACCATCAACATAGTGAAACTGGGCATCGAGGCAATGCAGGAGGAAGAAAACAAGGACCTTCGCATCCAGAAGTTCTTCCAGAAGCTGGACTGGGCTCTGGAGATTGCCGCAAGGCAACTTAACGAGCGCTTCGAGTTCCAGAAGACCGCCCTCAAGAAGCAGTTCCCCCTGCTCATGAACGGCCTCTGGCTGGGCAGCGACAAACTGGACGACGACGATTCCATCGAGTCCGTCATCAACCAGGGTACCCTGTCCATCGGCTTCATCGGCCTGGCGGAATGCCTCATCGCCCTAATCGGCAAGCACCACGGAGAATCGGAGGAAGCCCAGGATCTTGGACTTCGCATCATCTCTCACATGGCCGAAAGGATCAGCGGCTTTGCCGAGACCTATCAGCACAACTTCACCTTCCTGGCAACTCCTGCAGAGGGCCTGTCCGGAAAATTCACGAAGAGGGACAAGAAGACCTTCGGCATCCTTCCCGGCATTACCGACAAGGACTACTATACCAATTCCAGCCATATTCCCGTGTACTATCACTGCACTCCGGAACACAAGGCAAAGATTGAGGGTCCCTACCACAAGTACGAGAACGCCGGCCACATCTTCTATGTGGAAATTGACGGCGACGCCACCCACAATCCGGAAGCAATCATGCAGATTGTGGACCTGATGGACAAGTACGACATCGGTTACGGAAGCGTGAACCACAACCGCAACCGCTGCCTTGACTGCGGCTACGAGAACTCTGAAAAAGACCTGAAGGAGTGCCCTCACTGCCATGGTCACCACATCGATACCCTACAGAGAATCACCGGTTACCTGGTGGGCACCACCGACCGTTGGAACGCCGGCAAACTGGCCGAACTCCACGACCGTATAGTGCACGAATGAAAATACGGGTATTAGACATCCTGCAACAGACAATGGCCGACGGACCTGGTTTCCGTACGGCCATTTACTGTGCCGGATGCAACCACGCCTGCAAGGGCTGCCACAATCCCCAGAGCTGGGATTTCAAGGCCGGAAAATGGATGGAAGTGGAAGAACTTCTGGACATAATCAAGGCCGATGAAATGTCCAACGTCGCCTTCTCGGGCGGGGATCCTTTCTACCAGGTGGACGGCTTTACCGAACTAGCGCGCCGCATCAAGGAGGAAACCGACAAGGACATCTGGTGCTGGACCGGATTCACGCTGGAAGAAATACAGGAGTCCGAATCCATGTCCCGCATGCTTCCCTGGCTGGACGTGCTGGTGGACGGTCCTTTCATTCTGGAACAAAGGGATACTGACCTGCTTTTCCGGGGCAGCCCGAACCAGAGAATCATTTATTTACATTCGAAACCTCCGAAAGACGATATTCCGGGCACAGTGCCTCTGATGCCGTTTCGCTAGCGCCTGAGCCAAAGTTCCGGATTCTGGGGAGATGAGCCCTTCCACAATTCGAAATGGAACAGGTCTTCCCCGCCGATGCTATCGACCGTGCCAATAGCCTGGCCGGTCTTTATTTTATCCCCGGACTTCACCGAAACCGATTTCAGCTTGGTGTAAAGGGTGAAGTATTCTCCGTGCTGAACAAGGACGCACTGGTTGTATCCGGGAAGCACTGCTATCTGGGTGACAGTGCCGTTGAAAACGGCCTTCACCGTGGCTCCGGGCTTAACCACCAAGGTTACGCCATTGTTCGGAGGAAGCTCCACATTGGAATAGACCGGATGAATGTGCTTTCCGAAACTTTCGGTAACTGCGCCCTCCACCGGCCAGGGCAGCCGGCCCTTGTTCGCGGCAAATTCGTTGGACAGTTTAGCATCTATCTCGGTGGATGTGGTCTTGGTCTTGGACTTGGAGCTGGAGGCCTTGCCGCCCTTGGCCGCCTTGGCTTGCTGTTCCCTGATCAACTGCTCTATCTTCTTGTTCAAGGCCTGTTTCTGGCGGTTCTTCTCCTGCAATTGCTGCTGATATTTCTTCCGGTCCTTTCCAAGTTGGGCGACTATGCGGTTGGCCTCGGTTTCCTCGTCCTGAAGTTTGGAACGCTCCTTCACCACCTGCGAACGCATGGCCCCGGCCTCTTTTCGAAGCCCGTTCAGGCGCTCCCTTTCAACTTCAAGGGCGGCCGATGTCTCGTGAATCTTCTTTGCCTGGCCGCTCATTTCGTGGGACAGATTCCTCAGATAACCGAAGCGGCGGAGGCCCTGGTCCAGCGAACGGCTGGCAAGGATGTACATATACCAAAGGCGGCTGTCGCGGTTCTTGTAGGCACCGCGGACCAATCGGCCATAATAGGCGGAAAGGGTATCATATCGGGCTTGGAGGCGGTCCAGCTCTTTCTGGCAGGTTCGGATGGAGTCGTCCAGGACCTTGAGCGTCTGGTCGCAGCTCTGGATGAGCTTCTCACGCGTGGAAATCTTGCTGCGCACCAGGGAAAGGGCCGAAAGGGCCTCCTTGTTGGTACGGGAATTCTGCTCCAGCTGACGGTTCAGAAGATTGATCTCCTTCTCCAGCTGCGCCCTCTGGCTTTCCAGCTTGCGCATGTTGTTCTGGGGAAAAGCGGCAAACCAGCAAAGCAGAAGACATATTATGGCAAGACTCCGTTTCATTCCTCCCAAAGTTCCTTGACCTCTTTTTTCGCCATGTCCTTCTGGCGGGCGTTCTTATAATACAACTGGGCCATGTCCTTCTCTCCCAGAGCCTCCAGCACAACGGCATAATGATACATTATGGTGGCGCTGTCCTTTCCGCCATACAGCATGGCATGCTTGAAGAAAGGTTTGGCTTCCAGGTCTTTACCCATAAGATGGAGTATCCAGGCGAAGGTGTCAAGGTAGGTTGCGTTGTCAGGCTCGGCCTCGACGGTTTTCTTGGACATGTTGTAGGCCTTTTTCAGGTTCTTCCCTTCCAGGCTCAGGTAATAGGCATAATTGTTAAGCACCGGGGCATAGGAAGAATCCAGGCGCAGGGCCTTTTCGTAGGCCTTGTAGGCACTCTTGCTGTCTCCATTCGCGTGATATGCATCCCCCATCAGGGAATAGGCGCCAAGGCGTTGCTCCGTATCATTCGGGAAGGCTTTCAGAACGAAATTGCAATTCGCAATTACCGAGTCAAAATCGTCCAGCTGGTAACTTGCAATGTTGGCATAGTCCAGGAAAGCCCGGTGCTTGAAACTTTTGAACGCCGCCGTTGCGCGGTCCCTAAGCTCCGGCCACTGCTGCATAAGCGAAAGGTACTGGACGTAGGTTGCCACCTGGGAAATGCTTTCCGGATAGAGATCGGCAGCCTTCCGGAACCAATCCCCGGCCTGCGCTTCCCGCCCGGTGGTATAATAGAACGAGCCGACGGAAGAAAGCAGGGTACTGTCCGTGGGATGGACATCGACCGCCATCGAAATAAGATTGTCGAAGCCTTCCCTGTGATTCTGTATAATCTTTGGATCCACCCCGCGTGACAGATTGCCGATGTACATGCTCTTGGTAGATGGAGGCACGACATCCGAGGCAAAGAAGGGCTTCAGCGTCTCGAAATAATCGGCATACCGCCGTTTATGCCTATATACCTCCGACATGCCAAGGACTGCGGGGAAATAACTGCTGTCAAGGGACAGGGCCTCGGAATAAGCCGCCTGCGCAAGGGAATCCGAAAACTCGGAAAGGTAATAGTCCCCAAGCATCGAAAGAATTGAGGGCGAGGAGTATTTGTCGTTGAAATCCTCCAGCACTTTCACTCCTTCCTCCGGTTTTCCCATGGAGGCATAGACCTCGAACTTAGTCCTTGCCACCTCCTCCGAAGGGCCGTGCTGGGTTTCTATGTCCTGAAGCGTCGAGAGGGCTTTTTCGAACTCTTTTTGCTTAAGGTATATGTCCAGAAGTTCGTAAACCGGAGAGTTGTTGTCCGGGAAATCCTTGACTATGGATTCGTACATCGAGAGGCCTTCGGCATCCTTGCCGAAATCCAGATACATGCGCGCAAGCGTCCTGCGGTACCAGAAATTTCCGCTGTCGATCTGGGTGGCCTTTTCCATTGCCGCAAGGGCGGCGTCGGTCTCCTGGAGACGGCTGCGAGTCATGGCCAGATAATACCACACGGCATCGTTCTCGGGAGCGGCAAGGCTCAGGCTTTGGAGTATGGCTTCGGCCTTTTTATATTGGCCGTTGCTGTAATATGTCACTGCGTCAATCAGATTGTTCTCTACCCCCTGGGCAAAGGCGCACAGGGAACAGATTAAGCACAAAGTGATGGATATGAACCTTCTTTTCATTCGTACAAAATTACGGGTTTTGCAAAAAACATACAACAAACACTTGAACGATTGTGAATTTTTTTCGAAATTTGTGTTCGCTAGAACAAATTTCACACCCGTTGAAACGTTTTTGGTCAAATTTGCATCTTATTACTTGGACAAGAGATGAACTATCTCCTGTTGGCGCGTCGTCTGCAGAGCGGTTGGTCCAAGCCTGCAAAGATGGGGACGGAAACGCTCAAAAGAAGTTGTTCGACCTCCTTTCGCCCAAAATGATGGCGGTGTGCCTACGGTACATGGGCAATAGGGAAGATGCTGAAGATATCCTGCAGGAAGGCTTCATCACTTTGTTCACAAAACTGGAAAGTTATCAGGGAACCGGCTCCTTTGAAGGCTGGGCACGAAAGATCTTTGTCAACACTGCATTGATGCATCTCAGACGCACCAGCGCCCTGGATATGGGTGAAGACATCGAGCAGGCCCGCGGGCTGTTCACGGAAGAAGTCACGCCGGTGCAAAAAATGGGATACAGGGATTTGATGCGCTATATCGCAGCCCTTCCGTCAGACGCCAGAACCGTATTCAACATGCATGTTGTGGAAGGCTATTCCCACAAGGAAATAGCAAAAGAGTTGGGTTGCACGGAAGCCACTTCGCGTTCCAAATTGCAAAGGGCACGAATCCGCTTGCAGGAAATGATAAAAGAAGGCTCGTAAAATGAAAGAGAACGATTTTGACATACAGGTAAGAAATCTTCTTCAAAACGCCACGGAAACAGTTTCTCCGGGCGTATGGAGCGGTGTGCAGGCTGGTCTTGCCCGTCGTGCACGCGTCGTTACCATACGCCGGTGGAGCTATGCCGCAGTGGCGGCCGCCGCAGTCCTGGCCGGAGCCCTTGTGCTCCTTCGCCCCTCGGTGCCAAGCGCAAATCCTGCGCTTATGCTGGCGAATCTGGATTTTAATACCTCCCAGCCCTGTACCCTCATCGAAGAACTTCCTACCACCAAGGTATATTCCATTCCCACCAGGAATTCCGTAGTGCCCGTCGCGGCGCAAACGCCTGTGGAACAGCCTGTTATCACTGAAGAAAAAGAAGAGGCCGAAGAAGTGGCTGCAGTGCCCGCAGTGCCCGCAGTGCCTCAGGAAAAGGGACAGGCCCCATCGGCACAAAAGAACGGCTTTGACCAGGACAGCCGCATCCTGGACGCCCTTGCAGCATCGGAAACGGCCAGCTCCAGGCGCAGGCAAAACGCATTTTCCTTCACCGTTTCCGGAAATGTCCAAGGCAACCAGAGAGGCGAAGTCGCTATCGCTCCCGGCAGTCGTACCCACGGACTTCCGGAAGCCTTCACCAACAAGGAAGGCATTTATAACGAGTCTCCCGAAGTCAGCTTCCGCCTGCCTTTCTCGGCCGGTATAGGTATCAATTATAATTTCACGCCGCGCTGGGGGATAGGCACAGGGGTGCGCTACACCAACCTTGGGCGCACCTTCGTGGGAGACTATGTATCAAATCAGGGCTTTACGCTGGAAAACAGGGATATAGACAACCAGCAGCACTGGCTTGGCGTTCCTTTGAACGTCTATTTCAGCATAGTCAATACCAGCCGCTGGAACGTGCACGTCTTCACCGGTGGCAGCGTGGAATTCCTGGTGGATAATGACTACCTGATTCACAATTCGCCAAAGGACGTGCATTTCCACCAAAGAGGCACGGCGGCACCCCAATGGTCGGCAGGGGTTGGCGCAGGTATCGAATTCAAGATCAATCCTTTCTTTGGCATTTATCTGGATCCGGCCGTGCGCTACTATTTCGGAACAGAGCTTCAGCCCCGTTCCCTCAGGACAATTCAGCCCTTGCGCTTCGACATCGAGGCCGGCCTGAGATTCTCCGTGGGCAAATGATAAGCCATCCAAATGTTAAGATCAACCTGGGCCTGAACGTGCTCAGGCGCCGCCCTGACGGCTATCACGACCTGGAAACCCTTTTCGTCCCCTATTTCGGCATCCTGGACTGCCTGGAAGTCGTTTGCGGGGATGATTATTCCGAAACTATCGCCGGACTCAAAGAGCGCTACGGACAAGTGTCACAGGCCGTTTCCCCGGACGGAAAACTTATGATAAGCATTGCCCGCAAAGGCGGAATAGACTGGGACCCGCTGCAGGACCTTTGTGCAAAGGCCTATTACCTTCTGGCTGCCGACTACAAGCTTCCCCCGATGAAAATTTTCCTGGAGAAGAGCGCCCCTGTGGGTGCCGGCCTGGGCGGAGGTTCAGCCGATGCCGCTTTCGCCCTCAGGATGATATCTATACTTGCCGGCTTAGAGCTTGGTGATGACACCCTGGCCGGCTATGCCGCCCGCCTTGGAAGCGACTGCTCCTTCTTTATTTACAACCGCCCTATGATTGGAAGCGGCCGCGGAGAGGTCCTGGAGGACTTTCCGCTGGATTTATCGGCCTATGCGCTGAAAGTTGTCGTGCCGGAAGACGTGAGCGTTTCCACCGCCGACGCATATAAGGGAATTGTCCCGGCAATTCCGGAAAAATCCTTGCGCGAAGTGCTTTCCCTGCCGCTTGAAAAGTGGAAGGAATATCTTAGGAACGACTTCGAAACAAGCGTTTTTGCGAAGTATCCTTCGCTTGCCCGAGTGAAGGAAAATCTCTATGGAGAAGGAGCGGTTTATGCCTCCATGTCCGGCAGCGGCTCGGCCTTTTTCGGGATTTTCTGAGCCCGAATCATAAAAAACAACACATAATTCATCAAAAACAACACAACTTTTTTTATTGTGCTGGCATTTTTTGCCGGCATTTGCCACCTTGCGGCAGAAAAAGTTGTGAGATATGTGCAAGTCAAGTTTTTTTATTCTTTTGCTTTTGGCGCTTTTCTCCTGCCAAAAAGCCCAATTGGACAGCGTCCCGCGCCATATGCGGGGTCAAGGCCGTTTCAGCCGATATGCCAGCGAAGGGAGTCCGGAAAGGAAGGATAGTTCTACCGCTCCTGTACCGACGAAACCAGACGTTTACGTCACTGCTTTCCGCTTCTCTCCGGACACCCAGCTGGTCCTTTTCAAAAACGGAGCCGAACTTCTGCACCTGTCGGCCTTGGGAAAAGCCGACCCGGAAAGGCACAGGATAATAGGCGGCGAACTTTGGTGCGACTACACTGACGGCAGCAGCACCTTCGTATATTGTAACGGGGAGGAGCGTTTCCGTTTCGCCGGCGAGGAACTCCTCCGGGGCTTTTATAAATCCGGGAACGACGTTCACACCCTTGGGCAGCGCCAGGGAAAGGAGGGCCTGTGCTACAGGGTGAACGGAATGGAAAAATTTTCATCGGCAACAGGGACAATCTTTGGCTCAATTTATGACCAGGGTTGGCCCGGAGGAGCATTCTGTGCCGATGAAACAGGGATTTATTATAGCTATGGAGTACCTAAAAAGAGGGACAACCGTTTCATCTGGGAGCATAGGATAATGAAAGAATCGCAGCTTTTCAAGCTGCTGCCTGCCGAAAACGAACTTTCCATTTATGACATCCGCGTCCTGAACGGCTCCGTTTACCGCACCGAACAGCGTCCGGAACTTCCCGGCAGCCTTACCCTTGTAAAAGACGATGAAATATTTTCGCTGGGAATCGCAACGGGTGAAAACGTCCATTACTGCAAGCTTGTACCTGCCGGAAACGAGCTTCTGGTGAAGGGAATGTCCACTTTTACAGCTTTTGGCAATTACAGTTTCTGGCTGAGGAGCGCAAGTGAAAGCCGCTTTTCCGTCACCAGCCTCAACCCAATAATGGACCTGTGGAACAATGAAGGGAAAAGCGCCTACATTACTCTGAACGGGAATCTTGTAAACCATATTTTTGTGGATGGAAAGGCCCTGGACGTTCCCTCGCTGAAGTATAAGTTGAGCTCTGGACGCTGCGTGGACTTCGACAAAGGCGTTTTTGCCGCCGCACTGAATAACCCCGACGGCGAGCACCTTCTGCTTGTCGACAACCAGCTTTCCCGCCTTAATTTCGACGGTTATTTCACCTCGCTAAGCATTGAGTAGTATGCTGGTGTATATTCACGCGGCGAAATGCGTAGGAATCGAGGCGGTGCCTATAACCGTAGAGGTGGACATAACCCTTGGCGTGGGAATCCATCTCGTGGGCCTTGCCGATGCCGCCGTCAAAGAGAGCCTTCTTCGTACCGTAACAGCCCTGCAGGCCTGCGGCTTCCACATCCCGGGAAAGAAAATAGTAATAAATCTGGCCCCGGCCGATATGCACAAGCAAGGAAGCGGATACGACCTTCCGATAGCCCTGGGGATAATTGCCGCTTCGGGACAAAGGGACATTCCGGAGCTTGGAAAATACCTTATAATGGGAGAGTTGGGCCTGGACGGCAGCCTTCGCCCCGTGTGCGGTGCCCTGCCAATGGTAGAACTGGCTATACGCCAAGGCTTCAAGGGATGCATACTGCCGGAGCAATCGGCCCTGGAAGCGGTGGACTATTCCAAAACGCTTGTTTTTGGCGTGCGGAGCCTGGGCGATGTGCTGGACATCCTGGAGGGGCGGGTGGACGTATCGGACCTTCTCGTGTGGAACACCCAGGCCTATCGGCAAGCGATGGAAGAGAACGCTGTGAAAAAGGACGGAGCCTATATGGATTTCGCAAGGATCATTGGGCAGGAAGGGGCAAAACGAGGCGTCGAAATAGCCTCGGCAGGTTGCCATAACGTACTTTTGGTCGGACCTCCCGGCAGCGGGAAAAGCTCGATTGCCAGGGCCATGGCCGGTATCTTGCCTCCCATGTCGCTGGAAGAATCGCTCATTAGTTCGAAGATTTATTCAGTGGCAGGGCGAGCGGCCGGGAAACCAGGCCTGCTGCGTACAAGGCCCTTTCGAAGCCCGCATATATCGGCCTCGAAAGCGGCGATGCTGGGCGGAGGAAGCGGGGAAAACATCCTTCCTGGAGAGGTGTCTCTGGCAACGAACGGGGTACTTTTCCTGGACGAGTTCTGTGAGGCTCCGAAATCGACGCTGGAGGCCCTCCGGGCGCCGCTTGAGGACAGGAAAGTAACCATTTCCCGGCTGAAGTCGAAGATAGAATATCCTGCGTCCTTCATGCTGGTGGCGGCCTCGAATCCCTGTCCTTGCGGCTATTACGGCGAGGGCGACCGATGCTCCTGCTCGCCAGGACAAAGGGCCTCCTACCTTTCCAAACTTTCGGGGCCGATTCTGGACAGGATAGACATCCAGCTTCGCGTCCGGCCAGTGCCGACGGGTTGTCTTATCAGGGGCGCAAAGGCCGAAAGTTCGGCCTGGATTGCCGCCCGCGTGATGAAAGCCAGAGATATTCAGCGCCAGCGATTCGAAGGAAGCGGAATCTTTGCAAATGCCGAAATGAACGGTGAGATGCTGGAAAAATTCTGTCCCTTGGATGACGAATGCAAAAATCTTCTGGAACAAATAATCGAGCGTCTGGGACTTAGTGCCCGAGCCTATACCCGCATCATAAAAATTGCCCGCACCATAGCCGACCTTGCCGCCTGCCGGGATATCCGGCCCGAACATCTTGCCGAAGCTGCCAGTTACCGTTTTCTGGACCGACGGAATCTGCTGGATTTGTAAAAATAGTATCATTTTTAGTATCTTTGCGAGGTCAACAAAAGACAAACTGATAAACCGCGCTGTGCAAGCCGCCGTATAAATAATAATTGAACTATATGCAAGACACCATCCATATAGAAGATGCGGCCAGGCTCAGCGGAAACGTGGCTTTCAACATTATGTTGAAGCCGGCCGGTTCGCTTTGCAATCTTGGATGTGCCTATTGCTATTATCTGGACAAAGGCGAAATCTATGGCGGACGCGAGCCGCGTATGTCGGAAGATGTCCTTGAGGCGGTAACGAAAGCCTATATCGAGGCGAACGATGTCCCCGAAGTCCAGTTCATCTGGCACGGCGGGGAGCCCCTGGTGCTGGGACTGGACTTTTACAAAAAGGCCGTCGAGCTCCAGAAAAAATATGCTGCAGGAAAGACAGTTCACAATTCCATCCAGACTAACGGAACCCTTCTCACAAGGGAGTGGGCGGCCTTTTTCCGGGACAATCAGTTCCTGGTTGGGCTTTCCATAGACGGCCCGGCTGAAATCCACGACCGCTACAGGCTGCTCGCTGGTGGAGGTCCCACCTTCGACAAAGTCCTCCGCGGCCTGCAATTCCTGAAAGATGAAGGTGCAGAGTTCAATACCCTGACCACAGTAAACAAGGCTTCAGAGGGTCACGGAGCCCAGGTTTACAAGTTTCTCAAAAACCTGGGGAGTCATTACATGCAGTTCCTCCCCGTGGTGGAATACGTTCGTTTCCGCGGCAAGAAACAACGCCCGCTCATAGTGGATCCACTGTCCGAAGGCGCTTCGCCGGCATTCTGGTCGGTATCGGCCCAAGGTTTTGGGAAGTTTATGACGGATATATTTGATTTGTGGGTGAAGGAAGACGTGGGGAATTATTATGTCCAGCTTTTCGATTCGGCCCTTGCCGCATGGTGCGGGGCCCGTGAAGGTGTCTGTGTTTTCGGCCGAAGTTGCATTGGGAATGCCGTCATCGAACACAACGGGGATTTATATGTATGCGACCACTTCGTCTATCCGAAGTATCGCGTAGGGAATGTGCTGGAAACGCCTATAAGGCAGCTTATGGAAAGCGAAAAGGTGAAGCGTTTCGCCTATCGGAAATGGACATCCCTTCCACTTCGATGCCAGCGTTGTCCTTATCTTCCCGCCTGCAATGGAGAATGTCCGCAACACCGGAATGCGGCAAACGGGGTTAATACATTGTGCGAGGGGTACAGATACTTTTTCGACCATACCGCCCCATACTTCGACCGTATGAGGGAGCTGCTTGCCGCAGGGCGCGCCCCGGCCGAAATAATGCAGCTTAGCCTATAGATTGAAGGGTTTCCGGCTTACCCACATCCACCAGGGAGATTCCTTTGGCAAGCACTCCGTAAATGGGGTATTGGACACAGGCTTTCAAATAGAAATCCATTATGGGGAAGCGCTCAGGGACGGCGGCCCGGTCGAAGGCGTTGAAAATATCCGGACTGATATTGTGTATTCCGCCGAAAGCATAGCGGCGGCAGGCCGAAACATCCAGGTCCGGATAAGGCGAACGGATCTCTCCGGTAACAATGTCGGTCCAGCCTACAAGGCGCATCTGTTCGTCGAAAAGAAGGTATCGGCGGGTTTCCCTTTCGCTCACAAGAAGGCTTGCAAGCGCGTCAGGCCGCGCCTGTGAGCGGAACCACGCCAGATTCAGGGAAGACAGGATATCCACGTTATGCACCAGGAAGGGCTCATCGGCGGGAAGCAGCAATTCCCTGGCGTGAAGCAGGGCGCCCCCCGTTTCCAAAAGCATCCCGCTTTCATCTGAAATGCTTATGGGCAGGCCGAAGTCGTTACGGGCCAAATACTGCTTTATCTGTTTGGGGAAATGATGGACGTTCACGACCAGGCTGTCGTAGCCCGCATCCTTCAACTTGCATATCACATGATACAGAAGCGGTTTCCCCCCTACCGGCACCAAGGCTTTCGGCATGGTATCGGTAAGTGGCTTCAGGCGCGTCCCAAGCCCGGCCGCAAAAATCATTGCCTTCATCTTACAAAATCTTTTCCACGTTCAATTCGCGATGGACTATGCTAAGCTTTATGTTGTATTTGACGCTTAGATGGCGGGCAAGGTGCTCGGCGCAATAGACCGAACGATGCTGACCTCCGGTGCAGCCGAAACACACCTGCAAGTGCGTGAATTTCCGTTCGATGAAACGCTGGACATGGGCGTCCACCAGATTGTAAACACTGTCCAGGAAGACATTCACCTCGCCGTCGTCCTCCAGGAATTTAATCACTTCCGGGTCGGTTCCGTTGAACTGGCGATAGTATTCATATTTACCCGGATTATTGATGGAGCGGCAGTCGAACACATATCCGCCGCCGTTTCCGGTGGTATCGGCCGGAATGCCTTTTTTGTAGGCGAAACTGTAAATCTTAACTTCCAGGCGCTTGTCCTGGGTGATTTCGTTGAACTGTGGCATTACCGACAGCTCGGCAAGGAGGCGGTTCAGGTAAGGGTAGTCCTCGAAGGGTTTCTGCAACAGGCTTCGGAGGTTGCTCAGGGCGTAAGGGACGCTGGCAATGAAATGCGGCTTCTTTTCGAAATAGCCACGGAAGCCGTAAGCTCCCAGTACCTGAAGGGTCCGGAACAGGACGAAAAGGCGTAGCTTGTCCCGGAACTCATCCGGATCCACCTTCTTAAATTCCTGAAGGGCGGCCAGATAAGTGTCTATAAGTTCCTGCTTCAGGGCTTCGGGAAAACGGGAGCGAGCCTGCCAGATGAAGGATGCCACATCGTAATAAACGGGCCCGCGGCGGCCTCCCTGAAAGTCTATGAACCAGGGCTCGCCATCACGCACCATCACATTCCTGGCCTGAAAATCCCGGTACAAGAAAGTGTTGTCCTGTTCTTTCAGCAGGTCCAGTTTGAACTTTTCGAAGTCCTCCTGCAGCAAAATTTCGTTGAATTCCAAGCCGGTGGCCTTAAGGAAGCAGTATTTGAAGTAGTTGAGGTCGAAATCCACCGCCCTTTCGTCGAAAGACTCCTGGGGATAGCAGACGCTCCAGTCCAAACCGTCGGCGCCAAGGAATTGAATGGCAGGAAGTTTCGCGACGGCTTTTTTCAGGAGGCCGACCTCTTCCTCATTGTAGAGTCCGCTCTCCCGGCCTTTGGAAACCACGTTGAAAAGCAAGTCGTCCCCAAGGTCTTCCTGGATGTAGGCGCTGCCGTCTTCGCTCACGGCATAGACCTCCGGAACGCTCAGGCCTTTACTCCTGAAGTGCCTGGAAAAACTGATGAACGCGTTGTTCTCCTCCTTGCAGTTTCCTATTACGCCAACCAGCGAGTCCCTCCCGCTTGTGATGCGGAAATACCGGCGATGGCTTCCGGACGAAGGAAATTCTGTGATCCCTTCCGGAACTTTTCCGCTTACCTTTTCAAAAAGTGGCCTTAGAATGTTCTCTGGCATATTATCCCTGTTTTTAGCTTTCCCACGTGAGCGAACGCGAACCGTCGCCATTAACTGTAATTTGTACGCGAAGCGTCTCCTCCGGCAGCAGGCCCTCTATGTTTTCGGGCCATTCCATTATGCACATACAACCCGAATCCAGATAATCGTAAAGGCCGATATCCAGGGCCTCGGCATATTTTTCTATCCTGTAAAAGTCGAAATGGAAGATTCGGCTGCCGCCGAAGCCGCCGTATTCGTTGACGATGGCGAATGTAGGAGAATTCACCACCTCTTCGTTTACCCCCAAAGCCTTGCACAAAGCAGTGGTAAATGTGGTTTTCCCCGCACCCATAGCCCCGTAAAGCGCTATCAGCGTGCGTCCTTGGATCTTTCCAAGGAACTCCTCGGCCGCCCTGGGCAAATCCTGAAGGCCGGATATATGTATCTCGTTTTTCATTTCTGCTTTTTCACGCACAACGAATTTAGCGTTTTTTATCCAAAATTGAAAATTTGGCCGATTTATGACTATTTTTGCGTTATGGAAAGCACTCGGATTCTTTTAACCCTGACGGGAGCCGTGGCGGCATCGGCCTCGGTCTCCTGCTCGAACGATAAAAACGCTGCCAAGGAGCCGCAGAAGCCCCTTAACGTGGTCTATATCATGTGCGACGACCATTCGTACCAGACAATAAGCGCATACGACAGGCGCTTCATGGAAACGCCTAATATAGACCGCCTTGCGGCCGAAGGGGCCCGCTTTACGAACAGTTTCGTGGCCAATTCACTCAGCGGGCCTTCCCGCGCCTGCATGCTCACCGGAAAACACAGCCACAAAAACGGATTCACCAACAACGAGCACGGCATTTTTGACGGCAGCCAGCAAACCCTGCCCAAACTGCTGCGCGCGGGCGGATACCAGACAGCGATGGTGGGCAAATGGCACCTTGTGAGCGAGCCCACCGGCTTCGATTACTGGGATATCCTCACCGGCCAGGGAGACTATTACAACCCCGTTTTCATACGTAACGGCGAAACCCTGGTGCGCGAAGGCTATTCCACCGACATCACCACCGACGTAGGCCTGGAATGGCTGGACGGGCGCGACAAGGACAAGCCCTTCTGCCTGTTCCTGCATTACAAGGCGCCTCACCGCAGCTGGATGCCTGACCTTCAGGACCTTGGTGCGTTTGACGGCGTCAGCTTCCCCCTTCCGGAAACATTCTACGACGACTACGCCACCCGCGAAGC
The DNA here is from genome assembly GCA_902772985.1 of uncultured Bacteroidia bacterium. GTDB lineage: Bacteria > Bacteroidota > Bacteroidia > Bacteroidales > UBA932 > Cryptobacteroides. Next base: position 2,142 of record CACYCP010000057.1, on the reverse strand, counting down.
CGCCGCCCTGCAGGAAATGAGTATCCTTGCCGACATGAACGTCATCTACGACCTTAAAATGGCCGACAGGGAAGGGGAAATCCATACTCCCGAGAATCCATCCCTTGAAGAATACGGACGGAGCCTTTACCGGCAGGACCTGGAGCCTGGAGTTCTAGTTCCAGGACGGATGAACGCAGCCCAGCAGGCCGCCTGGGATGCATATTACGACCCCATCATCGGCAGTTTTAAAGAAGCGAAGCTTTTGGGAAAAGAGCTGTACGAGTGGAAATACCAGCGCTATATGAAGGATTATTGCAGTGTCATCCGCTCGGTGGACCGCAATATTGGAAGGGTGTACGAATACCTGGCCCAAAACGGCCTTTTGGATAACACGGTGGTCATTTATACCTCGGACCAGGGCTTCTTCATGGGCGAGCACGGCTATTTTGACAAGCGCTATATGTACGAGGAAAGTTTCCGTACGCCGCTTCTTGTGAGGATGCCGGGACAGGCAAAGGCCAGGGACATAGACCTTTTCGTGCAGAATATCGACTATGCCCCCACCATTCTGGAAATGGCCGGGCTTCCAATCCCGGACGACATTCAGGGCGACAGTTTCCTTCCCTTGCTGAAAGGCGAAAGGCCGAAAGGCTGGCGGAAATCACTGTATTACCATTTTTACGAGTATCCGGCCGAGCATTCTGTTCGCCGCCACTACGGAGTGCGCACAGAGCGCTACTCCCTGATGCATTTCTACTACGATATTGACGAATGGGAACTTTTCGACCTGGAAAAAGATCCGGCGCAGCTGCACAACCTGTACGGTACCCCTGGGACGGAAAAGCTTACCCGGAAGCTTAAGGCCGAGCTGGAGCGCCTGCAGAAACAATATGACGATACAATAGCTCTTCAACTTCCTCTTCGCGGCCCTGAGGAATGACGGGCGAAAGGAAAGACAGCATTTGAAGCACTTTTGCGCTCCCCTCCGGAATTCCGCGGGAGCGCATATAGTATAGTTCATCTTCGTTCAGGCGGCCGACGGTAGCTCCGTGCGAGCATTTAACGTCATCGGCATAAATCTCCAACTGGGGCTGGGTGGTGACTTTGGCGTTGTCGGAAAGGACTATGTTGTGGCTCTCCTGATATGCTTCGGTCTGCTGGGCGTCGGGTGCGACGACAATCCTGCCTTCGAAGCTCACAGAAGCGTCTCCGCCGGCGATTCCCTTGAATATCTGAGTGCTTTTGCAGCCAGGCGTAAGGTGATTCATCAGGATATTGAACCGGACGTTTTCGCTGCCGGCGCAAAGATACAGGCCTTTCAAATGCGCCTCGGCCCCGGGACCGCAAAGGTCGATGCTTAGGTTAATCTCACGGCTTTCGCCCGGCAGGACCACGAAACTAAGCTCCAGCCTTTCCCCTGCGGGGACAATATGATGCTCCTGTGCCATCAGAACTGGTCAAAACCTTGGTTTTCAATTGCTTGAATAAGTTCGCGGCCGCCGGTGCAAACAATCTTCCCGTCCTTCAGGACGTGAACCACGTCCGGCACCACATATTCCAGCAGTTTCTGGTAATGCGTCACGATTATGGCCGATTTCTCCGGCCCCCTTAGCGCGTTGACGCCGTTTGCGACAATTTTCAGGGCATCTACATCCAGACCGCTGTCGGTCTCGTCCAGAATGGAAAGGTCCGGCTGTAGAAGGGCCATCTGGAATATCTCGTTTCGCTTTTTCTCGCCGCCGGAGAAGCCCACGTTAACTTCCCTTTTGGCGAATTCCGGCTTCATCCCAACAAAGGCCATTTTCTCTTTCTGCAACTTGAGGAACTCCCCGGCCTTCAGTTCCGGCAGGCCGGCAGCCTTGCGCTTGGCGTTCAAGGCGGCCTTCATAAAAGCGGTGATGGTCACGCCGGGAATCTCTATCGGGTACTGGAAACTGAGGAAGATTCCGGCCCAGGCCCTTTCCTCCGGAGACATCTCCAAAAGGTCCTGCCCTTTGAAAACGATGCTGCCTTCGGTGATCTCATAGCCGGGTTTTCCTGTAAGGACGGCCGCCAGCGTGCTTTTTCCGGCACCGTTCGGCCCCATTACGGCGTGAATCTCACCGGGGCCAATGCTCAGGTCTATCCCTTTGAGTATCTCCTTGTTTTCTATTTTCGCAT
>CACYCP010000056.1 GCA_902772985.1 uncultured Bacteroidia bacterium | reverse complement strand
TTACAACGTCACAGTCGATGGTGCCAGCACTTACACCGGCAGCATCTCCAACCCCGTCGAGGCGCTCAACCTTGCCTCCCTGGACGGGAAGACCGTGAAGTTCGCCGGCTACTATGTGGGCACCAGCGGTTCCTCCAAGAAATACCTGAACCTGGCCTGCGTATCTGCCACTGAAGCCGGTGGTGGCGGCGGCGAAGGTGGTGATGAAGGTGGTGACGAAGGCGGTGATGAAGGCGGTGATGAAGGCGGTGATGTGAATCCCGTTACCAGTAATGTCGCTTTTGCTACAGGCACCAGCGGTTATACCAACAATAGGGTAAATGCAACATACGGCGGTTCTACCACAAATGAAGTTGCAAACCTTAAATTGGGCACCAGCAGTAAGTATGGTGAAGGCAGCGTTACCCTTCCTTCCGGTACAAAGACCGTCAAGTTCTATGGGGTAGCCTGGAAAGGCAACGAGGCCTCTTTGAAGTTCACGATTGGCAATAAAGAGTACACATTTAACCTGGCTGCCAATGACGGCGCTTCCGGTAATTCTCCTTACAACATTACCGTGACGGATGCCGATTGCTACACCATCACTCTGGATTCGGCCCTTACCGCGGAGGCATCTGCAAAGGTGGAAACCTATTCCGGTGACAAGAGAGGATGCCGCGCCATCATCTTTGGTGTTAATGCCAAATAAATAACCCCGCATCATGCGCAGGATTGCAATGCTCATAACGATGTCCCTTCTGGCGGTCTTTTCAGGCTGCCGGAAGGCCGACAACGTGGATTTGGAGGTCCCTAACTTAAACCTTGACTCGGGCGGAGACACAATGTTCCTCACGGTCAAGGCCGAAGGCAGTTGGACTCTGAGCCTGCATTTCCCTGCCGGCGTGGATGAGTGGGCTAAAGTCAATCCTTCAAGCGGAAGCGGAAGCGCCAAGGTGCGTTTCTACTACGATGGTAATCTCTCCGACAACGACCGGAACGTGACACTAACCTTGACCCCCGCCAAGGGATCATCGGCAAAAGTCACTATTACCCAAAGCTCCGGCGCGTATCCCGGATGGTTGGAAATGCCCGCCTTCAAGTCAAGCGAGAACTGCGAACTGCTGATTCACGACATGACGGGCAAACTCTACAAGAGCCGGTCCAAGAGCGGCGTACGCAACTGGTCGGCCTGCTTCGACAAGGAAACCCGGGAATCGAGATGGGTGGCATATCCCCTTAACAATTCCCTTATCGGAAGCGGCAGCCGCAGCGACGCTTGGGCTTACGACGCGCTGATTTCCTCCGATTACCAGCAGGCGCTCTTAAAGAGTTTCCCTTCCACTCATCGCTATTACAGCAATCAGGTTTACGACCGCGGACACCAGATTCCATCGGCCGATCGCCTGAGCTACAGTGCGAACGTCACCACATTCTACATGACGAATATGACTCCGCAGGAAAACGGATTCAACAGCGGCGTGTGGCAGAAGTTGGAAACGGCGGTGAGAAGTTATGCCGGAAAGTGCGACACACTGTATGTGGTTACGGGATGCGTCACATCGTCGGCAAGCCCCAGTGTTACCGATTACGAAGGGCATAAGATTCCGGTTCCCACGCATTACTACAAGGCGTTGCTGGCAAAACCGGTGGCCTGGAATTCAGGCCAGGGCGGAAAGAAAGGATATGTGGCGGCGGCATTTTACCTCCCTCACACCAGCTCCATTTCGGCATCGGCCTACCGCAGCTACCGTTGCTCCATAGACGAGCTGGAGGCGAAGACAGGGATAGACTTCTTCCCCAACTTGGAGAGAGTCATCGGAAAGGAAGACGCCGCGGAAGTTGAAGCGCAGACACCCTCATCCTGGTGGAATTAATGAAATAATATATCGATATGAAAAAATTGCTTTATAGCCTCATTACTCTTGCCGCAATCTACTCCTGCGGCACCCAGGCGAAAGTTTCCTCCACGGAGGCCTTCGCCCAGAGCGGCAATTTTCATGTGATAGGCTTTTATAACCTGGAAAACCTATTCGACACCTATCACGACGAAGGCAAGAACGACTATGAATTTCTCCCCGACGGAGCCAACGAATGGACCGAAACGAAGTACCAGAAGAAGTTGGAGAACATGTCCCGGGTAATTGCCGATATGAAAAAGGACAACGGCCGGTGGCACACCATTCTTGGCGTTTCCGAAATCGAGAACCGCCACGTGCTGGAAGATCTGGTTACCATGCCTTCCATTGCCGATGCCAATTACCAGATTATCCACTACGACGGCCCGGACCGCCGAGGCGTGGATGTGGCCCTCTTTTACAAGCCGGAGCTTTTCAAGGTGCTTGCAAGCGAGAGCATACCATTCACCTTCACGCCTTCGCGCATAGACTGGAGCCAGTGGACACAGGAAGAAATGGACCAGTTCCGTACCCGTGACATCCTTATGGTTCGCGGACTCATTGATGGTGAGATGTTTGCCTTCTTCGTAGCGCACCTTCCTTCCCGTATTGGCGGCAAGGGCGCAGACCTTCGTCCCCGAGGTGCGGAAATCATATACATGAGGGCTATGGAGCTCCAGAAGGAATTCCCGGGCATCAAGATAGCCGTGATGGGGGATATGAACGACAACCCCTCCGACGTGAGCATGACCGACTTCCTTCGCGGCAAGGAAACCATTGAAGAAACCACCGAGGAGGATTTCTTCGATCCTTTCCTGAGCATGTTGAAGGCCGGATACAGTTCCCTCTACTACCGTGGAGAAGGCAATATTTTCGACATCGTCATGGTGAACAAGGCCCTGTGTGACGCTCCCGAAGGCAGCTTCCGCATTCAGCCCATCGTGAAGAACAAGTATTACGGAAGGATATTCAACAAGCCCTACATGACCAATCAGGGCGGCCAGTACAAGGGCACGCCTTTCCGCACTTTCTCCAACGGTGCTTTCGTTGGCGGTTACTCCGATCACTATCCCACGTATATAGTAATCAAAAAATAATATGAAAAGATTTTTACTGGCACTGACCGCACTTCTGGCCTCGGCTGCCCTGTTTGCACAGGAAGAGCCCACAGGCGGCGTGAAGGGTACGGTTATCAACCGAAACGGGCGGAATCCCGTGGAGAACGCCCACATAAGGCTGTTGCAGGGCGCGAATTCGGTTGCAACCGTGACGTCGGACGCGGATGGTACTTTCCTCATTCCCGGCCTTGCCGACGGCATGTACACCCTTGTTATCGATGCTCCCGATTTTCTGGAGAACACAGTTCAGGTGACTGTGAACGACGGTTATGTGAAGAACATGTTCAACATCTCCCTTACGTCGGCAAAGACCATTACGGAGATAGACGACGACACGTTCTCGTCCATAGACGTCGAAGACACCGGTTTCCAGGACAATCCCACCATTCTCTTCGGCTCTAACGACGTCTTCGAGAACATCGCCGGATACAACTTCTCGGCCGTTCGTTTCCGCGCCCGCGGTTACAGCTCGGAGAGTCAGGACGTGTACCTTGCCGGAGTGCGCCTGAACGACGCCATCACCGGTTATACGCCCTACTCGCTGTGGAGCGGCTTGAACGAAGCCATGAGGGATAAGGATGTTGAATCCGGGGCCGATATGGCCGAATATGGCCTGGGTGCTTACAACGGAATCACCAACATTTTCGGAACGGCTTCCCACGTGCGTAAGGGCCTTCGTACCAGCGCCCTTACAAACAACGCGCTGTACCGGGTGAGGCTCATGGCTACCTATTCCACCGGAATGATGGACAACGGCTGGGCGATAGCCGGTTCGCTAAGCGCACGCCTTGGCGGTAACGACTGGGTTGACGGAGTGTACTACCGTTCCCTGGCCTACTACCTGGCCGTGGACAAGCGCTTCAACGACAAGAGCCTCCTGAGCCTGGTGTTCTTCGGGGCCCCCGGTGAGAGAGGCGCCCAGAATGCATCCACTCAGGAAGTGTATGATTTGGTGGGCAACAACATGTACAACTCCAACTGGGGCTACCAGAACGGCAGGGTGCGCAACGCCCGTGTCCGCAAAACCCATGAGCCGGTGGCAATCATAAAATACGATTATACCCCTTCGGAGCGCTTCACCATGGAAACCACCTTACTTGCCCGCTTCGGCAAGAACGGCTATACCGCCCTGGATTTCTACGATGCACAGGATCCGCGCCCGGACTACTACCGTAACCTGCCCAGCTACTTCATGGACGAGAATCCGGATATGAACCGCAACAATCCGGACAAGTACCTGGCCGCCTTCAACACATGGAAATACGCTTCCGAGTATCCCAATCTTACACAGATTGACTGGGACCGCATGTACAACGTGAACCGTGTCCAGGACAACGGCCGCTCCAAGTACATCCAGGAAGAGCGCCATACCGACCAGAGGGACCTGAACTTTGCCATAAACTTCAAGACCAAGCTCAGGCACGACCTGGACCTTAACTTCGGCCTTTTCGCCCGCCTGAATTACACCCGTTTCTACAAGACGGTGGCCGACCTCCTTGGCGGTGATTATTTCCTTGACATCGACAACTTTGCCGAGCGCGACTATGCAGCCTATCCGTACAAGCTGCAGAACGACCTGGAGCATTATTTAATTAACGGTCACGCCAAAAAACTGGGTGTCGGAGACAAGTACGGTTACGACTACGCCGCCCAGACCCGTAACGTGGGCCACTGGTGGAATCTCCGTTATACCATCGGCAATTTCTCCTTGAATGCCGGTGCAAAGGTCAGCTACGACGCTTTCTGGCGTGAAGGTTTCCTGCGCAAGGGCTTGTTCCCCGGCGTAGACGACCAAGGCAATCCCTTCATTGTGGACGGCCAGATAGTTCCCATCACCTATGACAACGATGGCAGCGTCACCACTTCCAAGGGCAAATCTAAGATAGTGCACTTCTATTCCGGTGCAGCAAAACTTGGCCTGAACTACAACATCGGCGGAACCATGAGGGTGTACAGCCACGTTGGCATCTATACCGATTCCCCGAAGTTCAACCAGATTTTCCTCTCGCCCCGCACCAGGAACACCATGGTTGACGACATCCGCACCAGCCACACTTTCTCGGCCGATATCAACTGGCAGTACAGCGGCAACGGAATCAATATCCGCACCACCGCCTTCTACACCTACATCGGCGGACAGTCCAAGGTGATGAGCGCGTACGACGATTTGCAGAACACCTTCTCCAACTTCGCCATCACTGGTATCGACCAGCGCCACATGGGCTTTGAAGTGGGCTTCAAGTTCCCCACCTACATTGTTCCAAACCTGAGCGTCCAGGGTGCCGTTGCCCTTGGTGATTACGTCTATACTTCCACTCCAAGGATGACGCAGACCATCGACAGCAGCTCGGAGCTTGTCCAGGACAACGTTCTGGTCCCTTACTGGAAGGCCACCATCCTTAACGATGAAACCATATATCAGAGGCACCACGTTCCTTCTACGCCGCAGACGGCCGTGAGCCTTGGCCTTTCTTACAACTATAATTACTGGTACATCGACCTGGATGCCCAATATTTCGACAGGGCCTATCTGGATATGAATCCTCTGTACCGCACCGACTATGCCGTGGCCGGCCCCAACAAGGAGATAACCGACGAAGAGGTGATTTACATGACCTCCCAGGAGAAATTCCCTGCGGCATTCCTGCTGAACCTCAGCGTTGGCAAGTCCTGGTACATCCAGCGTAAATACCAGCTTGGCTTCAGCCTCAATGCCAAGAACCTCCTTAACAACCGCAACATCAAGACCGGTGGTTATGAACAGACCAGAATCGTGGACAACACCGTTTCCAAGGCCCGTTTCTACCGTTTCGCTCCCAAGTATTTCTATATGCCGGGAATCAATTACATGCTTAACATTTACTTCAGATTCTAAGAAATATGAAAAAGATTATTTTAGCAGCTTTTGCGCTTTCAGCGCTTGTTTCCTGCCGGAGTCTGATAGAAGAATGGCAGCCCGTGTTCGATTTCGGCAAGGGTGAAGGCGCCTTCTTTGTACCTGTGACCGTGGATTACCTGAAGGAAAACGAAGGCCTGAAGGAATTCACCACAATCAAGGAGCTGAAGGCCATGTACAAGGGTACACCCATTGAAATCAGCGGAAATGTTTGGATAAAGGGCCAGGTTGTATCCAGCGATCACACCGGTAACATTTACCGCGAGATGTACATCCAGGATGAAACCGGTGCCATAGACATAAAGATGGGCAAGAGCGCCCTTTACAGCGAATATGCCCTTGGCCAATGGATTTACGTCAAGTGTGACGGCCTGTCACTTGGACAGTACAGCGGAATGCCCCAGTTGGGCTTCACCGCCGACCAAACTTCCACAAACACATACGATACATCCTACATCGACAACCAGGCCATTATAAACATGCACTTCTTCCGCGGTTTCAGGGCCGATCCCGTAAGGCCTTCCCTTGTTACCGAGGATGCAATCAAAGCCTCCATCGCTGCCGGCTTTTATGGCGAGCTTTGGGGTAAATATGTGACCATCAAGGATGTACAGTACGGTGCCGAACCGTCTTATGCCGATGATCCCTACAAGCGCATCTTCATTTTCCTCAATGTTGATCCTTATAAGGATAAGCAGCAGACCTCCAACCGCGTGCGCATCTCAAAGGGCACTTATGGCGTTACCACCTGGGCCCTGTCCAAGAACCTGTTCCTGTATCATCTGGACAATGGTGATTTCGATGATTGCGAGACTTACGACGGAGTGAAATTCACCCAGGTATTCGACCCGGATACCGGGGAAACGGTGAAGGAAGTCATTCGCAAAAATGCCACCGGCGTTTCCACAACCCAATATTTCCACGTCGGGGGAACGGCTCTCCAGATTCGCACCAGCGGATTCTGCGATTTCTCGGACATCGAGATTGATCCGGAGATTCTGGGCAATCCCGACGCCAAGGACGGCGCCATTGTTACAGTTACCGGCATACTCTCTACATATAACGGTGGAGCCCAGCTTGCCTTTATCGACGATCCTTCCATAGCAGTAGTGAAACAATAAACCATGAAGAATTTTAAGATTGCAGCCGCTCTAGCGGGAGTGGCTGTTTTTTTTAGTATGACAGCTTGCAACAACCGCACGAATCCCTTCTTCCAGGAATGGGACACCCCTTACGGAACGGCTCCTTTCAGCCAAATCCTCACAGAAGATTATCTTCCCGCCTTCAAAGCCGGAATCCAGGAGCAGAAGGCCAATGTAAAGGCCATAGTGGAGAATCCCGAGGCCCCTACCTTCGACAACACCATCCTGGCGCTGGAAAACGCCAGCCCCATCCTGGACAAGGTTCAGGGCGTGTTTTTCAACTTGAGCGAAAGCGATTCCACCCCCGAAATGCAGGCCATTGAGGAGGAAGTGATGCCGCTTCTCACCGAGGCCGAGAACGAGATTTTCATGAACGAGACTCTCTTCGCCCGCGTCAAAGCCGTTTACGAGGCCCCCGAAGGCCTCACGCGCGAGCAGCAGATGGTGGCGAAAAAATATTACCAGAGCTTCGAACGCAACGGCGTGGGCCTGAACGAGGCCGGCAAGAAGCGCTTTGCCGAAATATCCACCCGCCTTGCCACCCTTTCGCAGCAGTTCGGCCGGAATCTCCTTGCCCAGAACAACGCCTTCAAGGATGCCACAGGAATCACAGTGAGCGAATATTACGACTTCATGTCCTCCTGTGAGGACCGCGACAAGAGGGAACAGGTATTCAAGGCTTATTCTTCCCGTGGAAACAACGGCGGGGAAAACGACAACAATGCGATTGTCCTGGAAATCCTGAAGCTCCGTGCCGAAATGGCCGGCCTCCTGGGTTATCCCAATTTCGCCGCCTTCCAGCTTTCCAACAAGATGGCCGGCGCTCCCGAAACCGTGGATGCCTTCCTGAAGCCCATTATGGACGCTGCGATGCGCAAGGCCCTCGAGGACAAGACCCAGATGGAAAAACTCTCCGGCTATCCTTTGGAGGCTTGGGACTGGGGCTTCTGGGCCGAAAAGCTCCGCGCTCAGAAATATGCCCTGGACGAAAGCCAGACAAAGCCTTATTTCCAGGCCGACAGCGTACTAAAGGGCGTTTTCACTGCAGCTGAAAGCATCTACGACATACGAATCGAGCCCGCTCCCGAAGTTGAGGTTTACAACCCCGAAGTGAAGGCCTACAAACTTTCCAATCCGGACGGCTCCCTGTTGGGTATCTTTTACAGGGATTATTACGTGCGTCCTACCAAGCGCGGAGGCGCTTGGATGAACAATTTCCGCGACCAGGAAAAGGGCGTACGTCCCATCATCGTGAACGTTTGCAATTTCCCGGCTCCCACTGCCGATGTGCCTTCGCAGCTCACCATCGATAATGTCCAGACGGCCTTCCACGAATTCGGCCACGCCTTGCACGGATTCCTTACCCAGTGCACCTACAAGAGGGTTTCCGGCACTAGCGTTGCCCGCGATTTCGTGGAAATGTTCTCCCAGTTCAACGAGAATTTCGCTTTCGTTCCGGAAATCCTGGCCCAGTACGCCAAGGACTGGCGCAGCGGCGAACCCATCCCTGCCCAGCTGGTGGAAAAGATAGGCTCTTCCCTCAAGTTCAACCAGGGTTTCACCACCGGGGAACTTTGCGCCGCATCCATCCTGGATATGCGTTGGCACGAATTGTCGGCCGAAGAACTGGCGGCATTCAACGGCCCCGAAGACATCCGTGCCTTCGAAAAGAAGGTTTGCGGGGAGATGGGCCTCATCGACCAGATTATCCCGCGTTACCGCACCACCTACTTCAACCATATCTTCAACAGCGGCTACAGCGCCGGTTATTACAGCTATCTCTGGAGTGAAGTACTGGCCGTGGATGCCTGGGAGCGTTTCTTGGCCGATGGCATCTTCAATCCCGCCACCGCCAAGGCTTTCCGTGAGACCTTCCTGGAAAAGGGCGGCAGCGATGAGCCGATGACCCTGTACAAACAGTTCCGCGGAGCCGAACCCGACCCCGCGTCACTGCTTCGCGCTCGTGGCCTGAATTAGGCTATATACGATGTAAGAACCTTCATGCAAGCGTCGGGGATCAGGCAAAGATCGTCGGCGCTTGCAGGTATAAGGACGGTTTCTCCCTGGTGTACGGGGAGTTCCTCACCATCGACCTGGATGCAGCCGCTGCCTTCCAGGCACATCAGGACCATGAACGAATCCAGTTCCGACAGGTCCTTGGCATAGGGGAGTGTGAGGTCCAGGATGGAGGTGGTGAAATAGGGGCAGCTTACCACCTGAATCTCTTCGTCTTTTGCGGGGTTGTACTCCGTGCGGTAATTGTCATAGACCTTGTAGTCTATGGCATCCTTCGCCAGTTCCGTGTGAACCTCCCTGGGCTTTCCGTCCAGGCCAAGTCGGCCGTAGTCGTAGATGCGGTAGGTAATGTCCGAGGTCTGCTGGATTTCGGCAATGAAGCAGCCGGAGCAGATGGCGTGGATGCGTCCTGCGGGGAGGAAGAAAACGTCTCCGGGATGCACTTCGTGGCGGGCCAGCACTTCGGTAATGCTGCCATCGGCCACTTTGGCGGCATATTCGTCGGGGGTGATATGTTTGGTGAGGCCGGCAAGGAGGTATGCTCCCGGAGCGGCATCCACTACGTACCACATTTCCGTCTTGCCCTTCGAACCGTTGTGACGTGCGGCGGCAAGGGCGTCGTTGGGGTGAACCTGGATTGACAGGTCACCTTGTGCGTCTATGAACTTTATGAGAAGGGGAAATTCGTCACCGGTGTTGTCGTAAACGTGTTTCCCGACGAGCTCTTCCTTGAATTCCTTCACCAGGGAAGCTATGCTGCGGCCTTTCAGCGGGCCGTTCACCACTATACTTTCGTTTCCTTTCACTCCGGAAAGTTCCCAGCTTTCCCCAATGTGTTTCTGCTCTGTGGCAATTCCCTTGTATGGGGCAATCTTCTCGCCTCCCCATACAATTGTCTTCAGGATTGGTTCAAATTTTAGCGGATACATAAATTTAAGTTCGTTTTGATGCAATACCCTGCATCAGAAGTTATTTAGTTAGAGTATATTCTAAAGTGCCTCCTGCAACGATGTCTTTGTATTCGATGTAGGGGAGTTCGTAAGGCTGGCCGTTCAGTTTAACGGAAGCGATGTGGCCGTCAAGGGGGCCGTTGGCCTTAATATTGAATTCGCCGCCGGCAACCTTCACGCTCATGTCGTGGAACAGGGGCAGGCCGAACCAGAAGCGGGGAACGGCGGGCTCAACCTGATAGAAGCCCATAGCGGAAAGGATGTACCAGGAGGACATCTGGCCCACATCCTCGTTGCCGGCAAGGCCTTCCACGTCGTTGAAATACATCTCGTCATAAACCTGGCGGATGCGGCGTGCCGCCTTTTCTGGACGGCCCAGCATGCTGTAAAGATAGATGGTGTGGTGTCCGGGTTCGTTGCCATGGGCATACTGGCCGATAAGGCCGGAGATGTCGGGCGAGGCGTTTTCACCTTCAATCTGGGAAGGCGCTTCGAACAGGCTGTCCAGTTTGCTTTCCATTGCATCGGCACCGCCGAAGAGTTCCTTCAAGCCTTCCACATCCTGCGGGACCAGCCAGATATACTGCCAGCCGGTGCCTTCGGTGTAATCCGAGGTCTCGTGGCGGGAATAGCAGGGATCGAAGGGCTCGGTGAACTTGCCGTCGGTCTTGAGCCCGCGCATGAACTGCAGCTCCGGATCCCAGAAATTGCGGTAGGAGTGGCTTCGGTTGCGATATTCTTCTGCAAGATCGGTGCGTCCAAGGCTTTGGGCGCAGTTGGCAAGGGCTCCGTCGGCAATGGCATATTCCATATCGTTGGCAACCGACTCGTGATACAGGTCGGCAGGGATGAAGCCATATTTCATACGGAGGTCCTGGCCGCGGTCCGGACGGGTTGCGGTTGCAACCATTGCTTCCACGATTTCATCGTCGGAGAGGCCTCCGCGGAAGCCTTTCACCACGAAATCGGCAAAGGAAACCAAGCCGGGATTACCCACCATGCAGTCGGTTTCATTACCCATCAGGTGCCAGACGGGAAGGTCCCCTTGCTCTTTATAAATATGGTAGAAGGTTTTGACAAAGTCGTCTATGCGGCTGGGATGGATGATTGTTGCAAGCGGCATCGCTGCCCTGTAAGTGTCCCAAAGTGACCAGGTTGTGTAGTTGGTGAAGTCTCCCTGGCGCACTACGTCGTCCGAACCGCGGTATTGGCCGTCCACGTCGTTGTAGATGGACGGGGCCACCATTGAGTGATAGAGTGCGGTGTAGAAGCAGGTACGGACATCACCCTTCGGGGCATCAATCCGAATTTTTCCAAGCTCTTCATTCCAGGCCTGGCGGGCGTCTTCCTTAACCTTGTCGAAGTCCCAGCCGGGCAATTCGGCTTCCATATTGGCCTTTGCGCCTTCGATGGAAACAGGGGAGAGGGCAAGTTTTACGAGCACCTGCTCGCCTTCGGAAGTGGCGCCAAGCTGGAATCGGCCATAATTGGGATTCTCGAGAATGCTGAATTCGTCGCAGGGGCGGGAGAAAACGGCCCAGAAGAAAATCTTCTGGTTCTTTGCCCAACCGGAAGAATAGCGATGGCCGCCTACAGCGATAACCTGGCCTCCGTCGTTGCGCACCAGCTTGAAATCCGTATCATAGGCCCTGTCCCAGCAACCTCCGTTCTCAAGATCCAGGATGATGGCGGCGTTGTCGCTCTTCGGGAAGGTGTAGCGGTGCATGCCCACCCTTGCAGTAGCGGTGAGTTCGGCCGTAATGTCGTAGCGGGTGAGAGGAACGCTGTAATAGCCGGGCGTAGTTATCTCCTTTGAACGGTTGGCATAGCTCCAGGCGCCAGTCTCGGGGTGGTCCTTGTCGCCGCGTCCGGTGGTCACTTCGCCGGTTACCGGCATCAGGGTAACGTCAAAGAGGTCGCCAATTCCGGTGCCGCTTAAATGCGTGTGGCTGAAGCCTATAACGGTATTGTCGCTGTCGTGGTAGCCCGAGCACCAGTCCCAGCTCTGGGGAATGCTGGTGGGGCCCAGCTGAACGAAGCCGAAGGGAACGTTTGCACCCACGAACACGTGTCCGTGCCCGCCAGTTCCAATTTTAGGATTCACATACGAGGTAAAATCCTCCTCTGTCGGTGCCGATGTGGAGCAAGCGGCCAGAAATACCGCCGCTGCAGCAAAAAGTATTTTCTTCATATAATAATATTTGTTATTTCACGAAGTGAAGCACACCCCAAAGATTAGGCCTGTGCATATCTACCACTCCGGTAGGATTCCATACCCAGTTCTCTTCCGGGCCACCTTCTTTGAGCCACTCAACACGGGAGAAGCCAATTTTCCAGTCTTTCTTCAGCAGTTGTTCCGGTGTCTGGAACTCTACGCACAGAGAGGCGATAGGGATGGCCATCTCTACTGTCCAGCCCTTGTCTGTGTCGGACGGGTCGTTCAGCGTGCCGTCCACGTGTACGGCGGTTTTCAGGCCGCGAAGGTCCCACGGCAGGAAGAACTTGCCGCCTTCCTTATAAGGGCGGTCCATAAGCAGGTCCATTACCGTGTTAAGGGCATTCATTTCGATTTCGAAATAGAACCGGCTGTCCTGATCCGGGTCTATGAACACTTCCCAGTCGTTGTCCCGGTAAATAATGGCGTCATGCTCCGTGAGGCTGGCCGTCACATTGTCTTCTTCTATGATGCCGGCAATGTACAGGTTCTCATCGTCCCACAGCATTTTCATATAGGTCTGTTTGATGGGCTTGGGCTCGAAATCCACGCCTCTGATGTCGGCGAAGGCTTCAGAGAGGGGAGCGTTGGCCCAATCGGGTTCGTCCAGAATTCCATCTATGGTGATGGTTCCGGTGGCTTTGGGGGCGTTGTAGGTGCGGATTGGCACCTCGGGGGCCTCGGGGGCCGATGTTTTGGGGGCGCATGCGGCCGCCGCAATCATCAGGAGGGGAATAAGAAAGCGCTTCATAAATATATCTTTTTGCAAATGTAGATATATCCTTGAAGATGTGCAAATGCTTGAGTAGAAAAAAGAAGGCGACTCAATCGAGTCACCTTCAATTCAAAACACTTGTAGCAAACTACTATTTGCCACCACCCCACTGGGGAGCACTCTTGTCCTGCCACAGACGCTCGGTGTTCAGCACGGAGTTGGAGGTGTATCCGGTTCCGGACTGGTTGGTACCGGGAGTGAAGCCCTGATCCCTGAGGCTGGCCATACGGATATCGTACATGATATCGGTGATGGAAGGCTCGGAGAACTCGCGGCGGCGAGGGATAGCGGTAAGATCGATGGCTGCGAACTTCACGTAAGGAAGGAGCTTGGAGCCAATCTTGGGATATCCGGAGCGGCGTGCAGTCACGAAGGACTCGTCGGGCATCATGGTGAAGTTCATCAGCTGCTGCAGATAAATCTTCTCCATGGAGCCGTCCCACTTCACGGCGTCGGTTGCAAGCATTGCGTCAATTTCACCGTCCTTCAGCTCGATGGAAGCCTCAAGCGGATCGTAAGGGCGTGCTGCAACCCAGGCCGCGCCATAGTAAGGAATCTTGTTCATGGAGGCGACGTAGTCCCACTCCTGCACGGAGAGGGTAACGCCGCGCTCGTAGTAAGACTTGGCGTTGCCGCTGATCAGGCCAAGCTGGCTGAGCTCGGCAAGATACAGGTTGGTCTCACCGGCACCAAGATAGAGGCCCCACCAGGGAACGTCTGTGTTATCCTGGAGAACGGGACCGCCGGGGATGGTAGGAAGGGTGAAGTCAACGCGGCCGCGGACCATCTCCTCGTTAACTGCCGAGAACAGGCCGTAACCCTTGGATGCACCATCCTTCTTCAGCTCGTAGCGAGAACCGGTATCGAAATAAATACCGGACATTGCGTCGTACTCGGCGGAAGGGTTCCAGACGATGGGACGTCCAACGTAGCGGCACCAGGGCTCGCCAAGTTTGTAGGACTCGAAGTTGCCGTCGCCGTCCAGGTTGATGTTATCGAGAACGAAAGGAGGGAGGTCGTCCTTCTTGCCTTCGTCGATGAACTCCTGGATGATCTTGGAGTTGAAGCCGTTCTTGGTGTAGAAGAAGCGCACGCGAGGGTCGCGGGCTGCCACCATGAAGTCGATGACGTTCTTGCTGGAGCCACCCATGTAACCGCTCAGGCTGTTGCCGGTCTGGTAGGCGAGGTCACCGCCGGTGGAGGCATCGGCCTTGTGGAAGATGAAGGCATCGTCAATGCTGTCGATGAGGCCCACGGCGTTGCCCAGGGCCTCCTTGGCGATGGAACCGGCCTTGGCGCTGTCCTGTGCAATGAGACGGACGGCAATCTTCAGCTTGATGGTGTTGGCAAGCTTCGCCCACTTTTTGAGGTCACCGTTGTAGATGATATCCTGCTTTGCAACCGCCACCTGGTCCGGGCTCTTGAAGATGTCGATGTACTCATTCAGCTCATCGACGAAGAGGGGGAACAGGTCGGCCACCTTGTCGTACTTCGGGGTCAGGGGACCGCCGTTGCGGTACAGGGAGGCCTCGGTGTACTGGATGTCACCGCTGATGTCAATGCAATAGATTGCAGTATAGATGGCCAGGACACCGCACATCGCAGCATAAGCATACTGATCCGGCTTTTCATTAGCCTCGACGTATTTCAGGATTTCATTGCGGTAGCTGAGCATCGTGATGTAGTTGGTCTGGCCGTTGATGTTGGACAACTGGTCGCCATAAGAACTCTCCTGGAAAGAACCGCCGGAGCCCATCTGGGAGAAGTTGTTGAACAGCCTGTGGTTGTAGAACCAGAAGGTATAGTCATTGGTCTCGAAAGCCAGCTGTGCCTTAGTAAGCAGGAACGAAGGGTCTGCGGTGGTTACCGCGGCCGGGTTCTGGTTCAGCTCGGCAAACTGGTCACGGCAGGAGGTAAGTCCTACAACCGTGATGAGTGACAGTGCAATAAAGATTTTATTTGCTTTCATAGTTGTATTGCCGTTACAAGGTTAGAATCTAGCATTGATGGTGAAGGTGAAGTATGTAGTCACACCCTGCAGGTTACGTACACGGAACTCGGAAGCGGCAGTACCACGGACAGATTCGGGATTCTCACCGTTAGGCATGGTGTTCAGCAGGTAGCCAAGGTTGTGGGCGTTGGCCGACAGGCTCAGGCCCTGGCACTTGATGGCGTGGACCCACCTCTCGGGAAGAGCCCAGGACAGGGACAGGTCACGGAAGGCGATGTAGCTGAGCTTGGTGAACCAGGTGTCATCCACAATACCGTTACTCCAGCTGTGAGTAAAGTAGTTCCAGGAGGAAGCATGGCAAGGATCCACGTGGCCTTTCTCGTAAACCTCACGGAAGGTTTCACCGGTGCCGAACTGGCCGCCCTGAACCTCATAGGTGGAACCGTCCCACTTGGGGATCTTGGTGCCGACGGGGAAGATACCGTCGGGAATCACGCCGTCCTCATACTGGAGGCCGTCCCAGCGGGAGGTATAGGAGATACCGCCGTGGTCTTTGTCGGCGCCCCTGAGAGCAGTCTGCAGGTAGCCGTATGCACCACCGTAGTGGGAAACGTAGGAAGCGACGTAACCGCCGAAGCGTGCATCCAGGGAAGCGCTCAGGGTGAGCCTCTTGTAACGGATGCTGGTGCTCAGGGAGCCAAGGAAGTCGGGAACGGAGTTGCCCACTTCTTCAACGGAGCCTTTACGACGGATGAGGGTGGTACCGTAGGTGGTCTGCCAGTTGTACAGGACCGGGAGGCCGGAGCCGCCGGTGATGTTGCCGGCTTCGTCGTAGGTGTAGTCCTTCAAAGGCATCTTGTCGGACATGAGGATACCGTAGGTGCCGCCAACCTTTGCGACGGAACCGATGCGGAAGTTACCGTAGGTGACATCACCCTGGAGGGGGATGTAGTTGGCAACCAGGTCGCTCAGTTCGATGATCTTGGACCAGTTCTTAGTCCAGGTGAAGTTCAGGTTCCAGGCGAAGTCCTTGAATTCCACGGGGGTGGTGTTCAGTGCCAGCTCGATACCCATGTTCTGGATGTTACCGGCGTTGATGTAGGCGCTGGAAACACCGGATGCGCCGGGCAGCGACACGCTCATGATCTGGTCGCGGGTGTTCTCCTTGTAGAAGGTGAAGTCCAGGCCGATGCGGTTGTTGAACATGCGGTAGTCAACACCCAGTTCCCAGGAGGTCTTGCGCTCGGGCTTCAGGTTCTGGTCGTAAACGCTGCCGGGGATTTCCATGTAGCTGGTGCCGGTCTCATTGTGGTTGAACTGCTTCGTAGTGTAGGCAGTGTTGATGGTGTAAGGAGAGGTGTCGTTACCAACCTGGGCGATGGATGCACGGAACTTGAAGAAGGAGATGCTCTTCGGGAGGTTGAAGGTCTCGTGGATCAGCCAGGAGGCGCTGAAGGAAGGATAGAAGTAGGAGTAGTTACCGTGCTTGTCGGCATAGACAAGGGCGGAGGTCCAGTCGTTACGTGCGGAGGCTTCCAGGAACAGGAGGTCACGGAAGGACGCGGTTGCCTGGGCGACCACGGAGAACATGGTCTTGGTGCCGGAAACGGAACCGCTACCGGTTACCGTGTTGCGGGAGTTGCCAAGGAAGTAACGGTTGGGAACCACCAGACCGCCGTTGGTACTGGCGCTGGTTGCCTCTTCGTAGTTGTTGTAGTATTCACCGCGGAGGAAGCCGCCGATCTGCCAGTCGTCGTTGATCTTGAAATCGAGCAGGAAGTTGGTGTTCACGTTGGTCTGCTCCTTCACGCTGTTGGACAGGCTGTAGCCGCCGCCGCCGCCGGAGTTGGCATAACCGGAATCCGGATTCTTGGTCTCCCTGCGGGTGAAGTAGTAGTTGAAGCTGCCGTCGGTGACCCACTTCAGCCAAGGTGCGAACTGGATGGTGACCTTGAGGTTGGGACGGACGACGGTTTCCTTCTGGACGGTGTTGTTCTCCCAGATGCTCCACCACTGGTTGCGGCCGGGGACATAACCCCATTCGTCACCGTACTGGGCCTGGGCAAGACCGCCGTGGGCACCCTTGTACTTGTCGCGGTAGTACTTTGCATCGTATGTACGGTCCCATCCGAGGCCGTCACCGATGAAGTTCTGGCCGATGTTGGGCTGGGCGTTACGGGGCTCGGAGAGCGTGAAGGTCACGCTTCCTTCCACCTCGATGGCGTTGTTCAGCTTGTGGCTGGCCTTCAGCATGGCGCTGAAACGGTTGAAGCTGTTGTTAGGGAGGGTACCTTGTGAATACTTCTCGGACAGGGATGCGTAGATGGCGCTGCGGTCGTTGCCGCCCGAGAGGGTGATGTTGGTGTTGGTGTTGAAGCCAACGTTGAAGGCGTCAACGAAGTTGTTCGGCTTGGGCTCGAAAGGCCTCACGCTGCCGTCGAACCACTCCATCTCGGCAATCTCGTCAAAACGGGCGCCATAGGAAGTACCCCAGGCAATTTCATTGTAGAATTTCTTGAGGGAAATGATCTTGCCTTCTGCACCGTCCATCCACACGTTCGGGTGATGGATGTCCCAACGTGAAACTGCGCCTGCGGCCAGGCCCTGGCCGGCAAAGCGACCTTCAGAGAATACGTTCTGGAACTTAGGGCCGGAAGTGACCTTGTCGAAACCGAAGGTCTGGGTGAAGGACAGGCCCAGTCCGCGGGAGCCGCGGCCGCTCTTGGTGGTGATGATCACGGCGCCGTTCAGACCGCGCGAACCGTAAAGGGCCGTTGCGGCTGCACCCTTCAGGATGGAGATGGACTCGAAGTCATCCGGGTTCAGGTTCTTCAGCTGGTTACCGTAGTCAAGGTTGTCCGAATCCCAGTCGGCGGAAGGGTCAACAATGTCGTTGTCCAGGATGATGCCGTCCACCACGAAGATTGGCTGGTTGTTCTTGCCAAGGGTGGATGCACCACGGATGAGGATCTTGTTGCGTCCGAACATACCACCGTCGGATGCGTTGATTTCAACGCCGGCGACCTTACCCTGCAGGGAAGCAACCGGGTTGATGAGGTTCGGGTTCAGTTCCTCGCTCTTGAGCTCGGTCACTGCATAACCCAGGGCCTTGGTGGAACGCTTGATACCAAGGGCGGTAACGACCGTTCCTTCCAGCATTTCGGCGTCCTCCTCCAGGACCACGTTAACCGGACCGCGGTTCCACGTGAT
>CACYCP010000055.1 GCA_902772985.1 uncultured Bacteroidia bacterium | reverse complement strand
TACGGAAATGCCTATTTCCTGTCCACGAACGCGATGAACTCCAACGGCTCCGCCGCGATGCAGGCCTACCGCAAGGGAGCTTTCTTTGCAAATCCCTGCTTCGCGCAGATTCACCCCACCTGTATTCCGGTTCACGGCACCCAGCAGTGTAAACTCACCCTTATGAGTGAGTCCCTGCGTAACGACGGCCGAATCTGGGTACCCAAGAAAAAGGAAGACGTTGAGAAACTGCGTAAACACGAAGTGAAGGCTTCCCAGATTCCCGAGGAAGACCGCGATTACTATCTGGAGCGCCGTTATCCCGCTTTCGGCAACCTTGTTCCCCGTGACGTGGCATCCCGTGCCGCCAAGGAGCGCTGCGACGCAGGCTTCGGCGTAAATGAGACCGGCCTTGCCGTTTTCCTGGATTTTGCCGATGCCATCAAGCGCCTGGGTCACCAGAGGGTGCAGGAACGCTATGGTAACCTTTTCGACATGTATGAAAAGATTACCTCCGTTTCCCCTTGGGAAGAACCTATGATGATTTATCCTGCAATCCATTATACAATGGGTGGCCTTTGGGTAGATTACGACCTTCAGACCACCATTCCCGGCCTATATGCAATCGGCGAAGCCAACTTCTCCGATCATGGCGGAAACCGCCTTGGCGCATCGGCCCTGATGCAAGGACTGGCCGACGGATATTTCATCCTGCCTTACACTATTGGCGATTACCTTTCCCATAAATTCTCGGAGCCTAAGACAGACACCAACGCCCCTGAATTCGAAGAGGCCGAAAAGGCTGTTAAGGAGCGTATAGCCAAGATTTTTGCCGTTAAGGGAACCGAGACCGTGGACAGCATCCATAAGAAACTGGGCCACATTATGTGGGAGTATGTGGGTATGGCACGCAACGAGGCCGGACTGAAAAAGGCCATCGAGGAAATTGGAAAACTTCGCGAGGAATTCTGGAAGACCGTGAATGTTCCGGGAACCAACGAGGAATTCAACCAGGAACTTGAAAAAGCCCTGCGCCTTGTGGATTTCTTCGACATCGGCGAACTTATGGCCCGCGACGCTCTTAACAGAAGGGAATCCTGCGGCGGCCATTTCCGCGAGGAGATGCAGACTGAAGAAGGCGAAACCAAGCGCGACGATGAGAACTTCATGTATGTTGCCGCCTGGGAGTACAAGGGTGATGGAAAGGAACCCGAACTTCACAAGGAAGAACTCAAATACGAGAATATCAAGATTGTAACCCGTAACTATAAAGACTAATCCCGATTATGGAATATAATGTAAAAGTATGGCGTCAGCGCAACGCCAAGGCAAAAGGCCATTTCGAGACCTACCACGTTACGGATGTGGAGGAAGACGCTTCATTCCTTGAAATGCTTGATATATTGAACGACCAACTTATCCGTAAGGGTATAGAGCCCATTGCTTTCGACCACGATTGCCGGGAAGGCATTTGCGGCGCCTGTTCCCTTTATGTGGATGGCCGTGCACACGGTCCCGATGACCAGGTAACTACCTGCCAGCTGTTTATGCGTCACTTCAAGCCCGGCGCCACAATTACCGTGGAGCCTTGGCGCAGCGGCGCATTTCCGGTAATCAAGGACCTGGTTGTGGACAGGACTGCTTTCGATAAAATCCTGCAGGCAGGCGGTTTCATTACCGTTCGTGCAGGCAGCGCACAGGATGGTAACAATATCCTTATTCCGCACGACGATGCCGAATTATCCATGGATGCAGCGGCTTGCGTTGGCTGCGGTGCCTGCGTGGCAACCTGCAAAAACGGCAGTGCAATGCTCTTTGTGGCCGCCCGCGTGAGTTCCCTGGCACTCTTGCCTCAGGGTAAGCCTGAAGCCGCCCGCCGAGCCCGCGCCATGGTTGCAAAGATGGACGAACTTGGTTTTGGTAACTGCACTAACACCCGTGCGTGCGAGATGGAATGCCCGAAACACGTTACTATTGACCATATTGCCCGCCTTAACAGGGAATATCTGAAGGCAAAGTTTAGTATGTAATTAAAATTTTTAAATAATAGTTTTTAAATAATTATGTAAAAATTATTCAAAACTGTAAGTGCATTACGCCATTTTTCGTTGCTTTTTACTCGAAAAGTGGCGTTTTGTTTGTGTATATGCGATAAATAACAAATTTAAGGTATTTGCATAAAAGATTTTTTTTTATCAAATTTGCAGGCGATTATCGAAAATTGTAGGTAATCGGTAGTAAGTGTATTCGATACGAAATTATTTTTAGTATCAATATTTATGTTTAACTAAATTCTGCCAGCTTATGAAAAAAATTAAGCTTGTATTTACGGCTGCGGCAGTTTTGCTAAGTTTCGTTCTTGCTTCTGCACAGAACGTGAACCTGAGCGGAACTGTTAAGGATTCACACGGAGACCCGCTCCCCGGCGCAGCTGTTTATGTTCAGGGAACAACGACGGGAACGAACACCAATATCAATGGTGAATATTCCCTCACTGTTCCTTCCCGCGGAACTTTGGTTGTCTCCATCATCGGTTACAAAGAGCAGCAGTTGCCCATCAACGGCCGCAGTGTTATCGATATCATCATGGAAGAAGACAGCCAGATTCTGGAAGATGTAGTTGTGGTGGCCTATGGTACCCAGAAGCGCGAAGCCGTTACCGGTTCCGTTACTTCCGTAAAGGGTGAAACCATTGCTTCGGCCCCCGTTACATCCATTGAAAATGCACTGTCAGGTAAATTGGCTGGTGTTGCCATTTCGGCAAACTCCGGTCAGCCTGGTGCAAACACCTACATCCGTATCCGTGGTACCGGTTCCATTAACGCTTCCAACGCTCCGCTTTGGGTTGTTGACGGTATTCCCATCGTTTCCAGTCCCGTTAACTTTAATGGTAATGCGCAGACAGGTAGCGCCATCAATGCCCTTAACCCTAACGACATTGAGTCCATCACCGTCCTGAAGGATGCCGCCGCTGCCGCAGCTTACGGTTCCCGTGCCGCAAACGGCGTTATCCTTGTTACCACCAAGAGCGGCCGTGAGGGTGCTGCACAGTTCACCGCCCGCGCCAAGTTCGGTATGAACTGGCTGCAGAGCGACAGCGGCTTCCGCATGATGAATGCCGAGGAACTCCTCACCTACCAGAGGGACGCCATCTACAATGCCGGTATGGATCCCGACGATCCCAGCGGCGCCTACTATCGTCCCCTTTCCCTGCTGAACGGAAAGATTTCCAATGCAGTTAACGAATTCAGCCGAATCGGCCAGCTGCAGGAGTACGAAATCAGCGCCCGCGGCGGTAACAACCGTGCAAAGTTCTACAGCTCTTTCACTTATCAGAAGAGCGAAGGTGTTTTTTACGGCATTGATTACAATAAGCTTCAGGGCCGTGTGAACACTTCCTACAAACTTCTGAATAACTTGGAAATGGGCGTTCGCTTCAACCTCGCCTATACCAAACAGTCCGACGTACCCATGCAGTCCCTGTACAATGCCAACCCTCTGTGGTCCGGTATGGGATGGCTTCCTTGGGAACCCACCACCAACGACGAGGGTCTGTATGTTACAAACAGTGCCGTAAACAGTGGTGAAAACGCCCGTGCAAGTGCAACTTACGATGATAAGTGGGATAAGACCTGGCACATCAACGGTACCGTGAACCTTCGCTGGACTCCCATCAAGAACCTGGATATCGAGACCAAGAATTCCATGGAAACCTTCTTCCTGAATTCCCGTCGCTACGACAGTCCTATGGCTCACCGTGCAGCTTATGCCGACCAGCTTGATGAAGGAAAACGCGAGATTATCCAGCTTACCACTTCCAATACCATCACCTACGGCAATATCTTCGGAGGTTATCACTCTGTACACGCCGTTGTTGGTCAGGAAGCCATGAGCTATCGCAGCAAGAGACACGAAATGTACACGGATCAGGCCGATCCCAACATGCCTTATTTCCTGGCCTCCCTCGATCAGTCCCATACCGAAATCCAGTACAGCGAGAGCAATGAGACAATGCTTTCCTTCTTCGGTATTGCCGACTATAACTATGACAACCGCTATTTTGCACAGGCCAATGTCCGTGCTGACGGTTCTTCCCTTTTCGGTGCCGACAACAAGTGGGGAGTGTTCTGGTCAGTTTCCGCTTCCTGGAACGCCACCAACGAAAAGTTCCTGAAGAACGTCAAGTGGCTTGACCTGTTGAAAGTCCGTCTGAGTTACGGTGTGAACGGTAACAATGGTATCGACCCCTATAAGGCCTATGGTCTTTACGGTGCCGCCATTTACAACGGTATTTCCGGTTACCTTCCTTCCCAGATTGAAAACCGTATGCTTTCCTGGGAGCGCAACCTCACCTGGAACGCCGGTATCGACTTTGCAATGTTCAAGAACCGCCTGAGCGGTAGTATCGACATTTACGACCGCAAGACCGTGGACCTGCTCCTTACCAAGCAGATTCCCCAGACCACCGGTTTCTCCAGCATCTTCACCAACGTAGGTTCCATGAAGAACCAGGGTGTTGAGTTGCTGCTCAACTACGACATCATTTCCAACCGCGATATTCTTTGGACAATCGGCGGTAACTTCGCCTACAACAAGACTACCATCCTTGACCTGGGTGGTGACGAGTTCATTGGCACCAACACACGCCAGGTTGTGGGTATGGGTATGTACACCTATTATCTCTTTGATTACTATGGAGTGAATCCTTCCAACGGTGAAGCTCTGTGGGTTACCGAGGACGGCAGCCTTACCAACCAGTATTCCAAGGCCCGCCGCTACTATGCCGGTTCCCCTGAGCCCAAGTGGGTTGGCGGTTTCAACACTTCCTTCAACTGGAAGGGCTTGAGCCTTAGCGCATTCTTCGAGTTCAAGGCCGGTCACCAGATCATGCTCTGGAACGAAAACCACTATCTGCATTCCGACGGCGCCCAGATGGATATGAACCAGTTTGCCAGCGCTCTCAATTATTGGAAAAAGCCCGGCGATACCGGTTGCGATCCCAAGCCTGTTGCAGGTAACACTTCCGGTTCTGACGACTGGACCACCGACCGCTGGCTCCAGGATGCAAGCTATCTGCGTATCAAGGATGTAACCCTGTCCTATACTATTCCCCAGAACCTCACCAAGAAGATTTACATCAATAATCTTCGCGTATTCGTGAGTGGTCTTAACCTCTATTGCTTCAACGGAGTTGATTATTGGGATCCCGAGCAGGGTGTCACTGGTATCACTGCTGGTGCATATCCTCTTACCAAGTCCTTCGTTGGCGGTATCGAGTTAACCTTCTAATATGGAAAAGACTATGAAAAAGTATATCATAATAGCATTTGCCGCCGCTTTTGCATTTGTAAGTTGCAAGGGTTTCCTCGAGGAAGCTCCCAAGCTGTCCCAGAGCGATGTCCTTACTCTTTCCACTTTCGACGGTCTTGACATGGCTACTGCCGGTGCTTACGCTCCTCTTGCTTCTAGCAACTGGTACGGCGCCAGCTTCATCCTTTCCAATGAAATGCAGACCATGAACGGAAAGAGATGGGGACCTATGATTTCGAAATATGAGTCCGGTCGTTTCAAGGATGAATATTCCGTTCATTATTCATCCAATAATACGAAAGCTTTGTGGGGAACAGCCTATTTTGTAATTTTGAGCTGTAACTCTGTTATAAACACCATTGAGAATGAGGAAAACGGTATTGTAGCCCTTACTCAGGATCTTGACAACCTGAAGGCCGAATGCCTCTTCCTCCGTGCTCTCGCACACTTTGACCTGGTGCGCACCTACGCAATGCCTTACAACATTGCTGTTGCCGCAGGTTCCAAGGAGCCCACCTGCCTTGGCGTTCCCGTAGTTCTCACCGTTGATGCTACAGCTCAGCCTGCCCGTGAGACCATGGTAAATACCTATAAGCAGATTATCGACGACCTCCTGGAGGCTGAAAGGATTATCGATCCTTCCTATGCTCGCGCAGGCGGTACCGACAAATATGCCAAGATTACCATTACAGCCATCCAGGCCCTGTTGAGCCGCGTTTATCTGTACAGTGAGAACTGGCAGGAAGCCGCCAACTACGCCACCAAGGTTATCGAATCAGGGGAGTACAGTATGTGGCCGGCCGAAAAGGTCGCAAACGGAACTTCCAGCGTATGGCGTGAAGAACCCCGTTCCAAGGGTGAGGTTATCTTTGAGGTTTACGTAAACACCACCCAGACTTATGGTACCGGTAATGAAAATGTTTGCGGTATGACAAGTTATATGGGTTATGGTGACTGCGGTGCTTCTACCGATCTGTTGAACCTTTATGAAGATTCCGACGCTCGCAAGAGCCTCGTTTCTCCTGATGATAAGGGAGATGGCCTCTTTACAATGAAGTATTTCGGAAAGGGGCTTGGAACCATCGATGCCAGCAACATCATCGTTCTTCGTCTCTCCGAAATGTATCTGAACCGCGCCGAGGCTGTCCTTCATGGAGCAACCAGCAAAGTTAGTGCAGCAGAGGACCTTGCTACCATTGCAAAAAATCGTGGTGCAAGCCCTCTAGCCCCTACCCTTGCAAACGTTTATACAGAACGCGCAAAGGAATTTGCCTGGGAAGGCCACCTGTGGTTTGACCTTGCACGTACCGGTCGCGACATGACCCGTACCGACGTTTCCGGAACCTCTATTCCTACAAATATTCCTGCCGGTGACTATCGTTGGGCTATGCCTATCGCCTCCCGCGAGTTCACTGTGAACCCTAACCTTGTGCAGAACGAAGGTTACAGCAATAAATAATAAGGAGGAAAAGAAATGAAAAAATATCAAATCATACTTGCTATTGCCGCCGGTGCCATGCTTGTTTCCTGCAAGGGACTGAATAAACTTCCGGTATTCAATCCGGACGATTCTTATGTCTCTTTTGAAAAGGCAGCCCTTTCCGCCACGGAAGATGCCGGCCGCGTGAGCATTCCCGTCTCCCTTGCTTGCTTGGACCCCATTGCTACAACTGTTACCTATGCAGTTGACGTGGAGAACTCTACCGCAGTTGAAGGTACAAACTTCAATCTGGTTGATCCCAGCGCAGTTGTTGCTTTCAACGGAAAAGACCGCACTGCCTACATCGAACTGGACATTATCAACCAGGAAGGAGTTTTCACTGGTGACAAGAAAATAGTCCTGAACCTTAAGCAAGCCAACGGCATCAATCTTGGCGCCGAGTCCACTTGCACATTTACCATCAATGACCTGGATCATCCGCTGGCTGCCATTCTTGGCGAATATACTCTTGCCGACGGCTCCGTCTCCAAGACTATTACAATCGAGAAAGATGCAACGGATGTGACCGTTGTCCACTTCCCCGACATTATGTCCGGAACTAAATCCTTTATTGGTAGTCAATATGATTTCGACATCGTTGGACAGGTTTCTGACGATATGAGTACTATCATTATCCCTCTTCCTGTGCCTACCGGTTATACCTATTCCAACGGTCAACCACTTCAAATCTATCGAGGAGACGCCGATGCGGTATACTATGAAGGTGCTTCTATCACTCTTACCGCAACTAATACCGGTTTCTCCAGTGGAGAATTTGGCCTTGTTGCCTTTATCAGGAACGCGGGTTATGTAGAGTGGATAGATCCTTTCACGCTCACCAAAAAGTAAAATTGAAGCGCTATGAAAAAAGTATTAATTTATATTGCAGCTATTGCAGCAGCGGCGTTCGTAGCCTTCTCCTGCACGCCTCAGCCGGAAGACCACTCCCACACCGATGTTGTCGTTAAGGCTCCGGCTATGAAAATCACGGTTGCAGGTATCACGGACTTCACCGCTACGATTACCATTGCACCAGAGGGTGCAGCCAACTACTATGCCTACCTTATTGACGAAAACGGTACGGCAGAAGAACTGGACCCCGCTTCACTCTATGCCAACAAATACTCATCTGTGGACAACGGCCTGGTGAAGTACACTTCCGAAACAACTTCCACGACCGTTGAACTTGAGGACTTGAAGCCCAACACGACTTATCAGGTATATGCCGTTGCCGGCAGCACCACCGGTGTAGTTGGTGTTATTGCAAACGCATCTTTCACCACCAGCGACAAGGGAACTCCTGTTCCCGGTACCCCCAGCAAGAAGGACAACGTAATTACCCTGCCTTTCTCCGAGCCGGTTTCTTACGATTCTTCCAAGCCCGCCACGGTCTATTACTATGCCTATAACAAGGCCGTTATTGACAAGTCCGATCCGAAGAATCCGAAGCTTGTAGATGATGGTAAGGTTGGCGAAGCCAAGGTGGATGTGAAAGTCAATGGTTCTAACGCGACATTCACGGTTACCTTGGACGGTACGAATCCTCTTCCCGACGGTGCGTACTACACCGTTGGTTATCCTATTGGCGCTTTTGTGGATGCGGTTGGAAATCCTTGCCCCGCCAGCACTCACCTGACAGGACTTACCAGCAGCGGAGCACTTGGTTTCGGCGGTCTTTACAACAGAATGCCCATCAAGCCTTTTGCGCTTGAAGATGATCCGAAAAAGACGACTATCGCTCCTACCGAAGAAGTCTTCGCTTTCCCCGTTCCTGAAGGAAGGGAAATCTGCATGGATAACAAGAATGCCAAAGTTTCCATTACCGTATTCAAGACCGGAAAGGGTGTTTCTTCCACTACCGTTTATGATCTCGAGCATAACGTCACTTGGGCATACAGTGAGGCGTCCAACGCTTTCACCATGTGCTATCCTGCCGGCTTTGATATAAACGGTGGAGACTATATGCAGTTCGATATTTCCTCGGATGCCGTTTATGATGCGTATGGAAACGGCAATGAGGCCATAAGCCATAAATATCTCTATTCCTTTAACTACAAATTGGATGATGTTTATGGTACCTATAGCTTCTCTTACAGTGGAAAGTATTGTGGTGATGTCGAGACAGAAGGTATAATCATTGCTCCCAGGGAGCCGTTCGAAGATCCGGAGGATGAGGAGAATTATGCCAAGTGTAATATTGCCATCTACAATCTCTTCGGCGAACTTCCCTCTTGTGATGACATGGATTCCTTCACGAACCTTAATCCTACCTATTATGCTGCATTCAACGTTGATGACGGAATGATAAACGTTGTATATGAAGCCAATGGTGTTGGTGTTATAGAGGAATATGAGTGGAAGAATTATGTCTTTGTCCTGGAAGCTTCCGCCCGTGGCAACTTCAATTTCTTCCAGCCCCAGGTTGGAACGATTGAATTGAAAGATGACCTTATCGTACTCTGCAACGGTCTTGGCTCTTGGGACACTCTATATGCCGGAGGAACTCTCACAAAGATGAGCAACGACTATACCCTTCCCGGTGAGGCCTCGATTACACCCGCAAGCGTTTCCACCAAAAAAGCTGACAAGACTATAGTATTTGTGGACAAAGATCTCAAGAAATAGTCTTTAGGAATACTCTCTATCTACAGCACCGCCATTTTTTGACGGTGCTGTTTTTTTTTATATATTTGTGGTTCAGGTTTATTGAAAACAAAGAAAAGACACAGACATGAAAAGACTTCTTTTATCACTGGTAGCCGTGCTTTCGCTCTTCGGCGTGTGCCGTGCACAATATGTTCCCACAACATCCTGGCCCTATGTTTATGAGGATTTTCAGGATGGAACAGTACTGCTGCAGGGAGGCAAACAGCAAAGCGGAAAATATAATATCAACCTTGCCGACAACAAGCTCCATTACATAGACGGGGCTTTCGTAAAGGCTGCAGAAATGAAAGATATCCTTTCGCTTAAGATAGGCGCCGACGTATATCACAATGCCAACGGTGAACTGCTGAAAGTGTTGGAGAAATCGGAAAAGAGCCTTGTGGTGGAGGCCAGTGAGATAGACTATGCCGCTCTGAACGAGACAGGCGGAGCCTATGGTTCGTCGTCAACCACAATCGGCACCACAGCCCTCAGTTCGCTGGAGGGTATCGGTGCAACGAATGCCAGCAGCAACATCAACCACATGGAACTTAGGCGCAACAAGGAAAGCGGTAAGTCCCTCACCCTCATCAACAAGAAATATATGCTGGTGAACGGGTACAAGATTTTTGCAGGCAAAAAGGACTTCATGGACGCTCCTGGTCTGGACAAGGAGGCGGCAAAACAGTTCCTGAAGGAGAACAAGATTAAATGGAGCAAGCCCCAGGACATCCTGAAAGCCGGTGATTTTCTGGCCGATTATGTAAAATAAGTCTAGAGATATGAGAACAAAAGCAATTCTTTTTTCGGCACTTGCCTGTGCGCTCGCCTTTTCTTGTGCCAAAACCCCGGAGAGCATCGTAGAAGAGGCTCCCGAGGCCCCGGCCGCAGCGATAGAGGAGGATGAAGCCGTTTCGGAATTCGTTCCCGGCGTTGCCTATGTGCGCGTAACGGAGAATTTTTCCCAGTTGATAGAGACGGACCTTTCAGAGGGGCTGGTCGAAACCAAATCGGCCGGACTGAACAGTCTGTTCAAAGACCTTGGCGTTACTTCTATGAGCCGCCTTTTCCCCGACGCCGGGGAGTTTGAGGAGCGCACCCGCCGCGAAGGCCTCCATCGCTGGTACAAAGTGGAATTCAACCAGGAAAACACTCTTACGAAGGCCAGCGCTTCACTCGCTTCCATCGAGGGCATCGAATATGTTGAGGGCCGCCGCAAACTTACCAACAATGCCATTTTCAACGACCCGATGCTCTCCAACCAGTGGCACTATATCAACAACAGTGTTGCCGGGCGTGACATCAATGTAAAGAAAGTTTGGGAAAACTATACAAAGGGAGACCCCAAGGTTATAGTTTCGGTGGTTGATGCCGGTATCCAAGTGGACCACGAGGACCTTGACGGCAACACCATTGCAGGCGGCGCGAACGGCAGCAAGAACTTCACAAATGACAGTTATGTGATTGAACCCGGAAACCACGGAACGCACGTTGCGGGAACCATTGCCGCTGTCAACAACAATGGTAAAGGCGTCTGCGGTATTGCCGGAGGAGACGCCGCTGCCGGACAGCCTGGCGTAAGACTGATGTCCTGCCAGATTTTCGGCGGTGAGGGTGGTGATTCCGCCGCTGCAATCAAGTGGGGGGCCGATCACGGCGCCGTCATATCCAGCAACAGCTGGGGCTATGTCCTGGATCTGGATGAAGACGGACAGATTTCTCCCTCGGAGCTTGAGAGGGCTAAAAGCATGAAAATTGACGGGGCCGACAAGGCTGCGGTAGATTATTTTATCAAGTATGCCGGATGCGACAATAGCGGCAACCAGCTGCCGAATTCTCCAATGAAGGGCGGTGTCGTCATCTTTGCCGCCGGCAACGACAATATCCCTTACGGACCACCGTCGGATTATGAGCCAATCATATCTGTGGGTGCATTCTCCTCCGAGGGCAAACGCGCAAGTTTCTCAAACTACGGAGACTTTGTCGATATTGCCGCTCCAGGCGTGGCAATCCGCAGCACCGTTATCGAAAGCGGATATGCAAGCATGAACGGAACATCGATGGCCTGCCCCCACGTTTCCGGTGTCGCTGCACTTATCGTCTCCTATTTCGGAGGTCCCGGCTTCACTGCCGATATGCTGAAGGAAAGGCTCATTAAGGGCGCAAATCCCTCACTCCTGCCGGACAATTCCAGAATCGGCCCGGCACTGGATGCCTACGGCTCGTTCGTCTATGGCAGCGAGGATGCTCCGGAAATCGTTACGGAATATAGCGTAACGCCCGTTTCAAACAATATTGAATTCAGCTGGGAGGTTACGGAATGCCCTATGAGCGGTGACCCTGCCACCGGTTATGTGCTCTTTGCCAGCACGAAGAGCCTCTCTTCCCTTAATCCTTCAAATCCCGGCGAAGGTGTTGTAATAGCCAATGTAGAAGTTGGCAGCAAGAAGATAGGCGATGCCATTACCGGCACCATCAGCGGCCTTGAGTTCGAAACGAAATACAATGTGGCCATTGCTGGTTATGACTACAACCACAGCTTCTCGGCCATGTCTCCCGTAAAGCAGGTTACCACCAAGGCCAACAATCCCCCCAAGATTACCACGGATTACAGCGGAGACTATAAGGTCCGTGCCCACGCGACCCTTGTGGTTCCGTTCACCGTCACGGATCCGGACGGCCATACAATAAGCATCAAATTCACGCCCGGCAGCCCGGCCTGTACTTGGGTACAGAGCAGCAGCTCCGGCGGATATCAGCTTACCATCGTAGGCAACGGGGCCGATCCCGGTAAATATACCGCAAGCATCGAGGTC
Organism: uncultured Bacteroidia bacterium; assembly: GCA_902772985.1. Lineage (GTDB taxonomy): Bacteria > Bacteroidota > Bacteroidia > Bacteroidales > UBA932 > Cryptobacteroides. Next base: position 2,869 of record CACYCP010000055.1, on the reverse strand, counting down.
ACCGACCAGTATGGCCTTAAGGCAAGCAAGGAGATTCACTACGAACTGATGGCGAACCAAGCGCCGAAAGTGGTGAAAAACATTGAAAACATGCTGTTCTCCACTACGGGAGAGAAGTTCACCCTTCAGATGGACCAGTTCATCGAGGATCCCGACGGGGAAACCCTTAAGTATTCCATCTCCATGAGCAATGCCTCTGTCCTGAACCTGAACCAGCAGGGCAACACCCTTTACGGGACCACCCTGGATTTTGGCCTGACAGAGGTTAAGCTTGTGGGCACCGATGCAAGGGGGCTTACGGCCAACCAGACCTTCAAGGTGCTGGTGCGTCACCCCGAGCAGCAGATCCAGGCCTATCCGAACCCGGTTATCGACAAACTGAACATCACCAACGACCAAAGCGATCCCACCTCGATGGACGTTTTGATATCGGCCTCCTCCGGGGCTATAGTCTTTAACGGAAAGGTGAATGCGGGCGCCTTCGACCCGGCGGTCATCGATATGGGCAAGTGCGCTCCCGGAATCTATTCCTTAAAGGTTACTCTGGGAGGAAAAGAAACCAAGAAGACCATTGTCAAAAAGTAAGAGATTATGAAAAAGTATATACTCGTATGTTTGATGGCGGTCCTCTTTTCCGCCGCAGCACAGGCACAGGAATTCAGCACTGCCCTTCCTTTCGTGAGGATAGACCGCAGTGCGGTGACATCGGCGATGGGTGGCGTACAGGGAATAAACAGCCTGTACAACCCGGCGGCCATTCCTTTCACCGGCAGCGATGTTGCCATTTCCTACCAGAACTGGGCGCCGAAGGGTGCGAAAAGCACCAATCTTAACCTTTTGGGCGGCGTGAAAATCGGGCGCTTCGGCATTTCTGCCACCGGCGCTTATCAGATTGGAACGGAATACGAAAACTACGACGGCGCGGGCAATCCTGCCGGCACTTTCAAGCCTTCGGATTTCCTGGTAGGGCTTGGCGTGGGCTTCGCCATTACCGATTACCTGTCGGTGGGCGTGAATGCAAAATTCGCAGGTTCAAAGCTTGCCGCGGACGCTTCGTACAATGCTTTTGCGGCCGATGCCTTCGTGATGTACCGCATCAAGGGCTTCAAGGTCTCGGCCGGAGTAGCTTCGGTAGGAACCCAGGTGAAATCGGGCGAAAACGCCTATTCCCTGCCCGCATCGGCAAAACTTGGATTGGGGTATGACATGGCCTTCGGCAAGAACGGGATTAACCTGGCGGCCGATTTCGACTACTTCTTCAACGGAGGAATAGGCGGCGGAATTGGAGCGCAGTATGGCTGGAACGATATGGTCTTCGTCCGTGCGGGTTATCACCTTGGCACCGCCAAAGCCCCCATTCCGTCATACGCCTCTGTTGGCATTGGCGGCAAGTTCTTCGGCGTGCATCTGGACGTAAGTTTCCTCCTGGCCTCTCAAACCGTGGGCAACACCCTGTGCATCGGCCTGGGTTACGCGTTTTAAGCTACCAAAGGAAATTATTGAAGGGAAAACGCCCTGCGTGAATCTCCGCAACAATCTTGTAGATGTCGTTGCGGAGTTTTTCTATGCCGATTTTCTCCTTCGCAGAGATGAAGATGCAAGGCGTCTTTTCCTTTGCAATCCAGCTGTGCTTCAGTTCGTCAAGGGTGCGGTTGACAGGTTGCGGCGGCTCCAGGGAGAACTGGTCATAGGGTTCATAGCTGTAGGCGTCCACCTTGTTGAAGACCACCAGCACGGGCTTTTCCCCGGCGCCTATATCGCGGAGCGTCTTCTCCACCACCTCCATCTGCTCCTCGAAACCCGGATGGGAGATGTCCACCACGTGCAGGAGGACATCGGCCTCACGGACCTCGTCCAGTGTGCTCTTGAAGGCTTCGACAAGTTGGGTGGGGAGTTTGCGGATGAAGCCCACGGTGTCGCTCAGCAGGAAGGGTACGTTTTCGATGACGACCTTGCGGACGGTGGTGTCCAGGGTAGCGAAAAGTTTGTTCTCGGCAAAAACGTCAGATTTTGCCAGTAGATTCATCAACGTGCTTTTACCCACGTTGGTATATCCCACCAGCGCCAAACGCACCAGAGAGCCTCTGTTGCCCCTTTGCGTGGACATTTGCTTGTCAACCTTCTTCAGGTCTTCCTTCAGTTTGGAAATGCGTTGCTTTACAATTCGGCGGTCAATTTCTATCTGGGTTTCACCCATACCGCCGCGGGTACCCATACCGCCCCTCTGGCGTTCCAGGTGAGTCCACATACCCGCAAGGCGCGGCAGCATATATTGGTAGTGGGCCAGTTCCACCTGCATCTTCGCATACGAGGTCTTTGCCCGCTGGGCGAAAATCTCCAGGATAAGGCTGGTGCGGTCTATAACGTCGCTGCAGGCGATAACCTTCTCGATGTTACGCTGTTGCATCCCTGTGAGCTCGTCGTCGAAGATGACGTACTCTATCTCGTTATCCTGGCAGTACGTCCTTATTTCCTCCAGCTTTCCCGGGCCGATGTAAGTGGCTTTGTCGGGCCTGTCCAGCCTCTGGGTGAAGAACTTATCCGGGATGGCGCCGGCAGTAGTGGCCAGAAACGCCAGTTCGTCAAGGTATTCCTGCACCTTGCGTTCTCCCCCCTTCTCCAGAATCACGCCCACGAATACCGCCTTGTTTGTCTTGAATTCACTCATACTGCTGCAAAGATACGAAAAATAAGAGATTGCCGTTCACGTCCGTTTTGTCGTTCTGAGCGGAGCGAAGTATCTCCTTCGCCTGCGGGCAGCAGCCTTCGGCTTCGGATGATCGTCATCCTTTGGAGGCGAAGGCGACGAAGGATCTAATAAGTAAAAATTGTAAGGATGAGACATAAAATTGTAAGAGTGAGACATGAG
>CACYCP010000054.1 GCA_902772985.1 uncultured Bacteroidia bacterium | reverse complement strand
GATTAGCCGGGAAAACAATTTCACCAATATTGGGGAGCGCACGAACGTGGCCGGTTCCCGCAAATTCGCAAGGCTCATTTCCGAAGGCCGATACGAGGAGGCCTTACAGATTGCCGCCCTCCAGATTGACGGCGGGGCAAGGATAATCGACATCAATATGGACGATGCCATGCTGGACGCCCCGAAGGAAATGGAGGTGTTCCTGCGGCATGTTTCCACGGATCCGGCGGTTGCAAGAGCGGCCATAATGATAGATTCCTCAAACTGGGACGCGGTACTCTCCGGCCTTAAAAACGCTCCCGGAAAATGCATCGTCAATTCAATTTCCCTGAAGGAAGGAGAGCAGGTTTTCCTTGAAAAAGCCTTGGAGATAAGGCGTTTAGGAGCCGCTTTCATTGTGATGGCCTTTGACGAAAAAGGCCAGGCCACAACGCTGGAGCGCAAGATCGAAATCTGCCGCCGAAGTTATGAACTGCTCACCGCCGCCGGCATCGAACCCTGGAATATAATCTTCGACTGCAACGTGCTTTCCGTTGGCACGGGCATCCCCGAACACGCCCGATACGGAATCGATTTCATTGACGCTGTGCGATGGATAAAGCAGAACCTTCCAGGCTGCTACACTTCCGGCGGCATTTCCAACCTGTCATTCGCCTTCCGCGGAAACAACGGCGTCAGAGAAGCAATGCACGCCGTTTTCCTCTATCATGCGGTGCAGGCGGGGCTGGACATGGGAATCGTGAATCCCGGAATGCTCCTGCCCTACGATGCCATAAATGAAGAGCTCCGGCAGGCCTGCGAAGACGTTATCCTTTGCAAAGGGGCCGATGCTTCATCGCGACTTCTGGCTCTGGCTTCCAGCATTGCCCAGTCCGGGCAGGGAAGCGAGGGCAAAGAGCTTCAAACCCCTTCCGGAAGCCCCCGGGAGCGCATTCTGCACTGCCTTTTGCAGGGCCGGAGCGAAGGCTTGGAAGACGCTGTCCTGGAATGCCTGAAGGCCGAAAAAAGTGCCGTAAAAGTGGTTGAAGGCCCGCTTATGCAGGCTATGGAAGAGGTCGGACTCCGCTTCGGTGAAGGAAAGATGTTCCTTCCTCAGGTGGTGAGGGCGGCAAAGGTGATGAAAGAGGCGGTGAGTATTCTGGAGCCGCATTTTCCCATCGGCAGCGAAGCCTCCGACAAGCCTAAAATCATAGTCGCCACGGTGAAGGGGGATGTTCACGACATTGGCAAGAACATCATGGGGATAGTCTTGTCCTGCAACGGCTTCCAGGTCGTTGACCTTGGGGTTATGGTAGATAAGGAGACAATCCTGGAACGGGCCCTGGAGGAAGGTGCTGCCGCAATCGCGGTGAGCGGGCTCATCACTCCCAGCCTTTTCCAGATGGAAGAGCTTTGCCGGGAAATGAGTGCCCGGGGAGTGGACCTGCCGCTTTTTGTGGGCGGAGCAACCACATCGGCCCTGCACACGGCGGTAAAACTTGCCCCGCTGTATCCCCACGTTTTTCATGGGGCCGATGCTTCGGTTTCTGCGGTTTTGATTAAGCGCTGCCTTAGCAGCAGGGAAAACTTCGAAAAGAGCCAGCACCAGGCGCAAAAGGCCCTTCGGGAAGCCTACGAGAGCAAAAAGCGTGAAAGCGCTGCCACGAAAGAGGTCACAGGCGGGCATCTTTCCGGCTGTCCCTTCCGCAGCATGCCGGTGCGGACCGTCCCATTGAAAAGCCTGAAAAAGCACTTTGACTGGAAGCTTTTCGCCGCCGCGGCCGGGCTCAAAAAAATCCCCCGCCCGGGCACTCCGGGATACGAATTCCTGCTTCAGGGACGGAACATCCTGGAGCATCTGGAAGCGGAAGTGCGGGTTGGGATGAGGCTTTGTCCGGCCCGTCGGGAGAACAATACCATCGTTCTTTCCGGCGGCAAGCGCCTTCCGATGCTACGCCAGGAAGGAGGGCTTTCCCTGGCCGATTTCGTCCCTTCGGAGGGAAGCGGTCCTTTCGGCGTTTTCGCCATCAGCGTGCATTCCAGTGCCGTTTGCACCTGCCCCGACTGCGACAATCCCATACTTCGCCACGCCGTAGTGGTCACTCTTGCCGATGCTGCATCGGCCTGGCTGCAGAAAAATCTTCAACGGCGAGCCGGAACGAAGGTGCTGCTTCCTGCGGCGGGTTACGCCTGTTGTCCGGACCTTAGCATCATCGGGGAGGTCCTTCCGCTCATCCCGGGGCACGAAAAGCTTGGAATAAGCCTTACCGAAAGCTTTGCAATGATTCCGGATGCTTCCATTTGCGGCTTCGTGATAATCCACCCTCAGGCGCAATATCCCGAAATCCGTAAAATAAGCGCCTCTCAGTACGAATCTTACAGAAAAGAGCGTGGCCTCACTCCCCGCGAAGCCACGCAATTCCTAGGTCATATCAGTCCAAATCCCGGACCAGGCGCACGGAATTGCCCCGCCAGCACACCATTGCGGCGTCGCCAGTAAGATTGTCCGACTGGAAAAGCAACGCATATCCGTACTTGTCGGTACTGTTGAAAAGATAGACAAAATCGCTATACGTAGGCGCTCTCCAGCCGCTTCCCATATTCTCGCCCCAATCGTGATAGAACCAGTAGGCTGTGGGCTCGTCATCAAGATAGTTGGGATTCTCGCCCAACAGATCGTCGGAGACGCTGAACAGTGCACGTATGCAGTTCTCCGGAACCAGATAGACGAACTTGATTTCCGAGTCGTCCTTGGGGACGAGAGTCGTGCTGAAGCTCACTTCTTCCACAGCTTCGGCGGTGGGAGCTTCGTATCTTTTACATATATTTCTTTCCATATATTTATATGTGTTTTTGAAATTTGCAGATGTACTGATTTTCAATATTATTTCAAATAGATTGACGATTTCAGTTTTTCGTTGTATCTTCGCCAATGTTGACATGAAAATATCTGAAATACTTTCATCGGCAGGGAAACCATTCCCCTCGCTGGAAATAGTGCCACCGCTGAACGGCATCAAAAAAGACGAGCTGCTGGGCGTCGTAGGGCGTTTTATGGAGTTCGCCCCGCGATACATCAACGTTACCAGCCACCGGGACCAGTATGAATATCGCCGCCGTCCGGACGGTTCCTTCTCGCGCCATCTGGTACGGAGCCGCCTGTCCCCGCTTTCCGTTTGCGCGGCGGTGATGGGCAAATACCCCGTGGAAATGGTTCCGCACCTAATATGTGCCGGAGCCAGCCGCGAAGAGATTGAATCCCAGCTGTTCAACTACCATTTCCTTGGTATCGACAACCTGATGGCCCTCCGCGGGGACTCCCTCAACGACGAAAAGCGCTTTACCCCCACGCCAGGCGGTTTCACCCACGCCAGCGAACTGGTCCAGGGCATCCGTTCTTTCGAGAAAAGCCTGGAGGCCCATTTCTGCATCGGCGTAGGGGCATATCCGGAAAAGCATTTCGAGGCGGCGAACCTTCAGGAAGACATTTCCTTCCTTAAGAAAAAAGTAGATGAGGGGGCCGATTATATTATTACTCAGATGTTTTTCGATAACGCTATTTTTTATAACTTTGTAGCAGAATGCCGGAATGCCGGAATCGGCGTGCCCATTATCCCGGGCCTGAAACCCCTTTCCACGCTGAAGCATTTGGAACTTCTGCCTTCAAGTTTTTCCATAGACCTGCCCAAAGAACTGACTGAAGCGGTTAGGGCGGCGGCATCGAAGGAAGAAGTTTATGAAATTGGCACGGAATGGTGCATCGGCCAATGTAAAGACCTTATTAAAAACGGAGTTCCCGCCGTACATTTTTATACGATGGGACGTCCGGACAACATAATTAAAATCCTTAGGGACTGTTTTTAATTTTAACTTTTACACAATATGAAAGATCTTAAAGGAACAAAGACCGAAAAGAACCTCATGGAGGCTTTTGCCGGTGAATCCCAGGCCCGCAACAAGTACACTTATTTTGCTTCAAAGGCCAAGAAAGACGGCTACGTACAGATTTCCAAGATTTTCGAGGAAACCGCAGCCAACGAAAAAGAGCATGCCGAACTTTGGTTCAAATACCTTTGCGGCGGTTCAATCCCCTCCACCATGGATAACCTGAAGGCCGCTGCCGAAGGTGAAAACTACGAATGGACCGACATGTATGCCCGCATGGCCGACGAGGCCGAAGCCGAAGGCTTCACCGAAATTGCCGCTAAGTTCCGCATGGTAGGCGCCATCGAGAAAGAGCACGAGGCCCGCTACCTGAAGCTCCTGCAAAACGTCAAGAACGGCCTGGTGTTCTCCCGCGAGGGTGACTGCATCTGGCAGTGCTCCAACTGCGGCCACATCATCGTCGGCAAGAAAGCCCCCGAAGTGTGCCCCGTCTGCAACCACCCGCAAAGCTATTTCCAGCTGAAGCCGGAGAACTATTAGCCTCTGGTTCCTTAACGCCTGATGATAAGGCTCATGTCCTCAAAAATGAAGGTGACTCAAAAGTGAGTTGCCTTCTTTTTTCTGGTATCGACGACTGTTGTCGGCCTGCTTAAATCAAGGTCTT
>CACYCP010000053.1 GCA_902772985.1 uncultured Bacteroidia bacterium | reverse complement strand
CCGTCGATAAGCTTCATTATATCGCTTTCCATCAAGGCGTGGTCCACCGTGTCGAAATTGTCAAAATCGTAGCTGCCATCCGGGAACTTGGGCGTTTCCACACGGTTTACAAAATAGTCATCCGTGGAAACCGATACCGGCTTCAGGCCGCACGCCTTCAATTGTACGCTCAGGCGCTTGCAGAAGGTGGTTTTTCCAGACGAGGAAGGACCGGTGATAAGCACCAGTTTCAGAGGATTATCGCTGCGGTAACGGCGGTCGATTTCCTCGGCAATCTTTACGATTTTCTTTTCCTGGAGGGCTTCGGCAATCTGGATAAGTTCGCTGGCCCTGCCGTGCAGGAAGGCCTCATTTACATCCCCTACGGTGTTGAGCCCCATAATGATGTTCCAGCTTAGGGTTTCCTTGAACATTTCGAAGGTCTTGGGCTGGTCTATGAATTCGGCAACGCGTGTCGGATCCTCCCTGGAAGGCACTTGGAGCAGGATTCCGTCGTGAAAGGCCATGACGCCCCAGACGGTCAGGTATCCGGTTGAAGGAACGAGCTTTCCATAGTAATAGTCCGATGTTTCGCCAAGGGTGTAATAGTCCGTATAGGCCTCTCCGCCGGTCTCAAGCAAGCGTACTTTGTCGCTGAATCCAGCCTTGCGGAATTCTTTGATTGCACGGTCGGTCTGAACGTCGTAGCGGTGGAAGGGGAGGTCCTTATCCACAAGTTCCTTCATCCGCTTCTCCAGAAGGAGGATATCTTCGGCCGAAAGGTCAGTTTCGTCGCTTTTACGAAGGTGGCAGAAATAACCGTTGGAAATGGGATGCTCCATGTAGAGCTTGCTGCCCGGGAAAACGTCTGTTGCAGCCTTGTACATCAGGAAGCACAGCGAACGGCAGTAAACCCTCATTCCGCTGGGCTCACGGACGTCGATGAATTCAATGTCCCGGTTCTGGTAAACCTTGAATTTCAGCCCTTGGGATACATTGTTCACCTTTGCCGATACTATGGGATACGGCTTGCGGCAATCGAATTCCGAGAGCATCTGAAGAAGGGAAGTGCCCTCCGGAAATCGCTTTGTTTCCCTGGTGTTTTTGCAATAGACCTGGACCATGGGTTTGGATTTTGATAAGCAAATTTACAAATTCTCCAATATTAAACAAGCCGGAAACTCACGCATCAAGGTCAATTCCAAGCTCTTTTCCCTCGTACATATAGTCAAACCAGGGGAGGTTTTTCCATTTGTTTACGTGAAGGCGGTGCATCTCCTGGGTTAGTATGGTAACCTTGCCGACACAGGGATATTCGGGATAGAAGTCATAGTATTCCCCATCTACGTAACTAGTGATGATATCCAGCATCACACTGGAGGGATAGGTAAATATCTGCCTGTAGTCAAGGTCGAAATTCCACTCCTTTCCGTGGCGGGTGCCCCTGTAGTGGACTCCTTTGTGGTCAACTGTATAAACGCCTTCACCGCAGATTTCCGTTGTGCAATCCTTCGGAATCAGATGGTCTTTAGGGAGATATCCCAGCTTTACCTTAACGGTGAAGGAATAGTCCGGGTCCTGTCGGATCTCGTCAATGATGACCTGGCGTTCCAGGTGAGTCCATGCAGTTGGGGATTCCGGGATGACGCAGTCGTCCGATGCCGGATGGAATTCATAATATTCATCCATGGTGGCCTTATTGCCGCAGTGCCGGCACTCGATATAGTCTTTTTCGGCCGTCATTTCGAATTCGGTGCCGCAGCGCGGGCAGCGGTAGCACATATCGGACAGACGGGTGCAGATGCCCTCTTTGGAATAATAACGGTAGTGGTGCTGTTTGTTCCACTTGAAGTCGTCATGGTGGAACTCGTTGTTCAGGGCGTCCTCGATCTCCTGCGGGGACATCTTCTTCAGGTCTTCGGGCGTGAAAAGCAGGCGCAGCTGGCAGCAGAACTTTCCGGGCCGGTCTTCATCACTTAATTTGCTGGTGCACAGATAGCCGCCCTGAAGAGCCATGGAGTAAACGGGAATCCCGAATACCTGCAGGAATCGGCCTGTACCAGGGATGACCGGCTGGTTGTCACCGAATATGGAAGCAAAACCTTCAGGTGCAAAAGCAACTACACCGTTCTGTTTGATAACGTCCCGGATGGCCCTAAGGCTTGACAAATCGTTGGAAAGGACTTTTTTGGGAATGACATTGTTGAGTTTGAACACCAACGCCAGATGACTCCTGAAAAAAGATGCCTCTTCGGCCAGGAAGTTGATTCGCCGAGGCCAGGCGGCTACGGTCATCATCGCGTGATCGCGGCGCGACTGGTGGTTCCATACCAGGAATGCCGGACCTTTACAGTCGGACAATTTGTCTATGACTTTGAATTCGGGATGAAAGGGTCTGGTAATGATGAAACGGCAGGCAAAGTAGTAAATAAAGTAAAATATCCAGTTTGGCTTCCTGTATTTGCGCGTTGCAAGCTCGCGCTGTATATCCTTTTCCTTTTTCATCGCCTGGTCGCATTCTTGTCCAGAAAATCCAGCACGTCCTGCACGGTGTCGAACTTGACGGGTTCCCGGAAAGAAACACCGAATTCTTCTTCCATAGCCATGGAGAGCATCAGCATGCCGATGGAATCCATTCCAAGGTCGGCCGATATGCGGGAAGAGGGAGAAGCAGAGGCAATCTTGTCTTCCGGCAGATATAGTTTGATAAGTTTCAATAGTCTTTCGTACATAACAGGTAGTTTCTTAATGAATAGATTCGTATAGAGTTTTGTTTTCGGCAAGGTTGATTATGATACGGGCGGCGTTCCTTATCGCTTCACGACGACAGGAGCCGCGGCTTTTCACAACCAGTTTTCTGGTACCAAGCATGATGCCTGCACCCAAGGAAGCAAAGTCGAAGCGGGACATCAGGTATCCGGCGATTTCCTGAGCGGCAGGCTGGTTATGCATCTTGCCGTACTTGACAATCTCGGTTATAAGGTTGACCGCCATCCCTTCGGAGTTCTTAAGGACCTGGTTCCCGGCGAATCCTTCGCAAACCAGAACGTCGCACAGCCCCGACAGAGTCTTGTTGCCCTCGATGTTGCCGATGAAGTTGATGCCTTCCTCGCGGGCGAGCAGCTGATGTGCTTCCTTTACCAGATTGTTGCCCTTGGTGGGTTCGGCTCCGTTGGAAAGCAGGCCCACGCGAGGGGAATCCAGTTTGTATAGCGTGTGCATGAAATCGCTTCCAAGATGTGCGAATTCGACAAGTTGGGCTGGACCGCAGTCAATGGATGCGCCCGTGTCCACCAGGCAGGTGAAGCCACCCTGGGTAGTAGGGAGGATTGCGGCGATGCATGGCCGGACGGCTTTGTCGGCCAGGAGGTAACGGATTGCGCCGACAAAAAGGGCTCCGGTGTTGCCGGCATTGATGACGCCTATGACATCCTCGTTCCGGCTTGCCTCTTCCAAAGCCACGAACACCGAGACGGACTCTTTGCGGTAGAAGGCTTCGACGGGATTGTCCAGATTGGTCACGGTCTTGTCGGCCTCCAGAATCCGATAACGGCCTTCAGGCAGGCCGGCAGCCTCGATGAGGGCCCGCGGACCAGCCAAGGCGAGGTTGACGAGAGGGAATTCTTCCAGAACCAGAGAGGCCCCTTTCAACATCTCTTCCGGACCAAGGTCGCTTCCCAGAAGGTCAATTATGATTTCGTGATGCTTCATGTCGGTTAACGGTGTTTTGCGTGGAAACATACGCCTACGCCGTTAGGGCCACAGTGGCTTCCGGCGGTGGGATTCACATATACATACACGATATTCTGTTTACCGAAGCGCTCTTCGATCATCGCTCCAAGTTGATGGGCAATCTCCGGCGCGTCGGAATGGCCGATGCAGATGCGGTGCTTCTCGATCTCGCTGCCCAGTTCGGTCACTTTGTCCAAAAGGGCCTGGAGGGCCTTGGGACGGCCTTTCACCGTGCCTACCGACACCATCTTTCCTTCCTGGCTCATATAGATAAGCGGACGGATGCCGATGAGGGTGCCCATAGTGGCGGCAAGCCCGCTTACACGGCCGCTGCGTCGGAAGAACTTAAGGTCGTCGGCAAAGAAATACATAGCGAAATGATCCACTTCCTCTTTGGCCCAGGCGAGAATTTCGTCCAGGGTCTTTCCTTGCAGGTACAGGTCTCCCACCTCACAGACGATGCCGTAGGAGATGGGAGTAATGCCCTTGGTGTCAATTTCTTCGAAACGGACGCCAGGATAGCGGGCCTTGAGCTCTGCCACCGCCTGGTCCATGGCGTCGAAGGTGTTGGTCATAGCACGTGAGAAATGCACGTACAAGATGTCGTTCCCGGCAGCAAAGTCCGGTTCGAAGTAATTGATATATTGTTCTTTGGAGATGGCGCTGGTGGTGGGAAGAACCCCGCTGCGGAGCACATCGTAAAAAGCATGTCCGTCGAATGTCTCGAAGTCCACATAAGGATAAGTGGTCTTTGCATCAATGCTGTAGGGCATCGAGATGAGCTGGAAACCGAATCTGGCAGCTTCTGCGGGCGTCAGGTCGGTGTCGGTGTCGGTAAAGATTTTCAGCATAGTACAAGTATATAATTGTAAACGGGCTGTCCGCCGTCAAGGAGGATAATCTCCGACAGGGGACAGGAAGATTCAATCTGGCTTTTAAGAGCCTCGGCTTCCTCTTCCGGGGCATCAGCACCCGCGAAAATGAGGATTATGTCGGCCGATGATGCGTGAAGCTTGTCAAAGAGCGCCAGGGCGGCTTCCCTGGGATTGGGAGCACAGCATAGGATGTCCTTTCCGCTGATGCCCAGGTAGTTGCCGGCGGCACCGGCTTCGCTGTCACGGATTGCACGGGATACAAGACCGGTGGTCACGGATGACGCGGCTTCAGTAAGGGTATGAACCATATCGTCCACAGCTTCATCGGCCTGGAGATTGGCCAGGGCAAAATAGCCTTCACCGAGCGTCTTCGTTGGAATAACCTCTATTCTTGAACCCTTGTACAAGTCGGCAGCCTGCCTAGCGGAGAGAAGGATATTGCTGTTGTTGGGGAAGACCAGGACAACATCGGCATTCACCGTGTCGAAGGCCTCCAGGAACTTCTCCACGGGGGGATTCATAGTCTGGCCGCCCTCGATGACCACGTCCGTACCCATTTCGGAGAAGATGCCGGAAAGGCCCTTGCCGGCGGCCACGCTCACTATGCCAAGGGCTTTGCGGGCACATTTGTAGCGCTCGTCCATACGCTTTTCGTGGTGCTGGAGCGTCATGTTTTCCACCTTGATGCTAAGGAATTCGCCCCATTCCCGGCAACGGCTTAGTATGGCGCCCGGGTCTTTGGTATGAACGTGAACCTTCACGATGCTGCCATCGCGGAAGAAAACCAGGGAATCTCCTTGTTCCAGGAGCCAGTCCCTGATAACAGTTTCGTCAAAGTTCTCCAGGTCAACTTTGCAGCGTTGCAGACGCAGGAGAAACTCGGTGCAGTAGCCGAATTCCAGCACGCTGTCCTCGGTAAAGGATGTGAAATCTACGATGGCATTGGATGGCTGGTCGGAGCCGGCCAAAACCGGGGATTTTCCGTAAAGGGCATCGCGCATGCCTTCCGTAATGCTCAGAAGGCCCGCACCGCCGCTATCCACCACACCGGCCTTTTTTAACACATCCAAAAGGTCCGGGGTACGCTGAAGACTTGATTCCATACCCGCAGTCAAACGGTCGAAGAAATCTTCCAGGCTGGAGGAAGATGCCGCGGCTTCAACCCCCTCGCGAAGTACCGTGAGAATAGTGCCTTCCACCGGCCGGGAGACTGCCTGGTAGGCCTCTTCCACAGCTGCCCGCATAGCCTTTACGAAATGGTCGGCATCGGCCTCCTCCAAGTTCCGGAAGCCTTTTGAAAGGCCCGCGAACATTCGAGAAAGGATAACGCCGGAATTGCCGCGGGCTCCCAGCAGCATGCCTTGTGAAACAGCGCTGGCCATCTCAGAAAGGCTTTCTCCCGCAGCGTGGGTGCCTGCCTCTATGGTCATATACATATTGTCTCCGGTATCTCCGTCGGGGATAGGAAACACATTGAGGTCGTTGATGGTCTGTCGATTCTCTGCCAGGCGTGCAGCGCCACCACGGATAAGGTTCAGGTATAAGTCCGCGTTCAGTGTCATCATTTTTCAGGCAAACGGAATTGTTTTCTCAGGAAGGGTATCTTACACAACTGACGAAAAACAAAGGGCTGCAAAGAATAAGTTATCATTATAGTGGAAGCCATTCCGATAAGTGTAATCCAGCCGATGGAATTAATGGCAGGATGGCGAGCGAACACCAGCGAGAAGGTAACGATGCAAAGTACCAGTGCACTGTAGAAAATGGCCACTTTATGGTATTCGAGCATCCTTTTTTCTCCCTGTCTGGCTTCCGACAGCAAGCCCTCCATAACGAAGATGCTGTAGTCAACGCCAATTCCGTAGATGAAGGTGGAAATAACGATATTGATTAGATTGAATTCAAGGCCGAACAAAGCCATATAGCCCTGCATCACATACCAGCTCACGAACATAGGGAAGAAGGCGATAAGGGCAATCCAGATGTTGCGGAAACTGATAAGCAGCACAAGCAGCACGAAAAGACTGGATATCCATAGAGTTATTCGAAAGTCGTCGTGCACGATTTCCACCATGTCCCGGCAGTAAAAGAAGGGTTCAATCACAAGTACGTGGTCCTGCGCCGCCAGGCTTGTCCATACTGCCGTCTGGTCCTTGATATCGTAGGAAGCGTCGGTGAAAACCATATACCTGCCGCTATTCTGCCGCTCCATATAATTGGACATCAGTCCATCGGGCAAAATGCCGGAAGAGGACAGGTCTCCGGGTTCATAACGACCCAGGATAAGGCCCAGGAATGGAGAGTAGAAGCCTTGTGGCAGTTGGTACTGGAGCTCGGCCTCGGCAAGGCGCCTGCCCAATTCCTTTATCCTGTCCGGAGTCCAGAAGGCCTCCCAAGCGTGAATGCGCTCCCACTGGTCCTGGGTGGAATGCAGCAGCAGTTTCGTTACAGGAATGTAGCCTTTCACCAGTCCGGCGGCCTGCAACGAATCCAGCGAACGGACAAGGCCTTTATTGTGCTCCAGCGCCTGGTCAAGGTCATCCTTGTCCCAGGCTGCAAAATAATGATGGGCAAAGCCGTCGGCAGTTTTGCTGTTGTAAAGTTGCTGGCTTTCCCAGAGTTCATCATTCGTATAGTTCAAATTGATCAAGTCGCTGTCGAAGCGCACGCGGGGACTTAAAACCACGCCCAGCACAATTAAGACGACGAGGGCGCCGATGAACCATTTATTTCGGTCCCAGGGGAGGCTGTTGATGCGTTCTACCAGCGGGAAACCGTGTGTACGTTTATAAAAAATCTGTTCCGGACTAAGGAAATGCGGCAGGAAAACCAGTGCGAAAAATGTATTGCCGATAAGGGCGAAGGTGGCGAAAAGGCCGAAATCCCTGAGCAGGTCGCTTTCCGTGAAAAGCAGGCCCAGGAAGGCTCCGATTGTGGTTATGCAGCCCAGGAAAACCGGAGTGGATTCTTCCCGGAGCATCTGCTCAGTATCCCCGACATAGTAATAATGGATAAGGATATGAAGGCAGTAACTGATGGCTACACCCAGCACAATGGCGCTGAGGCCAAGAGCCATAAGGGACATGTAGCCTTTTATCCAGTACATGCAGGCCAATGAGAAGACAACGCCGTACAGGACAGGAACAATCTGCTGCCAAACGAATGCCAGCTTGTGGAAACTGAGCATCATTATGATAAGAATCAAAAGCAGAGACAGGCCGATGGACCAGGCCAGGTCCAGCCTGATTCTGCCGGCATTGGAGACACCGTTATGCATGCTGCCGTGCATCATGATGCGAATCTCCGGATGCTCGGCTTCCATTTCATCCTTAAGTTGGTCCATCATCTTCACCAAACGCCTTCCGTCGCCGGAATTGGTGGAGAGGAAGGAAGGGGAGATGAAGGCCAGGGCCATTGTCTTGTCCGGACAGAAGAAGTGTCCGTTGTCTATGGTGATGCCGCTGCCTGCACCCTCACCCAGAATACTGTCCAGAAGGGACCGAAGATTCAGCGGATCCATAGAAACCAGCTGTGACGCCTCGCCGGTTTCATCATCCATCAGGATCTGGTAGTTCCGTGCCATCTGCTCCTGGAAAATCTCCGGCTCTAGCAAATGCTCGATGTGGGCATACCAGGACGTGTCTATGAAGCTGGGCAGATGTGTGAGGCCGAAATCCATGGCTTCCAGGGCCGTGTCCATGCCAAGAGAAACCAAAATGTCCTGCAGGTAGTGAGTGGCGCTGTCCCGTTTTTGCAACTCATTGCAGTACGCTTCCACTATGGCGCCCAGTTCTTCCGGGGCTACGGGCTGAAGCGTATCCCGCGAGGTGACCTGGACAAAAATCTTTTCTATGAGGAGGATTTCGCCAAAATTCAGTTCATTGGAAGTGGAAGAGCGTGGTAGCAGTTTGATAATGTCCTCTTCATAACGCAAATGAGCGCCGAACCAGGAGAACACAAGCGAACTTGCCACAAGAAGCAGCCACATCAGGACCTTGTGGCCCCGAAAGAACTTATAAATTGGCAGAAAAATTCTATGCATCAAGGATTAATCTATAGCAGCGAAAATGCGGCTCCGGACATCCTCTATACTGCCCACTCCGTCAATTTCCCTGTATTTGCCCTTTTCTATGTAATAATCGATAAGGGGCTCTGTCTTGGCGTGATAGGTGTCAATGCGGTTAAGAACCACTTCGTCACGGGCGTCATCGGCCCGGCCTTCAATCTTGGCACGGTTGGCGATGCGCTCGCGGATAAGGCTGTCCGGAATCATCAGGGAGATGCATGCAGTGACCTCTTCGCCTTTTTTTGAGAGCATTTCATCCAGGGCCCGGGCCTGGGCTATGGTGCGGGGAAAACCGTCCAGAAGGAAACCATTAACTCCTTTCGTGTTCTGGAATTTGGATTCAATCATCCCTTCAACGACTTCGTCAGGAACCAGATTCCCGCCTTCGATGAGCGATTTTGCCTGCAGGCCAAGGGGAGTGCCGGCAGCAATCTCGCTGCGCAGGAGTTCACCGGTGGAAAGGTGGCAAAGATTGTAGCGCTCCACCATGGAACCGGCCTGTGTGCCTTTGCCTGCACCCGGAGGGCCGAAAAGAACGTAGTATTTCATTTTATTTGTCCAATACGTAAATATCCTTGATATTGCGTCCCAGTTCATTGTAATCCAGGCCGAAACCCACTATGAAAAGATTGGGAACCTCCATAGCGACATAGTCCAGGATGACATCCTTGTCGTACACATCCTTTTTCAGAAGCAGGGTGCACACCTTTGCATCCTTCACTTTGTGCTCCCGAAGCTGTTCCATAAGGGTAACAATTGTTCCTCCGGTATCCACAATGTCTTCCACTATGATTACCCTCCGGCCCTCGAGATGCTGGGGAAGGGGAACGTCGGTTTTCACTATTCCGGTGGTGCAGGTGCCCGCATAAGAAGAAAGCTTGCAGGCCTTGAGCATGAGCGGGAAATTAAGGCGCTTGAGCAGCTCTGCGGCGAAAATCACCGCCCCGTTAAGGGTACAAAGCAGTATTGCAGGATCTTCATCGGTGCAGTTTGCATAGTCGGAATTAAGACGTTCAGCAATGGTGTCGATGGCTTTTTCAATCTCTTCATTTTTAATAAAGAGCCTGAAAGTTTTGTCGTGAAGGGTAATTCGCTCTAGCATTTTATGTATATTATTATGCAAAAATAATAAAAAACAACACAAGTTTAGTATAAAACAACACAAGTTTTCAACAGAAGCAGTGGATTTCAGCGGCTCTTTCCTACATTGCGGCGTGAAAAAGATTATTTGTGCGTTTGTTCTTCTTGCGGTCGCCATTCCCGCCGCGTCGCAGGAAGATGAAGAAATTCTTAGGGCGGCAATGTATGTCTGGGGCGCATCGTCAGAGGAAGAGCTGTCGGAATACCAGATAGAGGAGATTCAGTCCCAAAAGGGGCGAAAGATACGCATAAACAGCCCCTGGCTGCGTTCGGGCGGCGTCTTGAGCGATTATCAGGCAGCCTCCATCAGGGATTACCGGAGCAGGAGCGGGGATATCCTTTCCTGGGAGGAACTGGCCCTGGTGGACGGATTCGGCAGCGAAGCGGTTCAGGCGTTAAAACCCTTCCTGTCCCTGGAAAGTCATAGGGCTCCAGGAAAAACCGATACGGTGAAACTGAAAGCCAGCGCAATCCTTCGTACCACACTGAATTCCGTGGGCGGAAAAGCCAAAGTAAGCACCGCTCATCTGGGTGCCGGCGGGGCCTGGAGGGGCAAGGACGGCAGTTTTTACGCCACTGCCAACTATCGCGGCCACAGCCTGATTGTTGGGGACCATAAGCTTCGATTCGGCCAGGGATTAATCCTCTGGGAAGGATTTTCAATGACAAGCCTTTCAACCGTCGATGCATTCGTTCTGAAGGCAAACGGGGCAAGCACCTCTTGGTCATACTCGTCAAGCGGGCTTAGCCGGGGACTGGTTTATGAATATCAAGGCAGCCGTTTCCGTACTCTTGCCTTCGGAGCGCTTGACGGCAGTTTCGGCGTCCACGGAGACTACTATTTCCGGAACGGACAGATAGGCTTGAGCGCGTGTGGCCTGGATTTGGCCGTTTCGGCCGATTTAAGGTACAATTACCGCAAATCCGACCTCGCCCTTGAGGCGGCGTACAAAAACAAATCAGGGGCTTATAAGGGGGCTTGGCGCCTGCGTCCGGGCAGCGGATTCCACCTTGCACTTCAAGGACGGGTTATTCCAAGCAAATTTTCGGGGAAAAAGTACGGGGAATACGGTTTCGCGGCAGGGATTAAATGGAAAGGGGAGAGGAATTTCACCCTTTCCACAACGGCCGATGCTTCATTGCTTCCGATACCGGAAACGGCACCAGGGCGCTTCCAGTTAAGGATCTACTCGAACGGAGATATACAGTTCAACCCCATCTGGGCGCTTTCCCTACGCTTTACGGAGCGCTACCGGAATTACGAGGCCCCGCGAAGCGACCTCAGGGCCGACCTTAAATTCACCTGCGGAAACTGGATGGCAGTTTACAGGAACGAAGGAGTACATTGCGAGCACTATTCTTGGCTTACCTACCTGGAAGGAGGATGGAAAGGGGAAAGCCTTGCCGCCTATCTTCGCCTGAGCGCTTTCATCATTGACAAGTGGAACGACCGCATATACACTTACGAAAGGGATGCTCCGGGAAATTTCAACGTGCCGGCATATTACGGCAGAGGCTTCGCTGTCTGGGCCTACGCCAGCTGGAAAAGGCGTTTTTTCTCCAGAATAACGCTGAAACTGTACCTGAAAGGCGGCTATTTGATAAGAAAAGAGCGTGAGAATTCACCCACGCTCAATTTCCAGCTTCAATGCGAATACTAGCTCTTACCAACTTTAAGCCTTTGGCCTATTGTAATCCTGTCGGATTTCAGGCCGTTCCAGGATTTCAGCTGCCGTACGGTGGTGTTATATTTCTTCGCAATCTTGCCCAGATTATCTCCGGAACGCACTTTATAATAAACCCACTGGCCCTTACCGGCAGAGGATGAAGACGACGCAGTCGAAGAAGTTCTCGCCGGACGACTGCCCGCAACGGCCCTCCCGTCAGGTACTTTGTCATTGAAAAGGACATCGGCCTTATGCTTGTAGATGCTGTCCTGCTGATCCAGAAAAGCAGCCGTGTAGTTAAAAGGGATACGAAGCACCTGATCTCCGCTTTCGCCCGGAACTATGTCCCTGTAATACTGAGGGTTAAGATCGCGTATGTCGTCAAGCGGAATGCCCAGCAGTTCGCTTACCTGAGCAAAATGCAGATTCTTGCTTATATGGAGGGTGTCCACATAGACAGGCATGGAAATGGGCTCGGCCCTCAAACCGTATTCGTTTGCATAGCGGAAGGCGTACATCGCCCCCACCATCGCCGGCACATATCCACGCGTTTCCCTGGGCAGGAATTCGTAAACCTTCCAGAAGTCAGAATTGCCCCCGGCACGACGTATCGCTTTATTTACATTTCCCGATCCGCAGTTGTAGGCCGATATCGCAAGCGGCCAGTCGCCGAAGATACGGTAGGCGTCGCGAAGGTAGCGGGCGGCGGCATCGGCCGAAAGGAAGGGATCCATCCTTTCATCGGTGTAGGAATCTATCTTCAGGCCGTAGTTCAGGGCCGTGCGATACATGAACTGCCAGAGTCCCTTGGCTCCAACGCGGGATTCGGCACGCGGATTGAGCGCACTTTCGATGATGGCGACGTATTTGAGTTCCAGCGGCAGATTGTACTGGCGGAATGTTTCCTCGAAAATGGGCATGTAATATTGTGCAAGGCCCATCATCTCGCCCATCTTCCGGGGCATCTTCTCCGAATAGAGAATCATGAAGTTCTTCACCGTCTCGTTGTAGGGGAGGGAGATGAAGGAATTCATATCGGCCAGGCGGCGCATCAGGATGCTGTCGGGAACGTCGGTTGTGAAACGCACCGAATCCATGTTATACTGCTCCCTGCCGGGGATGCGGGATGCCCGGTGCATATACCACTGGCCAAGGAGGGTATCCGTGCTCATGGAGACATAATCTTCCATTCCGCTGGAAATCTTGTTTTCGTTTTCGCCTTCCCCGGAAAGGTCATCCTCGATGATGGCTACTTCCTCGACTTCGGAGCGGAGTTCTTCAATCTGCGCCTGTAGCAGTTCTATCTTTTTGAGAAGCTGTTCGTTCTCTTCAATCAGCTGCCGCCTGGTCTTTTTGCTTCCGTCCGGGGCAGCGACAATGCTGCCGTGGATGACAAGGATGCAGGCGGCCGATATAAGCAATTTTCTTTTCATAATCTAAAATCTTAGCCCCATGGATACTCCCAAGGCAGGTTTCTGGGCATACTGGAATTGCATCAAGGTTGGTTGGATTTTCATTGAAATATTGTCATCCACCTCGAATTCCTGCATGTAGGCAAAAACATTTGCGTCAATTACCTGCAATAGGTAGAAAGCCGCGATGGCCAAAATGGAATAGTCCCTGAAACGCCGGTACATGTCACGGTAATATTTTGCCGTTTCACCGCTCTGGGGAGGCCTTTCTTCCACCTCTTCAGTGGTTGTTGCCATGTTATGTATCCACTTCCAGCGTTTATACTGGGTATTGTTATCGATATAGAAATGTACCGCACCAGCCATAAGGGCATAATAGAGAGGCACTTTCCAGAATTCTCCGTTGTAAATCTGCCCAAGACCCGGGAGCAGGATGGAATAGACCGTGGATTTAGCCGGCGAGGGTTTCCGGTTATCCTTGTACATCACGGCTCCGTCCATAAGCGAACCCCAGTATGTAAGGCCGGCCCCCACATAACTTATTGTACTGTAAGTCTTGTACCGCTCATCTCCTGTAGAATTGTACATATTGCCGAAATGCACGCCCAGGCCTATCCCTGTGCCTATTCCGGCATAGATGATGGGCAGTTTCCAGTATTGGCGGTGATAAACCTGGTTGGCGCCGATAAAGACGGCAGAACCCATGGTAAGGGTTTTCAGCGAGGCGGTGCGGGTATGAGCAAGACCTCCAAAAAACTCCTTGAAACTAAATAGTTTGGTTGTATCGGTCTTACTCTTCTGAGTAGTATCGGCATAAGTCTGGGTGAAAGCGTCGCGCCTGAACTGGTCGTCCCTGTACTGGGCGGCAAGCGGCAAGGCGCAAAGAAAAATCAAAGCACCAAGAACGACTATATGCCTTCTTAAATTCATCTTTGCTCCAAAGCGTTGAAAAATTCCTCCATCTGGGCGTCGGAGTTGAACTTGATGGTAAGGGTACCCTTGCCGTCGCGGTTACGCTTAAGGGAAATGTTCTCCCCGAAGTACCGGCCCACGTTTTCCAAAAGCCGATAATACATTTCAGGCAGTTCCTGAGGCTCGTCGGAGATTTCCTTGGACGAAGAGGAAGGCTGGTTCTCCAGAATACCTTTCACCTTGCGCTCCAAATCCCTCACGGAAAGGCCATTACGGACGATAAGGTCGCACAGGGCTTCCTGAGTGTCGGGATTATCCACACTAAGAAGGACCTTCGCGTGCCCCACGCTCACAAGGCCAACCTTCAGGTCGTGCTGAACCTTGGCGGGAAGACGGAGAAGACGAAGCTGGTTAGCGACGGAAGCGCGTTTTTTGCCCACGCGGTCGGCCATCTGCTCCTGGGTGAGGCGGCATTCCTCCATGAGGCGCTGATAGCTCATTGCCAGTTCGATGGGATCCAGGTTTTCCCTCTGGATATTCTCCACGATGGCCATCTCCAGCATGCTTTGCTCCGAAGCGTCCCTGATATAGGCTGGAATCATGTCCATACCGGCCATGATGGATGCCCTATATCGGCGTTCACCGCTGATAATCTGATATTTGCCATCGCCTTTGCGGCGCACGGTTATGGGCTGGATAAGGCCGAAAGTACGGATGGAGGAGGCTAGCTCCTGCATGGCCTCATCGGCAAAGTTCATTCGGGGCTGATAGGGGTTGGGCTCTATCAGGTCTACCGGAATCCTGAGGACGTCGGAAGTGTTCTGGGGCTGGGCCTCGCGGGTAACGACTTCCTTGTTGATGTATCCTACCGGTTTGCGAAGTTCGCTCAGGTCTTCGCCGCCAAGAAGGGCACCCAGTCCCTTTCCAAGGCCATACTGATTCTTAGCCATTGTTTTTATCGAGTACTTCTTTTGCCAAGTTCAAATAGTTGGACGTGCCGTTGTTCATCACATCGTAAAGGATGATTGGCTTGCCGTATGAAGGGGCTTCCGAGAGACGTATGCTGCGCTGGATAACGGTGTTGAAAACCATATCCTTGAAATGTTCCCGAAGCTGTGCAACCACCTGGTTGTGAACCTTGGTGCGGCCGTCAAACATTGTGACCACGAAGCCTTCGATGGTGAGTTCCGGATTGATTCCGTTCTGCACCAGGCGTATGGTCTGGATAAGCTTTGCAAGGCCTTCCAGGGCGAAGAATTCCGGCTGAACGGGAATCATCACGGAATCGGCCGCAGTGAGGCAGTTAACGGTTATAAGACCAAGGGAAGGGGAGCAGTCGATGAGTATGTAGTCGTAGTCGTCCCTTATGGGAGCAAGGGCCTTCTTGAGCACGGATTCGCGCTCCGGGGTTTCCAGAAGCTCGATCTCCGCTCCGACAAGATTGATGTGGGAAGGAATCATGTGAAGCTTCGGAAGTTCGGTCTGGATAAGGGCGTCCTGCACCGGAAGCTTGCCGATGAGAATCTCGTAAAGCGTGCGGTGCTCCCCGTTCTCCGGGTCGAAATTCAGCCCCGAGGTGGTGTTGGCCTGGGGATCGGCATCTATGATGAGGACATTCTTTTCAAGAACGGCGAGCGAGGCGGCAAGGTTGATGGCCGTGGTGGTTTTCCCTACACCGCCTTTCTGGTTGGCTATTGCTATGACTTTTCCCATAATCTTATAATAACTCAAGCAGCAAATATAGCAATTATTTTCGATAAAAGCCTTAACTTTGCCTTAACTAATGGCTGGGAATGGCTTCATACAGGTAATAGTTCCGCTCCGACTGGACTGGGAGCCGTTCTATACCCTTCCGGAAGGGATGGAAGCCAGAACAGGGGAGCGTGTGAGAGTGCGTTTCGCAGGCAGGAGTTATCCCGCCGTGGTGAGCGCTGTGGGGACGCTTCCGCCTGAAGGGATGAAAAAGATTCTCCCCATAGAAGGCAAGGAGGAAGGGCTTGCCCCCATCTCTGAAAAAGAGCTCCGCTTCTGGAGAGAGATAGCCGATTACTACCTTTGCACACCCGGCGAAGTGTTCAAAGCCGCCTATCCTTTCGAAAAGAAGGCGGTGGAAGCCCGGAAAAAGGCCGCCAAAGAGCTTCCGGAAGGGAAGACGATCAATCTTACTCCCGTCCAGGAAGAAGCCGCCAACGCTGTCCGAAAGGCCTTTGCCGATGGAAAGACAGCCCTCTTGAAAGGAGTGACGGGCTCGGGCAAGACGGAAATCTATATGGAACTGGCAAAGGAGCAGTTGGATAAAGGGAAGCAGGTGCTGTACCTTGTTCCGGAAATAGCCCTTTCCAGGCAGTTGGAAGAAAGGATAGTCGCGGTCTTCCCCGATGTTCTCCTATATCACAGCGGAATCACTCCGGCCAGGCGCAGGGCCGTTGCGACTGCTCTCCGTCAGGAGGGGAAGCCCAGCCTTGTACTTGGTACCAGATCGGCAATATTCCTTCCTTTCAGTAATTTAGGCCTTGTCATAGTGGACGAGGAGCACGACGGCTCCTATAAGCAGGACGCCCCGGCGCCAAGGTACAACGCCCGCGAAAGCGCAATAATGCTGGCGGGAATTCACGGCGGAAAGGTACTCCTTGGAAGTGCCACCCCATCGCTGGAGTCCCTTTTCAATGCCAAAAGCGGAAAATACACCCTGGTGCAGCTGAATGAGCGTTTTTATGCAGGGGAGGAGTCGGAAATAATGATTATCGACACCGTGGCGGAACGCCGGAAAAAGGGAATGGAAGGAAGTTTTTCCAGAAAACTCATCTCCGAAATGAACCGGACCCTTTCTGAAGGGAACCAGATTCTGCTCCTGCGCTCCCGCCGCTCGTATTCTCCGGCCGTTCAATGCACCGAATGCGGCAGCATAGTCAAATGTCCCCACTGCAATGTGTCCCTTAGCCTTCACAAGGAACCCGAGAGGCTGCTTTGCCACTACTGCGGACACAGTGAAAAATACAGCGGGGTGTGCCCCAAATGCGGCGCTGCCCTCCAGCCACTCGGGAGCGGTACGCAGAAGGTGGAAGAAGAGCTTGCCAGCCTGTTTCCGGAAGCCCGTACGGCAAGGCTGGACAGCGACAATCCATCGGTCGAAATCATTAAAGGCTTTGCTTCAGGTGATATTGATATTCTGGTTGGTACACAAATAATTACCAAGGGATTTGATTTCGAGAAGCTGAAACTTGTCGCCGTCATTCAGGCCGACAACCTCCTGGGCCTGCAGGACTTCCGCTGCGATGAGCGGGCGCTCCAGATTCTGGAGCAGTTCCGGGGCCGAAGCGGACGGCGCGGAGCCCCGGGGAAACTCATTATCCAGACAAGGGAACCTTCCCACCCGGTGTTCAGCGGAATGGATAACGCCCCTACCATGCTGGAGGAGCGTTCCCGTTTCGGCTATCCTCCATACTCCCGCCTTATTCACTTGATAATCAAGGATAGGAGCGAAGCCCGTGCGAAATACATGTCCAGTGAACTGACACGCACGCTTTCTTCAATTCCTGGCCTTTCCGGGCACATAGTCGGCCCTTACTCTCCCGCCATCGACAAGATTGCCGATCAGTACATCCGCCAGATAAGAATAATGCTGCCCCGCAACAAGATGCTGCAGGGCAACAAAAAGGCCATCTACAATGCCCTGAACGCCTTTGAGCAGTCGCTCAAATACTTCGGGCACATCGTAATAGATGTAGATCCGCTCTAACGCTCGATAAACTTCGTAACTTTACCGTCGGCCCACTCCAAGTCGATGGTCTTTCCACCACGGGTGCGGATTCCCCTGACATAACCATTGGACCAGGCCTTGGGAAGGGCGGGCAGGGCAGTGACGCTACCGTCCGGAGAACTTTGGAGAAGCATCTCCAGCACACCGGCGCAACCGCCGAAGTTGCCGTCAATCTGGAAAGGCGAATGAGCATCCCATAGATTGGGATATGTGCCACCGCCACGCACTGCATCCTCGCCTTCATAATGGTCCGGAGAAACATAGCGGAGCAGCCTGCGATACATTCTGTATGCGTTTTCGGCATCGTGCAGGCGGGCATAGAGACATACCCTCCAGCCACAGCTCCATCCCGTGCTCTCAAATCCACGGATTTCCAGAGTCTTGGCAGCAGCGGGAGCGAACTCTCCGTCGTAAGTAATCTGATGTCCGGGATACAGGCCAATCAGGTGGGACTGGTGACGGTGGGTGGGCTCGTAATCGGCCCAAGGATGATACCATTCCTGAAGTTTGCCCTGCGAATCCACCCGATAACCATGAAGTCGGGAAAGGGTATTTTGAGCCTCGGCGGTAAACTCATCCTCTCCACCAATGATTTTTGCTGCATTAACGGCGTCCGTCAGGCATTCACGAATGATTACAAGGTCCGATGTGACACCGTACAGGCTTGCACCTGCATAGCCCTTGTCGCTTATATAGCTGTTCTCCGGGGAAGTGCCGGGCGAAGTTATCAGCTCGCCGTCCTTCTCCACCAGGAAGTCTATGCAGAATTGTGCGGCTCCCTTGAGTACAGGCCAGTATTTTTTAAGGGATTCTTCATCCCGGGTGAACATATAATGCTCCCAGATATGGGTGGAAAGCCAGGCACCGCCCATGGTCCAGTTGGCCCAGACGGGACTGCCGGTACCAAGGCCCACAGGAGTTGCCATGGCCCAGGAATCGGAATTATGACCGGCGTTCCAGCCACGGGTGGCGCCGTATAAGCGTTCAGCCGCCTCCTTTCCGTTTACACTGAGATTCTGTACAAAAGTAAGCAGCGATTCGTGCATCTCCGGAAGGGCTCCCACTTCGGCTGCCCAGTAATTCTCTTCCAGGTTGATGTTTATGGTGTAATTGGAACTCCACGGCGGTTGCATGCTCTCGTTCCAAAGGCCCTGCAAATTGGCGGGAATGCCCTTAGTACGGGAAGAGGAAATGAGAAGATATCGGCCGAACTGGCAATAGAGGGCTTCCAATTCGGGGTTTTCCTCTCCCTTGGAATAACGCTTCAGCTGCTCGTCGGTAGGAAGGGCCTTGATGGGAGCAGGAGTAGAGCCAAGATTCAATTCCAGGCGGCCGAAAAGCTCCTGATAATCGGCAAGATGACGGGAAAGAAGCTGCTTATATGGCAGGGCTTCACATTTTTTGATGTTACGCAGGGCCTCGTTTTTATAATCCGCGCCTTCGCTCACGGGATCCTTGTCGAAACCGTTGTAGGAGGTGGAATTGACAAGGAGAATGGTAGCCTCGGTGGCGTCACGCAGTTTCATCAAGCCGTCTTCCACCACGCAGCTGCCGTTGGATTTGCAGGAAAGGATGCTGCGGAAATGCACGCCTCGGCCAGGATCATAGGCCAGCCTTTCCTCTGAATAGTAATGCGGATAACTGTGCCATGGAGCATAACCTTCCATCACCAGTCGTCCGTCCATTGCATAAGTATCGTTGATAAGGGGAGACTCCAGTTCAAAATCGGCCGAAATGCCTCCGGCGGATTTGATTTTTATGACGATGACAGAGTCCGGCGAAGAGACAAAGGTATTGAGTTCGAATGGTTTGCCATCCTTCTTGCAACGAATGGATGCAACGGCGCGGGATATGTCAAGTTCCCTGTAATAATCGCTTATACTGGCGCTGTCCTTATAGTGGATACGGAGGTTGCCGAGGGGCAGGTAATTTTCGCTGTAATGCCCCTGGAGGCCTCTCTGGAGCTTATCGGCAAGGGCATAATCCTCTTTATCCAAGGCTTCACGCACGGCTTTCAGAGTCTGGACCCCGGAGCCGGTGAGGCCCAGGTTCACAAGGTCCGGATGCTCGGGGCCCTTGTCAGGCTCCCCGCTCCAGATGCTGATGTCGTTGAGGGAAATCCTTTCATCGGCCACATTGCCGTAAACCAAGGTTCCAAGGCGGCCGTTGCCCATGGGGAGTGCTTCCTCGAAGAACTCGGCGGGTCTGTCGTAATGGAGAATCAACGATTCTTCAGCCTTTTCGCAAGAGAACGCTACAAGTGAAAAAGCAATGAAAATGAACAGTTTTTTCATTCTATTTTTGTTTAATCTTTATGATTGCAACGCTGTGGGGAGGGAGTTCAGTATCGATGGACTTTCCGCCGCCTGCAACGCGCAGGGGGGTCTCGCTGAAGCGGGTGAAGGGACGCACGTCTTCACTGCTTAACAACCTGGCCTCCAAAAGCTTACCCTTTATGGGGAAGTGGAAACTGCGGGCAGTGTCGTATTCGTAATTGATGAGCGTGACAGTGAGCACGCCGTCCTTGATGCTTGCCGCAGTGGAATAGTCCTCATTCTCGCTCACGTGGCACAGCCTTCCGTCCTGATGAGCGCTCATAAGGGCGAAAACCTGACCGTTGGCAGTAAGTTCACACGATGTCGGACTGATGATGACGGCCCCTTCGCCTATGGGCTGGAAATAGCACACCACAGGGATGTCAAGCGCATTGCTCTCGTTGATGTAGAAATGCATGGTGCGTGCACAATAAATGCCCTCGGCAACGCTGGAAGGCCGGTTCCAGGCATACCACATATTCCACTCGTCAAAGGAAATATGCAGTTTTGCACCGGTTTTGTCCAGGGATTCACGCATTCTCCTGGCAAGGCTTACATTTCCCGAAACAGAGCCCACTATATTATTATAAGTCCTGGCTATATCCCCTTCCGTGGTATAATCCATGGGCGTATTCGCATAATGGTGCAGGGAAGTATAGCGGGCGAAGGATGCCATCGGGGCGGCCGAATTCGCAGCCCAGTTGTCGTTGGGATAAGGGCCGGAAGAACACAGTTCCAAATCGGGACTCACTTCCAGCATAGCCTTTCCCTGGGCGCTTACAAGGGAGGCATAAGCCTCGGGCCCTGCCGGGCCTTCCATGTGTCCGTAGCCCATTTCATTACCAAGGGACCAGAACTTCACGTCGTAAGGCTCGGGATGGCCGTTTTCAGCCCTTTTGCGGCCATATTCCGAATCGGCCGGGCCATTGCAGTATTCCACCCACTGGGCGCTTTCCTCGGGCGTACTCCAAGCCGCATTGATGGTTATCATAGGCTGGGCGCCGACTTCCCGGCAGAGGGCGATGAATTCGTCAGTGCCGATCTCGTGATTGTCGTAACCGAAACTGTGAGGCTGGGTTTCCATTTCCATGGCTGCCTGAAGCGGCCCCCTGCGGTCTACGGGAAGCAGTCCGTCTTTCCAACGGTATTCTCCGGCGAAATTACCTCCGGGCCAGCGTATCAGCCTTGGACGGATGCTCTTGAAAAGTTCCACCACATCCTTGCGCATCCCGTAGAAATTATCCGAGGGAAGCATCGACAGGGCGCCAAAGCGAATTTCGGCCTGCTCGGTATAAGTATAACGTATCGATGCATTGGAATCGGAGGCCGATGGAAGAAGTTCAAATTCCTCCTCCTGCCAATCCCCGGAAGGGGAGAGGGGGAGATACCTTTCGGCATAAACAATTGAGCCGGAGGCATCTGTAAGGGCCACTTTCAGCGTAAGTGGAGCCGATACCTTGGTAACGGTGCGAAGGGTATAGCTTCGGCCCGCCTCGACGGCAAGGCCTCCCTGGCCCATGCCGCTTTCCTCCCCGAAAAACATGTTCTGGACAAGCTGCGAGGCCAGTTCATTCTGCCTTGACATGCCGAAATTGCAAGTATGGCTGGTAAATGAATCCGGAACATACAGGATGTAGAAGGTCTTTGCACCTATAGCGAACCATCCGGGAGCAAGCCCCTGGTTACGCGAGGGCTTACCCGCAAATTTGCGGTTGGACAGCATTTGAGCGCTAAGCCCGCCTGTTACGGCGCTCCTGGTGTGCTCCAGATTGTGCCCGAAAATGTATGGGGAAATGCTTTCCGCCTTTTTAACGTCAATATTTTGGGCGCCGGCGACGGTTCCCAAGGCAGCGGCCAGAGCCGCAATGAAAAACTTTTTCACTATTCTGTCTCCCTTTTTCCCTTTTTGGATTCAACCACATTGATTACGTAGTCGCCGCATTTCTCGCATTCACGCACAAGGTCCATGTAAATTGTGCCGACGGCGAAACTGTACTTGCCTTCGTCCACATCTACGGTATTCTGGGCACGCAGGCGGTTACGGAGCATGTCAATCTGGTTCTCAATTTCAAAGGAACGAGCCTCGTCCACGGTACCTTGAAGTACGCCTTCCATGCGGGAAAGTGCCTCGGACAGGAGGGAGAACATTTCAGTGATTCCCTGTTCCTGGGCAGGCGTAAAGGTGGATTTTTCCCTGCGTTTGCGGTCCATGATCCGGGCCAGGTTGAAACAGCTGTCGCCAATACTTTCAAGCTCGCTCACACCGCGCAGGAGACAGCGCACCTTGCGCTTGGTTTCATCGGACAGGTGGGCGTTGCCAACCTGGGCCAGATATTTGCCAATCTCGCTCTCCAGGCGGTCCGACATGTTCTCAAGCTCGGCAATCCTGTCAAATTTCTTTTGGAAGTCGCCGTCGTCAGTAATCTTGTAAAGCTCCTGTACTTCGGAAAAGAGCTGGCACATGCGGTCGGCAAAGAGCTCCGTCTCCTTCTGGGCCTGGAAAACTCCAAGTTCCGGGGTTTTCATGATACCGCTGCGGATGTACATGAGGCGGAACTCCGAATCGCTTTCCTTCTGTGGAATGATATAACTGACAAACTTCTCAATCTGAGGGATGAACCAAATCAGGATGATTGTGTTGGTGACATTGAACATCGTGTGGAAAGTTGCCAGCACGAAGGAAAGCCTTGCGGGGGAGTCTCCGGCCATTGCGGGATCCACTCCCACGATGCGGCAGGCGGTGTTGACGAAGGGATAGAAGAAGCAAAGCATCCACATGACGCCGAATAGGTTGAACACCAGGTGTGCGAGCGCAGCCCTTCGCGCCTGGGTATTGGCCGACATTGCAGCAATGTTCGCAGTAATGGTAGTACCTATGTTTTCACCCATCACAAGGGCAATACCCTGATATATCGTGAGAACGCCGCTGGTGCACAGCACCATGGTAATAGCCATGAGAGCGGCCGATGACTGGGCGATAAAGGTAAGCACCGCACCAATGAACACGAAAAGCAGAATCGTTACGTACTTTGTGGAGTCGAAGGACGCGAAAAATCCAACGATCTGCTCGTTTCCGGCAAGGTCCATTTCCCGCCCGGTGGCATTCAAGGTGCCCAGGGCAAAGAACATGAACGAAAGGCCGAAGAGAAAATCCCCAAGATAGCGGTGCTTGCGGAACTGGATCAGCACCACTGCTATCAGGAACACCGGCCACACCAGAACGGTAATATTGAAAGAAAAACCTGCCGACATTATCCAGGCCGACAGGGTGGTGCCGATATTGGCACCCATAATGACCGAAATGGCCTGTGCTAATGTAAGGAGGGCCGCATTCACGAACGACACCGTCATAACGGTGGTTGCCGCCGATGACTGTACGGCAACGCATACAAGCATTCCGGTGAGGACTCCGGTGAAACGGTTAGTGGTCATTGCGCCCAGAATGTGACGCAGGCCTGGGCCGGCCATCTTTTGGAGAGCTTCGCTCATTACCTTCATGCCGTACATGAGGAGGGCGATGCACCCGAGGAGTTTCAAAACGGTTAGTAACATACTCCAAAGTTACTGCGTATTTTTTCCAAAAACAATTTTTTTTCGTAATTTTGGCTATGAAAAAAATCCCGGTTTTACTTTTGGGCATCCTGATGTGCTCCTGTTCCTATGTGCAGAACAAAGTGGACAGGGGGCATTTCGTTCTGATTACCGAGGCTGTTCCCGACGTAATACTGGAAATCCGCTATTTCGGCACGTATAATTTCGTGGGAACAAGAATAGACGGCTACAAGTCTCCAGTGGCGCTTTTGACCCGCCAGGCAGCCGACAGCCTGAAGGTCGTAAGCGACGAGGTAATGGGAATGGGGTATCGGCTTAAAATATACGATGCCTACCGTCCCCAGTGTGCCGTGGACCATTTCGTCCGTTGGGCGGCCGATATTCCAGATACACTGATGAAGCCCTATTTTTATCCCGATCTGGACAAAAGCGTACTTTTCGAGCAGGAATACATTATGGAAAAGAGCGGGCATACGCGAGGCTCCACCGTAGACCTCACCCTCTTTGACATGAACACGGAAAAGGAACTGGACATGGGCGGAACCTTCGACTGGTTCGGAGAGGAAAGCCATCCTTCTTTTACCGGAATTACTCCGGAACAATATAATAACCGCATGATACTCAGGGATGTGATGCTGCGTCACGGCTTCAAGCCACTGGAAAGTGAATGGTGGCATTTCACCCTTGTAAACGAACCATATCCCGACACTTATTTCAAATTCCCGGTTAAAAACTGATGATTATGGAAATGAAAGAATTATACAAAGCCCCAAGTGCGGAAACCCTGGCACTTAAAAACGAGGGCATTATATGCACCAGCGGCTTCGGAAATCCCGGTGCTCCGGGCAAAAAGCCCGGTATTATAGATTACTCGGACGACTTTTAATTGTTGCAGCTATGAAAAAGATTGTATTCTTTGCACTTGGTGCCAGCCTTCTTGTAGCCTGTAGCAAGGAGGAGTTTGACATTTCTGAAAAGAGGCCTGAAGCCCCTGCAACGCACCAGATGACCGTAATGGCCGGTGAAGACGAAACCAAGACGGAATTCGGAGGAACAGGCATCATCTGGAGCAGCGGAGACAAATTGGCCGTGGTCGAAGCCGTCACCGGTGGCACGGACGGGGGAAAATCCTTTGATTATTCTTCGGCCGAAGGAACCACGTCTGACGCGGGCGCCACAATGAGTTTCAACGTATCATTGTCTTCACACTCAGGTGCCACGTCATACCGATATGCCGCCATCTATCCCCATACAGCTTTCCAGACGGCGACAGGCCTTGCAAACGTCGCTGTAGAGACGCCCCAGCTGCAGAATCCATCGGCCAGCCAGTATGACAAGGCCGCCGACTTTCTCATCAGCCAGGTGAGCGATCCGTCGGCCACGCAGCCGGATGATATCAAAATGTGCTTTGCAAGGAAGGTCGCCTTTGGACAGATGACCATCAAGAACCTTGGCTCGGACGAATATATCAGCTCTGTTACTTTCCAGGCGCAGAAATACAACGGCTCGGGCTACAACAACGTTATCCTGGCCGGTACCTCGAAAGTAAACTTCTTTACTTCTGCGGTAGATTACGGTTCGCTCCAGCAGTATGGCAGCATTACCATGGATTACAGCGGCGACAATGTTAAAATGAACGGCTCCGGGGGCGCTCCGGTCTTCTTTACCAGCTATCCTTTCGCCCTTGCCGCCAATGACAAGTTTACCGTCATAGTTGAGACGGAAAGCAAGCGTTTCACCAAAACGGTTACCCTTGCCGGCGAGAAAACACTTGAACTAAAGGCCGGCGATATTTCACGTTTCTCGGTGAATATGTCCGGCATTGCAGGGGAAGAAAAGGACCCGTATATCACTTTATCGGCCGAATCCCTCTCTGCCGCCGGAACGAATTCCTACGGAACGGTCCAGACAATCGACGAAAACGGCTTTACCTGGAGGCATACGGCATACTTAGCCGCGTCCGGTGCATATCTCCAACTCAACAAGAACAATTCTTTCCTGGAGATTCCCATCGTTCCCGGCACCATCAAAAAAATTGTCCTTTCGGTAACCAATGTCGATGCATCCTCGGAAGGGGACAGCGATAAAAAATGCAAGAGCAACCTCACTTTCACCTGTATAGACGACTCTGTCTCATCTTCGGTAGGTGAGGAGGGAACCAATACAATAGAGCTGTTTCCGACCGCATCTTCTTTCAGAAACGGCAGGATTACAGCCTCCGGGGCCCTGAAAATCTGGTCGGTCAAGCTCTATTATGATGCAGATCCGGCCACTCTATCCAGCCTTGACATTGCTTCTCCCGCAACAAAAACGGAATACTCCATTGGAGAACACATCAGCTTCGACGGCAAAGTCAGGGGCATTTACTCCAATTCTACTATTGCCGATGTCAGCTCTCTTGTGCTCCTGAGCGGAGACACATCTACCGCAGGGAATAAAGACGTGACGCTTAGTTACGGGGGACAGTCGATAAACTATGGCATTACGGTATCTCCGTCGAAATCCGTCACTTATACTGTCGAATCCAAGACTTCGGTAGCAGCCAGCGGGGCTGTCCCTGACGGATCTTCTGCAACCTATTCACAGACCTATGGAACTGTCGAGCAGATGACTTCCGGCAATTCCATAAGCCTTACCATATCCGGTTTTGAAGGGAGGAGAATATCGGGGGCAAAGGTGATAGTACATTCAAATTCTGCCGGAGGCGCCGGTTCCCTCAGTTTAAGTTCCGGAGCGAATACCATTGCATCCATCGATAATAAAGCTTTCAATAATGCGGCCTGGAACGGTGCCTGGTCAAATTCATACGTAGAGAAGGTTCTAAGCGTCACACCTACTGACATCGGTAGTGGTGAAGACATAGTCCTCACTATTTTGGCCAGCGCAAACTCGCTTTATTTCAAGTCCTTAACCCTGATTTTCGATGCGCCGGCAACGGCTGAAGTGACTACATCCCCGGCTAGCAGCATCCAGGCCGCGACGGCAGTGCTTTCCGGTTCATATACCAAGGCCTCCGGCACCATTTCTGAAACCGGTTTTATCTGGGGTTACACTCCTGAATCCCTTAGCAATGAATTATATGTCGATTCTGGCAGCGGAACATCCGGTTTCTTCTCCAAGACTCTGACAGGGCTTACGGAGAATACAACCTATTATTACAAAGCCTATGTTGTAGAATATAATGCGCATGAAAAGCAATATGACTACAAGTATGGCGACATCCTTTCCTTTACAACCCTGTCACCTTCAACCATGGACCGCGGCTATCTGAACTGCTACGAGGTCCCTGCAATAACTAACCTTAACGGTGAGGGCGTAAGCGGTACATACTCCAACCGTGATGACAACTGGTTCCGTTTCAACACGACAAACGCCAAACAGCAAATCATCACCCATACATATACTCATCCCGAAAGCAGCCGTCAAACCCGGAATCTCACA
Organism: uncultured Bacteroidia bacterium; assembly: GCA_902772985.1. Taxonomy (GTDB): domain Bacteria; phylum Bacteroidota; class Bacteroidia; order Bacteroidales; family UBA932; genus Cryptobacteroides. The sequence continues at coordinate 44,451 of CACYCP010000053.1, read as the reverse complement.
ATCCTGTACGACGAAAATAATTACGCACCTCTCTGGACTGCGCACGCCATGAACAGGGGAGCATGGCCCGACAACAACGCCGGCCGTAACGATTCCTGGACCGACGATCCCGGTATTTCGCTCACTCAGCAGCCCGGCCTTGACGATGCAAGCCAATACAGCAGGGGACATTTCGTCGCATCCAACTACCGTCAAAGCTCGGTTGCACAGAACAAGCAGACCTTCTATCACAGCAATCAGGCTCCACAGTGGCAGGACAGCTTCAATGCCGGAGTCTGGAACAGCCTGGAAGCAAGCGTTGTTTCACATACCCCGGCAGCCGGAAGCAGGGATACAATGTATGTAGTTACAGGTGTATTGTACGAAGGTCCCATCACCACCAGGAAGGCGGCAAGTGGCACTCTGGATGTCCCCATTCCCAGCCACTTCTACAAGTGCATAATGATGTGCTCGTTCAACGCCTCCGGCGATATGACCGCCGCCAGCGGCTGCGCCTACATTTTCACCAATGAAGCGCACACCGGACAAACATACTCCGACGGCCTGACCTCCATCGATGCCATTGAAACCAGGGCAGGCTTCGACTTCTTCCCCAACGTACCAGGAGCCCTGCAAACGCAGGCCGAAGCGCAAACCACCGCGCTTTGGTAGCGTCATTAAACAAAGAAGGTGTCCGAGTGGACACCTTCTTTTGTGTTAATATGTATCGCGTAGCGGATTATTCAGCTTCGGCAGTGTTTGCCGGCTTCATAACCAGTTCCACGAAGTTGTCCTGGGCAATGATGGCATTGATGGTTTCAACGATGCTCTCCTTGGAAAGGGCGTTGACGGCAGCCTCGTAAGCAGTGTCACGGTCTTCACCATAGAGCTCGTGCAGCTCGATGCCATCTTTCCACCAGTTGTTGCGCTGACGGCTTTCAGGGATGTTCTTCTGCAGGTTCAGCCTGGCCATATTCACTTCCTCGTCGGTGGGACCGTTTTCGGCAAGGTCCTTGAAGCCCTGAATTGCCAGGGAGCGGAGCTTGTCGCATAGGGCAGGCTTGCAGTCGAAGTACACCTGGACCAGTGCCTGCTGCTTGGGACGACGGTTCAGCTGACCGACAGTACTGGCGCCATATGTGCCGCCTTCTTCCTCACGCAGGCTGTTTACATAGCGCATGTCCAGAATATAGGAAATGGCCTCCATGGCAACGCTTGTCTGGTAGGAATAAGGCAAATCTGCGCTCCAGACCTGAAGGACGGTGCTCTTCGGAGTCTGCATATCTACCTCGAACACATTCTCTACCTTACCCTTCACGATATCCATGTTCTGGTCTACCCAAGTAGTGGCTTTCTTGCCCTTAGGCAGCGAGCCAACGTACTTTTCAACCATCGGCTTCAGGGTTTCGGGATTCACGTCACCGACAATGACCAGGCTTGCGCCGGCGGCATCGGCAAAGAGCATGCGATAGTCCTTCTCCAAGGTCTGGAGGCTGGCCTTCGCAATCTTTTCGGCCGATATGATTTCGCGGCGAGGATTATCGTTGTAGAGAGTCTTGTAAAGCTGGGAATTCAGCTTGTAGTTAGGCTGATTTACCAGGTTCGGAAGAACGGCCGAAATCTGGTCTATACCATTCTGCCACTCTTCGGGATCGAAGCGGGGATCGGTGTAGTAGAGGTACAGGAGCTGCAAAGCGGTTTCCATGTCCTTGACGGTGCTGCGGCCGCTGATTCCGTGTTCCAGACCGTCAATGAACGGATTCACGGAGAGGTTCTTGCCGGTGAGCATCTTGCTGACGGTAGTGCCGGAGAAAGAGGAAACACCGGTATTGCTCAGATAAAGCGAGAACAGGCTCTCGTCGAAGGTGGGCATATCCTGGGTAGGGATAAGGCTTTGACCGCCCTGCTTGGTAAGGGTGAAGAGAATCTGGTCCTTCTGCAGGTCAGTAGGATAGACAATAACCTTCACACCGTTCTTGAGCATCCATTCCTGTGCTCCGTAAATGGTGGTGCCGGCAGTCTTGATCTTGGAACCCTTAAGCTTGGCAGGATCCAGGAAGGCCTCGGGAATATCCTCGCCTTCAGGAGCGGCAATGTCAGAAGCGTTCACCTGGGCAATGACATCGAGGAGCTGCTCGGCAGCAGGAGTGGCGATACCTTCCTTTTCGGGACCGCTGTAAAGCACGACAAGGTTCTGCGGACCCCAAAGCTGGGCAGCGGTCTGGCTCACAAGGCTTGCATTGAGCTGGCCCATCATCATCTTCAGGAACTCAAGTTCGTCCTTAGGTTCCACCAAAGGCTGCTTGTCAAAGAAGTGGCTGATGATAGGACGGATAAATTCGGCATTCTGGCGGGTTTCAGCGCGGTTTGCACGAGTCTCATACATAGATAGGATTTCGGCCTTGGCGCGGTTGAATTCAGCTTCGGTAATGCCGTGGCGCTGGAGGCGCACAAGCTCGGTGTAGAAGTCCTTGAAGCCGCCAAGGATATTCTCCTCGCGAAGGGAGACATCGCCCATAACGGCATCGATATCCTCATAAATAAGGCTGGAAATGCCGAAACTGCCGTTCAGGTAAGGAGAATCGGGCTTGGAAGTGATATCGTTGAAACGCTCGTACATCACCTGGGACAGGAGAGCCTTCAACAGCTCGGTAGCCTGACCTACGAAGGTTGCATTGATTCCTTCGGGAGCAGCGGCGCTGTGCCAGATGAGTTCGATGGAAGGAGTTGTGGTTTCAGGATCCGTGATAATGCCGACGCGGGGTTCAGCATGGTCGGCAATGGCCTGGATGGGCTTGGGGAGGGGATTCTCCTTTGCAGGGATGACGCCGAAGATTTCCTTGATTTTGGCCTCGGTACGGGCTACATCCACGTCACCTACCACGATAACCGCCTGGTTTCCGGGATGATACCAGGTGTGATAGAATTCCACCAGGGATTCCGGCTTGAAGGTTTCAAGATGCTCCTGCGTGCCGATAAGGGTGCAGATAGCCAATTTGCTGTCTTCTCCGAAATAGAAGGGGAGACTGCGCTCCATGGTGCGCCACTGGGCATTGCGGCGGGTGCGGCGCTCTTCGATGATGACACCGCGCTCGGCATCAATTTCGGAAGGCTCGTTCAGAACGTAATGGGAATAGTCCCTAAGAATCATCAGGCAGCTGTCCACCACGCTTTCCCTCTGGACGGGGATGTTGTTCAGCATGTACTGGGTTTCCTCAAAGCCGGTGGAAGCATTGATGTTACGACCGAATTCGGCACCTATCGAACGAAGGTAATCCAGAATGCTCTTGCCTGCAAAGTTCTCCGTTCCGTTGAAGCACATATGCTCCAGGAAGTGAGCCAGGCCATCCTGAGCCGGCTGGTTCTCCTGAATTGCACCCACGTTGGTGGCCAGGTAGAATTCCGCACGGCCGGAGGGCAACTCATTGTGGCGGATAAAATAGGTGAGACCATTGTCCAGACGTCCGACGGTATAGGCATCCGAATTGGGAATCTGCGGCATCTGGGCAATCATTGCCTCCATCTGCTCGCGACTGGGTTGTTGAGCATTTGCCAACACCGTAGTGATGGCCAATGCAACTGCGCTAAAAAATAATTTCCTCATTTTTATTCGTTTAAAAAGTTCTATTATTTACCGGCCAGGCGCTTGTAAGTGTCCAGACGGACTTTTGCGAATTCCTCGGTCTTGGAAAGCAGTTCCTGGGCACTGTCGGGGAACATCTTGTACAGGGAGGCGAAACGAACCTCTCCCTTCAGGAAGTCCTGGAACTTTGTCCAGTCGGGTTCTTTGCTGTCAAGGCTGAACGGATTCTTGTCGGTCCCTTCCAGGGCAGGATTGTAGCGGTAGAGATGCCAGTAGCCGCATTCTACGGCCAGCTTTTCCTCCTTCATGCTAAGTCCCATGCCGGCCTTGAGACCGTGGTTGATGCAAGGGCTGTATGCAATGATGAGGGACGGGCCGTCGTAGGCCTCGGCTTCCTTGATGGCGTTGAAGAACTGTACGGGATTGGCGCCAAGAGCTACCTGGGCAACATACACGTAACCATAGCTTATAGCCATCATACCAAGGTCTTTCTTGCGTATCCTCTTGCCGGAAGCGGCGAACTTGGCGATGGCACCCACAGGCGTAGCCTTGGAGCTCTGTCCACCGGTGTTGGAATAGACCTCTGTGTCAAGGACAAGGACATTCACGTTCTCGCCACTGGCAAGCACATGGTCCAGGCCGCCGTAGCCGATATCATAGGAAGCACCGTCTCCGCCGAAGATCCACTGGCTGCGGGCCGGAATGAAGTGACGGTACTGCCAAAGGGTCTTGCACACGTCGCAGTCGCACTTTTCGATGAGAGGAACAAGCTTGTCGGCAACCTCACGGGTGGAAGCGGCATCCTGGGGAGCCTCCAGCCACTTGGTATAAAGAGCCTTCATTTCGTCGGTGCAGCAGCTGCATTCCAGGCCCTTGCGCATCCAGTTTGCAACAGTCTCGCGGGCGCGGTCGCTGCCCAGTTTCATACCAAGGCCGAATTCGCAGAAGTCCTCGAAAAGGGAGTTGGCCCAGGCAGGACCATGGCCTCCGGCATTCGTGCAATAAGGGCTGGCAGGGAAGGAAGCACCGTAAATGGAGGAACAACCGGTAGCGTTGGCAATCATCATATGGTCTCCGAAAAGCTGGGTAATGGCCTTGATATTAGGCGTTTCACCGCAACCGGCGCAGGCACCGGAGAACTCAAAGAGAGGCTGTGCGAACTGGCTGTTCTTCATATTGGCGGCCTTGGGAACATATTCCTTGTAGCCCACTTTCTTGTTCAGCCAGTCGTATGCGGCCTGGTCTTCATTGTCGTTGATGTAAGGAACCATTGTGAGGGACTTGTCCTTGGAAAGGCACACATCCACGCAGTTGCCGCAACCGGTGCAGTCGTCAACGGAAATGGCAATGCTGTACTTGTAGTCCTTCAGGTTGGCCTTGCCCTGGGCCAGCTTCACTGAAGCGGGAGCCTTGGCGGCCTCTTCCTCGGTGAGGAGGAAAGGACGGATGGCGGCATGAGGGCAAACGAATGCGCAGGAGTTGCACTGGATACACTTTTCGGCATCCCAGACGGGCACATTCACGGCGACGCCCCTCTTTTCATAGGCGGCGGTGCCGGCAGGCATGGTACCATCGGCGTAAGGCATGAAGGCACTCACGGGGAGGGAGTCTCCGGCCTGGGAGTTCACGATGTCGGCAATTTCCTTGACAAATGCAGGAGCCAGGCGGTCCTTGCCGGGATTCTCGAACTTGGCAGTGAGGGAAGCCCACTCGGCGGGAACCTTGATTTCAGTATATTCACCACCGCGGTCAACTGCAGCGAAGTTCATGTTCACCACGTTTTCGCCCTTCTTGCCATAGCTCTTCACAATGGCATCCTTCAGGTATTTCACGGCGTCCTCGTAGGGGATTATGCCGGTAATCTTGAAGAAAGCGCTCTGCAAAATGGTGTTCGTGCGGCCTCCAAGGCCAATCTCGGCGGCAATCTTAGTGGCATTGATGATATATACCTTGATGTGCTTGCGGCCGATTATGGCTTTCACGTTGTCGGGGATGTTCTTGATGGTTTCTTCCTCGTCCCAAAGGGAGTTCAGCAGCAGGGTGCCGCCATCCTTGATGCCTTTGAGAACATCATATTTCTTAAGGTAGGAAGGCACATGGCAGGCCACGAAATCCGGCGTATTCACAAGATAAGGGGCCTTGATGGGGCTGACGCCGAAACGAAGGTGGGAGCAGGTGTAACCGCCGCTCTTCTTGGAATCGTAGTCAAAATAGGCCTGGCTGTAAAGGTCTGTGTGCGAGCCGATGATCTTGATGGTGTTCTTGTTGGCGCCAACTGTTCCGTCCGAACCCAGGCCATAGAACTTGCACTCCGTAGTGCCGGGCTTCACAATTGAAACCTCACTCTTGATGGGCAGGCTCTTGAAGGTGACGTCGTCCACGATGCCGATGGTGAAATCGCTCTTGGGCTCCTTTGCGTCCAGGTTGTCGAAAACGGCAACGATCTGGGCCGGAGTGGTGTCCTTCGAAGACAGGCCATAACGGCCGCCGATGATAAGGACGTTGTCCTTGCCCTGGAACAGGGCTTTCACGTCGGTGAACAGAGGCTCGCCAACTGCGCCGGGTTCCTTGGTGCGGTCCAGGACGGCAATGCGGCGAACGCTCTTCGGGAGCACGGAGAAGAAGTATTTCTCACTGAAAGGCCTGTAAAGGTGTACGCTCACAAGACCGTACTTGCGGCCACGGCTTGCAAGATAGTCGATGGTCTCGCGAATGGTCTCGGTCACGGAACCCATTGCCACAATGATGCTTTCGGCTGTGGGATCGCCGTAATATTCGAAAGGACGGTAGCTGCGGCCCGTAAGCTCTGAAATCTCACCCATATAGCGGGCCACGATGTCCGGGACGGCATCGTAATACTGGTTGCGTGTTTCCACGGCCTGGAAATAGACGTCGCCATTCTGGGCGGTGCCGCGTGTAACCGGAGCGTCCGGATTGAGGGCCCTCTCACGGAAGGAGGCAAGGGCCTTTTCGGATATCATCGCCTTCAGTTCCTCTTCGGGCAGGGCTTCGATTTTCTGAATCTCGTGGCTGGTGCGGAAGCCGTCGAAGAAGTGCAGGAAAGGAATGCTGCTCTTGATCGAGGAAAGATGGGCAACAGCTGCAATATCCTGGGCTTCCTGGACGGAACCGGAAGCAAGCATAGCAAAGCCGGTCTGGCGGCAGGCCATCACGTCCTGATGGTCGCCGAAGATGGACAGGGCGTGGCTTGCAAGGGCTCGTGCGCTCACGTGGAACACGGTGGGAAGCATTTCACCGGCAATCTTGTACATGTTGGGAATCATCAACAGAAGGCCCTGGGAAGCGGTAAACGTAGATGTGAGGGCACCGGCCTGGAGGGAGCCGTGAACGGCCCCGGCGGCACCGGCCTCACTTTGCATTTCCGTTACCTTTACGGTTTCACCCCACAGGTTCTTTTTCCCATGGGCAGCCCACTCGTCAATGTTCTCTGCCATTGTAGAAGATGGCGTAATGGGATAAATGGCGGCGTGTTCCGAGAACAGATACGCTATGTTCGAAGCAGCGTAATTACCGTCACAGGTAATGAATTTCTTTTCTTTTGCCATAATGGAACTTTATTGTTAGTGTTATTATTGTTTTCCTTCTATTTCTATTTCAGCATCGCCCTTGCTCCTGCGGACAAGCCCCTGGAGAACGCTGCCGGGACCAAGCTCGACAAAGCGGGTTGCGCCTGCAGCTATCATGTTCTGGACCGTTGCCGTCCAACGGACGGGACTTGTAAGCTGCCGGAGCAGGTTATCTTTGATTTCAGCAGGGTCGGTGTGGGGGAGTGCATCCACATTCTGGTAGATGGGACAAACAGGTGTCTTGAAAGGCGTTGTGGCAATAGCCTCTGCCAAAGCCTCCCTTGCAGGCTCCATGAGGGGAGAATGGAAGGCTCCGCTCACCGGGATTGGAAGTGCACGCTTTGCCCCGGCCTCTTTCAGGAGCACACAGGCCTTCTCTACGGCCTCCAGTTCTCCGGAAATGACCACCTGGCCTGGAGAATTGTAATTCGCCGGAACCACGATTCCAGGAACGCCTGCACAGATTTCCTCAATCGTCCGGTCGTCCAGTTTTATGACGGCAGCCATGCCTCCGGGATTCTTTTCACAGCATTCCTGCATCAGGGAAGCGCGTATCGACACCAGGCGAAGCCCGTCTTCAAAGCCGATTGCGCCTGCGGCTACAAGGGCCGAAAATTCCCCAAGGGAATGCCCCGCCACCATATCCGGCTTGATTTCTTCCTGGGATGCCAGCACACAGCTGTGAAGGAAAATGGCCGGCTGGGTAACGCGTGTCGCCTTCAAATCTTCTTCCGTCCCCTCGAACATTATGTCCGTCAGGCGGAAGCCCAAAACTTCATTCGCCCTTTCCATAAGGGCCTTGTTTCTCTCGTATAACTCTTTTGCCATTCCGGGGGACTGAGACCCCTGGCCTGGGAATATATATGCAGTTTCCATATCGTACAAAGGTAAGAAGAAAACTGCAGATTTAAAAGAAGATTTTATATGTATCTATAGCATTGTGGCCGATTCGGATACGGAGCGTACTGCCGTCGGCGGGGATTTCTTCCTCTTCCTCCTCGATGGCACTGCAGCGGACGGCTTTTTTAATGCCGAAGGGAAGAGTGGCGCTGATCTCCTTGTCCATGCCTTCCATCTCGGCAAAACGAAGGATGACTGCGTTTTCGCCGCTGTCGGCAAGTTTAAAAGCCATCAGGGAAACGTATGGATCGGAGATTTCCAGAAGAGAGCCGGAAGAGGGGAGTGAGCCCCCGGAATTCTGCTTTACGCAGACATAGAACGGATGGTTCTCCTGAAGCCCGTGCCGATATCCGTTCTTCCAGCCCTCGGCGTGTGTAGAAATGGAGAAATGGAACTTGTGGCTGCCTTCCTGGGAATACCAGTTGCCTTGTGGATGACAACTCTTGTGGCTGGACAGAAGTATGCCCTGCAGCACCGTATAATCAGCAATTTCGCGGGCCGGATCTATCCAGTCGGCAGCTGCGACGCAGGAGGACATAGTCACGCCTACACCATCCCCCGAGGCCGATATGAAATTGATGATTTCACGCGGATGGGTATCGGCAGGATGATGGACGTAACTGCCCCAGGCGGCCCAGCCCATTGGAATTCGGTCCAGTTCATCCCTTCCAACCTTTGAAATGGCGGCGGGTACTTCGTATCGGATGTCGCTGGCGGAAAGTTTCATCTTGAGAGGGAACATTATCCGGTACTGCATATTGTGCTCTCCGCTAAAATTATCCAAACTGATGTCGAAATCGATTTTCTTTGTCCAATGGTGCACCGTGATGCGCTGGGATATGCCCGTAAAATCTGTTGAAGTGCTGCTTTCGAACACCGAGTATAATTCATTATTCTCTATAAGTTTCCACATACTTCCACCTTCATTACTGATAGCTTTTCCGCCATAGGGGGACAAGTCGGTGATCCGGGTGAACTCTCCGGCTCCGTTTCCAGTATATGGTGCGTGATAAATATCGCCGAAGGCATATTTCTCGCCTTCCATCAAATCCTTTCCAAGTTCCTTGTCCCAGAGGCGGGTAATGCCGCCGGGGCCGAAGGAGATATCGTAAAACGCATTCTCGCAGAAATTGTCCCCGCAAAGAACTTCCGGCCTTAACTGAGCCTTGGCTTTCTTTTCGGCAAGTTTAAAACTGGCGTAACCCATTGCTGGAAGCGTTGCCAGGAATTCCCTTCCGCTCGAAGGGTTCTTGACGATGGCACAGCGCTCGAAAGGAAGGTCGTTAAAAACGATGAGATCGCCCTTCGAGGCATCGATCCGGGATGCGAGCGTTTCCATTTGCCGCCCAATCACCTTTTCTCCCACAGCGCGTCCTACGGCAAGGGAATCGGCGAAGATGCGGTCCGTAATGTGCCCGTTCTTGCCGCCAAGGCCGTGGTCCGGATATATGGAGGCCATCCAGCCCCGGGAGAGTTCCTCATACGGATATTCCGTCCCGAACAGCACTGCATTGACGCTGGAAAGCATTTCGGCCGATGGCAGGAGCACGGCGGCGCGGCGCTTGTCAAGGGTTTCCTCGTAATGGGCAGGTCCGTGGATATAAATCCAAAGGTTCGGCCTTTCACCTCTTATCTGTTCCCTATTAACTCCCGGGGCGTCCATTTCCTCCAGGAAGGTGTCCATATTGGAATAGCGGACCCTGGGGAGGGGGATTTCCGACATTTGTGCGATAGTGTTCCATTCATTGAAAATAGCGGTGTATGAGCGCGGTTTTGTGGCATCGCAACTCATCACGACGCAATATAGAGGAGGAAGATTGTGCTCTCTATAGTAATTGTCCCAAAGGGCCAGCCTGGTGTGCATCTTCTTGAAGGCCGACAGGACATCACCGTCGAAAAACTTCCATTCCAGGGTTGCCCAGCCGTAGTTTCCCGGGGAATAGGTGATTACCGAAGAACCGTCGGGGCTGCTCCAGTCGTAGAAGCCTTCGGCAAAGCGGGATATAAAGAGGTTCCTGATGCCGCTTTTCGCAAGAATCTGAGGCATTTGCAGGGCCCTTCCGGGCACATCCACGTTGAACGCGGTGCGGTCGTCGCATCCCGGCAGATTATCCTTGATCCATTTTCGGCCGAAATAGGCCTGGCGCACCAGCTGTTCGCCCGAGGAAAGTCCTTCGTATGGCTGATTGAATGTGGCGCCCCAGAAGAAACGGCGCTCGGCATATCTTTGGATTAGTTCATCCTTGCCTTCCGGATGTGCCTGAAGGTATTCCATAAGGTTCAGGCTCTGCTCCATTTCGAAGGTAAAGTCCTTGTCTTCCCGCATTATTTCCAAGGCTGGAATAATAATGTCGTTTATCCTTTCAGTACGGCAATAATCCGGCGTATCCATCCAGGCGATATCCTGATGCGAAGACTGAACAAGGCATATTTCACCTCCTGCGAAATATCCCCAGTCACTGTCGATGGGAGCCTTTGTACGAAAGGCCGACAGAGTGGCTTTCTTTTTCCTTATTTCCAAAAGGCTTTCCTTTCCAACCATTGGAAGCCAAAGGCTGATGCTGTCCGGGAGAACAGCCGTGGAGTTCCAATCAACGGGCTTCCCATCCAGATACACCTCTGCACCCTTTTCCAAAGGAGAGGCGGTCTTAATGTAAGAAAGGATTAGCAGCCGTCCTTCCTCTGACTTCTTATACTGAAGAGGCGCAACTGCATCACAATCAATTATTTCCTGAGAAAACAACGGCAGAGAAAAAATAATGCCAGTGATAACAAGTAGAAAGCGTTTCATATTAATTACTGCATTTGCACAAATATACAAAAAAAGACCGATAAAAATATCGGCCTTTTCGTACCCCCGCTCGGAATCGAACCGGGACCAACGGAACCGGAATCCGTTATTCTATCCTTTAAACTACAGGGGCGCAGTTAAAGCGGCTGCAAATTTAGCAAAAAAATGCCAATTATTGCAGGCTTGGCTTTTTTTGTTTCACAAGTACATATACCCACCAAACGGCAGTGATGACAAGGGACATTGGAACGCCCACCGTAAGCATTTCCTTCAGCATTACGGCACCGCCGCCCGCCTGGTCAAGGGCGGTGAAAAAGGGAAAACGCCAGGTGAGTTCTCCGTTGATTACGTGATCTACGATGAGCATGATGGAACCGCCCCAAAGCATCTTTTCAAGGGTTGGAAGTTCGCTGCTCACTTTTCCTTTCTTGGCCTTACGATAGGCGCTGGTTGCAATTGCCTGCACCAGGGGAACTACAAAACAAGACATAATTATACTTCAATTTCTTTAATTTCCACTTCGTTACCTTTCAACAAAAAGGTGTTCTCACTCCCGCACGCAGGGCAGGTTTTGCCATATCGCACGGTCTCGTATTCGCACTTGCAGTCTTCGCAGTAGCTAACTGCCGGAAGAGTATTCACTTTGAGTTCGCAGCCTCGAAGGAGATCCTCCTTGTCGGCCGCCCACCGCCAGCAGTCAGTGAGGTACTCAGGAACGATGGTGGACACTTCGCCAATGTTCATTACAACGGCATTGATGTGCTGCACACCGTTCTCCTGCGCCACTTTCTTGACGTCGCGGATAATGTAGAATACTATTCCCAATTCGTGCATTTATTTCTTCTTAAACAGGATTTTACCGGTACGTTTTATCATATAAGGGAGGATACCGGAGAACTTGTCTTCCGAGGTGCGCATGACGCTGGCCTCCGGATGAACGCGGTACAGGTGGATGGCGTCGAAGGCGCACTTGGTGGTGCACACGCCACAGCCAATGCAACGGTTTTCGTCCACCACGGAAGCGCCGCAGCTCAGGCAGCGGGCCGTCTCCTTGCGAACCTGTTCTTCGGTAAGAGTGCCGTGATACTCGTCGAACTTGGTCTTCACGGGCAGAACGCCGGGAGCCTGGCGGGAACCGTTGTCGTAGGATTCCACAAGGATATCCTGCTTGTCAAGTTCGATGAAGTCGCGGCGGTTGCGGCCGATGGTCATATGACCGCCCTGAACGAAGCGGTGCAGGCTTTCGGCGGCCTCCTTACCGGCGGCGATGGCATCAATGGCGAACTTGGGACCGGTAAAGCAGTCTCCGCCGACGAAGATATCGGGCTCGGCCGTCTGATACGTGAGTTTATCGGCCACGGGATAGACTCCGCGGAAGAATTCCACCTTGGTATCCTTAAGCAGGTCCTTCAGGATTACAGTTTGGCCGATGGCGAAGATTACAGCGTCGGCATCCAGGGTAATAAGCTCATTTTCATCATATTCAGGCGCGAATTTATGCTCTGCGTTGAATACGGAAGTGCACTTCTTGAATACGATGCCTTCCACCTTTTCGCTTCCGAGCACCTCCTTCGGGCCCCATCCGGGATTCAGGACGACACCGTCTTCGCGGGCCTCGGCACGTTCCTCCAGGGAAGCGGGCATAATATCCTCTGTCTCAAGGGAAAGCATAGTGACCTGGGAAGCGCCGCTGCGCATTGCTACGCGGGCCGCGTCAATTGCAACGTTACCGCCGCCCACGACCACCACCTTGCCTTTCACCTTCACCTTGCCGCAGTTGGCCTGGTGCAGGAAGTCGATGGCTGTAGTAGTGCCCTTCAGCGTTTCGCCGGGAATGCCGGGGAGCCGTCCTCCCTGGCAGCCTATGGCTACGTAGAAAGCCTTGTAGCCCTGCTCCCGCAGCTGCTGGATGGTGATGTCCTTGCCCACTTCCACGCCGGTACGCACTTCCACGCCAATTTCCTTCATTATGTCGATTTCGGCCTTGATGACTTCCTTGTCCAGCTTGTAGGAAGGTATGCCGTAGCGCAGCATGCCGCCGGGTTCTTCATTGCGTTCAAACACCGTGGGCTTGTAACCCATAGTGGCCAGGTAATTGGCACAGCTCATACCGGCAGGACCACCGCCGATGATGGCAATCTTCTGTGGCCAGCGCTCCTCTATGTTGGAGCAGATGTTCACCTCCGGCACAAAACGAGTTTCGGCCTTGAGGTCCAGATCGGCCAGGAACTTCTTGACTTCATCGATGGCGATTGGCTTGTCGATGGTGCCGCGGGTACAGGCATCCTCGCAGCGGCGGTTGCAGATGCGGCCGCAAACGGCGGGGAAGGGATTCTCCCTCTTGATGAGTTCCAGGGCCTCGGTAAACTTACCCTCGGCCGCTTTCTTCAGATAGCCTTGCACGGCAATGTGGGCAGGGCAGGCGGTCTTGCAGGGGGCTGTACCGCTGGGGTAGCAGTTGATACGATTGCGGTCACGATAATCTTCGTTCCACTTATGCGGGCCCCAGGACGATGCATCCGGCAATTCCTGCTTGGGATAGGTTTGGGGACCGTTTTTGGTGCACAGTTTCTGACCCAGCCTGACGGCGCCGGCAGGGCAGTACTCGACGCAGCGGCCACAGGCCACGCAGTACTCGACGCAGCGGCCACAGGCCACGCAGTTCTTCGGATCCACTTCGGCGACATAGGCGCTTCGGCTCATGTTGGGAGTATTGAACAGCTGGCTGGTGCGAAGGGCGTTGCATATCTTGACATTGCAGTTGCAGATGGCGAAAATCTTGCCCTCGCCGTCGATGTTGGTAATCTGGTGCACGAAGCCGTGGTCTTCGGCCTTTTTCAGGATGGCCATGGCTTCATCGTAAGTAATATCGTGTCCACGGCCGGTTTCACGGCAGTAATCCGCCATGTCGCCCACGCCTATGCACCAGTCCCTGTAGTCGTCGGCGCAGCCTTCATCGAGCTTCTTGCGACCGTAGCGGCAGGAACAGATTCCCACGCCCAGGTGCCCCTCGTAGCGTTTCAGCCAGTACGAGAGATGCTCTATGTCCACTGTCTGGTTCTCCATGGAGATGGCTTTTTCCACAGGAATGACGTGCATGCCGATACCGCTGCCTCCCATTGGAACCATAGGGGTGATTTTCTCCAGGGGAAGGAAGGTCATGCGTTCAAAGAACATGGCCAGTTCCGGATGGCGGTCCATCAGCTCGGTGTTCATATTGGTATATTCGGCACTGCCGGGAACGAACAGCGGAACCCAGTAGATGCGGTCTTCCCGATTATAAGTAGTTCCGGGAACGGGACCGTCCTTGGTATATTTGTCCCCGTAGTCGTATTCAATGAGTCCAAGGTAGGCCAGTTTGTCGATGAATTCGGCAAATTCCTCATCAGAGCCGACATAGTGCTTCTTCCGGTTCCATTCCAGGAGTTCCGGATAGGGATGATGCTCACGGACCCTGAAAGGCTTCTTGCAGATGAGATCCCAGAGGAAATCAAGGGCGGCCTCCCTGGTCTTGTCGTCCATTTCATCGTAGAACAGACAGGCATAACCCCAGTACTCAGGGGCCTCGGTGGTCATTTTTATCTTACCGGGAACACGGTCTGTAATTTTCCGTACCAGACGGATAAGCTTGGGATTCGGATTTTTGTCGCCAAAATATTTGGGGACAAATTTCTTGGACATCTCGGGCATATTCTAATCTTTTATTATTGTTTCCAATCGTTTACCTGGGCTTCAATCCATGCGGCAAAAGCATCCACGCCTTCACCGGTTTTGGCGCAGATGGGAAATACCTGCGCATTGGGATTGCGCATCCGGATGTACTCCCTGCACTTTTCCAGGTCGAAGTCGAAGAAGGGGAGTACATCAGTCTTGTTAATCACCACAACGTCGCATACGGAAAACATCAGGGGATATTTCAGGGGCTTGTCGTCACCCTCCGGAACGGAAAGGATCATGGCATTTCGCACCGCGCCGGTGTCAAATTCGGCAGGACAAACCAGGTTTCCGACGTTTTCCAGGATGGCAAGGTCTATTCCCTCCAGTTCCAGGCCCTGAAGGCCCTGGCGGGTCATTTCAGCGTCCAGATGGCACATGCCTCCTGTATGAAGCTGAATGGACTGGATTCCGGTGGCATCCTTGATTTTTATGGCATCGACGTCGCTGTCGATATCGGCCTCCATAACGGCGATGCCCATTCTCCCTTTGAGAAGGTTGATGGTACGGATGAGGGTGGTGGTTTTGCCGCTGCCTGGAGATGACATCAGATTCAGGAGGAAAACGCCGCGGGATTTGAGTTCCTGCCTCAGGGCGTCCGCATCCTTGTTATTGTCTTCAAATACGCTCTTTTTGATTTCGATTATCTTAACTTGATCCATTGTTTTGGTTATGCGCGTGTAAAACAATGCAAGTTAAGGATTATGACTCACTTTTCCAAATCAAAATCATCCAACATATCATAAACCAAATGAACAGGAAAGCCTACGACATTGAAATATGAACCGTCGATGCGCGTAATTCCCACATAACCAATCCATTCCTGAATTGCATAGGCTCCTGCTTTATCCAGAGGGCGGAAATTCTGCACATAATAGTCAATCTCCTCTTCCGTCAAGGGCTTGAACCAGACATCGGTGGTATCGGTGCAAGTGCGCATTCCACCGGCGGAACGCAGGGTAACGGCAGTTATCACCTGATGCATGCGTCCGGAAAGGTCTCCCAGCATCCTTTTCGCATCGGCAAGGCTGGCAGGTTTACCAAGGATTTCCCCGGGGTGTCCTTCGGAGGCGGGGAGGATTACCATAGTGTCGGCTGTAATGAGGATTTCCCCTTTTTTCAAAGGCCGATGAAAGCCCAGCGACTTTCCCTCGCTCATGAGGCGCGGGACTTCCGAAAATGGTGTATCGGGAGCGAAGTGTTCCTGAAAGTCATTAAGCGTATCTATTTCAAAGTCAAGGTTCAAACCTTTAATCAATTCTTGCCGCCTGGGGGAGTTACTTGCAAGTATGATATGCCACTTGTTTAACTTTGAGACCATAATTCATTTTCTATCCGTGGCGAAATTAACAAAATTTAATTAAATTTGTAGGATTAACGACGTTATTATGGAACTAGCTGCTAAATACAGTGCCGCAAATGTGGAAGACAAGTGGTATGCCTGGTGGATGGAGCATAAATTCTTCCATAGCGAGCCTAACGATAAAGAACCCTATACCATTGTCATTCCGCCGCCCAACGTGACGGGAATCCTGCACATGGGGCATGTGCTGAACAACACCTTGAATGATGTCCTTATCCGAAAAGCCCGTATGGACGGCAAAAACGCCTGCTGGGTGCCCGGAACAGACCATGCATCCATTGCTACGGAGAACAAGGTGGTTGCAAAACTCAAGGCCCAGGGCATCACGAAAGACGACCTTACCCGTGAAGAATTCCTTGCCCACGCCTGGCAGTGGAAGGAAGAACACGGAGGAATAATACTTCAGCAACTCAGAAAGCTGGGCTGCTCCTGCGACTGGGACCGCACCCGCTTCACGATGGAGCCCGCCCTTAGCGACGCCGTCATCAACACCTTCGTCTATTTTTATAACAAGGGTTGGATTTACAAGGGCGTTAGAATGGTTAACTGGGACCCGGAGGCCCATACCGCGGTGAGCGACGACGAGGTTATCCACAAGGACACTAAAAGCCATTTCTACCACCTCAGGTACTTTATTTCCGACGGAAACGGAGCTCCCACCAAGGAGTTCCTCACCATTGCAACCACCCGTCCGGAGACCATTATGGCCGATGCCGCCATCTGCGTTAATCCCGCCGATGAGCGTTACCACTGGCTTCGCGGCAAGAAAGTGCTCATTCCACTCATAAACAGGGAAATCCCCGTTATCGAAGACAGTTACGTGGAAATGGACTTCGGCACCGGTTGCCTGAAGGTAACTCCGGCACACGACGTGCACGACTACGAGATAGGCCTGCGGCACAACCTTCCGGTGCTGGATATCATAGACGAGGACGGAAGGCTGAATGAAAAAGCCCTGATCCTTGTGGGAGAGGAGCGTTTTGCTGCCCGCAAGAAGATAGTGCGAATGCTGGAGGAAGCCGGAAACCTGGTAAAAACCGAAGAATACATTTCCCCTGTGGGTTATTCGGAGCGCACAGACGCAGTCATTGAGCCACGTCTCAGCGCCCAGTGGTTCCTTAAGATGGAAAGCCTTGCCAAAATGGCCCTTGAAACCGTGGAGAGCGGCCGCACGAAATTCATACCGGAAAAATATGTGAACACATACCGCCACTGGATGGAGAACGCCAAGGACTGGTGCATATCCCGCCAGCTTTGGTGGGGGCAACGCATACCGGCCTATTACCTCCCAAATGGCAAGTACGTGGTTGCCGCTACACTTGAAGAAGCACTTAAGTTGGCACAAGCTATTGAACCGAATATCAAAGCAGAAGATTTAAGGCAAGACGAGGATGTTTTGGATACATGGTTCAGTTCGTGGCTATGGCCCATCTCGGTTTTTGATCCTGAAATGCCCGGCCATCCGGATCATAAGCCCAATGCCGACCTGGCCTATTATTATCCTACCAGCGACCTGGTCACAGGCCCGGACATCATTTTCTTCTGGGTGGCAAGGATGATTATGGCAGGAGAGGAGTTTATGGGCCGTGAACCCTTCTCAAACGTGTATTTCACCGGCATAGTCAGGGATAAGCTGGGAAGGAAGATGTCCAAAACCCTGGGCAATTCCCCAGATCCTTTGACTTTAATCGAAAAATACGGGGCCGATTCCGTGCGAATCGGCATGCTCCTGTGCTCCAGCGCGGGAAATGACATTTTCTACGACGAGGCCCAGATTCAGCAGGGAGCCGCTTTCTGCAATAAGATTTGGAACTCGTACCGCCTCGTCAAGGGCTTCAGCGTCAGCAAGGATCTGAAGGCTGGAGAGGCGGCCAAAGAAGCCACCCGCTGGTTTGCCGCAAGGCTGTCACAGGCCGTTGCCCAAATTGAAGACCTGTATGGCAAATTCCGCATTTCAGATGCGCTGATGACCATTTATAAGCTGTTCTGGGATGATTATTGCTCCTGGTATCTGGAGGCAATCAAACCCGCTTACGGCCAGCCACTGGACAGCGAGACATTCGAAAATACCTTGTATTTCTTCGAGGCTCTTCTGAAGCTAATCCACCCTGTAATGCCGTTCATTACGGAGGAACTGTGGCAGGACATACGGCCCAGAAAGGAAGGAGAGAGCATAATGTACGCCCTTTCACCCAAGCCTGAGGCCTTCGACGAAGCCGTTATCGAGAACTTCACTCTTGCAATGGAGGCTGTGAACGGCGTCCGCGGCATAAGAAGCCAGCGAAATATTGCTCCTAAGGAAGTGCTTAAATTAAAGGTAAAGGCAGGGGAGTTCCCTTGCATTCCTGTGGTGGAGAAACTGGCCAATGTGGAACTTGGGCTTTGCGAAAGCTTTGACGGCGCATCACAGGGGGTTGGATTTATGGTTCGAACGCTGGAAATGTTCGTTGTCCTGGACTCTTTGGTGGACGTGAATGAAGAGATTGAAAAAGCACAAAAAGAACTCGAATATTTACAGAAATTCCTCAATGGTGTGCGTGCAAAACTCTCAAATGAGGCCTTTATCTCCCGCGCACCGGAGGCTGTGATCAACATCGAGCGCAAAAAGGAGTCAGATGCCTTGTCAAAAATTCAAAGTATTGAAGACAAAATTAGCGCATTGAAAAATAGTAAATAAAACAAAATAGTTATAGCATGTAACATTTTTGTTATGGCAATTTTCAAAACAACATTCCCTGTAAGGTACTACGAAACAGACCTGATGGCAGTGGTTCACCACTCCAATTACATACGTTATTTCGAGCTTGCCAGGGACGAGATGATGGTTCACCTTGGATACCCGATTGAAAAGTGCGAAAAGGATCTGAATGTTTATGTTGTCATAGTGAGCGTGGACTGCCATTTCCGCTATCCGGCAAGGATGGGGGACATCCTCACTGCAACGGCCGAGGTTACGAAGGTCCCCATGGCAAAAATGCTCATAAAGCAAAGCGTCGTCAACCAGGACGGAGTAGTCTGCGCGGAAGGACAGGTTACACTTGGTTTCCTGGACAAGACCAGTTTTACCCCCGTACGCTGCCCGGAAGTTGTTTGCGACCTATTTGAAAAATTCATTAATAATAATTTATAATTATGCTTACTTATCCACTTATGCTTGGCACCTGGGAAATTGTTGTCATCGTAGCAGTAGTTCTCCTTCTTTTCGGCGGAAAGAAGATTCCCGAACTGATGAAAGGCCTTGGAAAGGGCGTTAAAAGTTTCAAGCAGGGAATGAACGAGGTCGAAAAGGAAATAAAGGACCTTGACAAGACCGAAGAAAAAGCTGAAGAGCAGAAATAAAGTGGAAGACCAGGCCGAAATGTCCTTCTGGGACCACCTGGAAGCGCTGAGGGGGACTCTGTTCCGTTCGGTGCTTGCCGTTGGTTTGCTCTCGGTTGTGTTCCTGTGCATTAAAGAGCCCCTCTTCAAGGTGGTTCTGTGGCCGGGACAGCCGGATTTCATCCTGTACAGCCTTCTGGGGCTGGATTTCAAGATGGATCTCATAAACATAGACATATCGGCCCAATTCTTCGTGCATCTTAAGGTTTCCATCCTTTGCGGCGTTGTGCTGGGCTTCCCTTTTATTATATGGGAGATTTGGAAATTCATAGCCCCGGCGCTGTACGATAAGGAGAAAAAATCGGTCCGTAAAGCCTTCGGACTGTCTTCCGGGCTGTTTTACCTTGGAGTGGCCGTGGGCTATTTCATCGTCCTTCCGGTGTGTCTGATGTTCTTTATGAACTACACCGTCAGCGATCAGGTGCAAAATACCATTTCACTGAGCTCGTACATGTCCCTGTTCACCTCCATGGTGTTCCTTATCGGCATCCTGTTCGAGTTCCCCACGGTTATCTTGGTTCTGTCTTCGCTTGGCATAGTTGACCGGCAGCAGCTCAGGGGTTTCCGTAAATATGCATTCGTGGTGGTACTCCTTCTTGCGGCCTTTATTACCCCCAGCGACCCCTTCTCCATGTTCGTGCTCGCCCTGCCTCTGTACGGCCTGTACGAATTTTCAATCCTGCTTTGCAAGAAAGAAACTCCCCAGGTGGAAGAAGAGGAATGATTTCGATTTTTTCCCTGAGCGTCGCCTTTGGCGGATTCACTCTGCTTGACGGAGTGGATCTGCATATTGGGGACAGTGATAAAATCGGCCTTGTAGGCAGGAACGGGGCGGGAAAATCCACGCTGATGAAGCTGATAACGGGGGAGCAGGCACCGACTTCCGGCAGCGTGGAAATGCCTCAGGGCCTGCGCATCGGCTATCTGCCCCAGATAATGTCCCATCACAAGGGGCACAGCGTGCTGGAAGAGGCCCTTTCCGTCTTTTCCCATATCCGGGAGAAGGAAGACGAGATTGCCCGCATCACCGAGCAACTTTCCCTCCGGGAGGATTATGAATCGGCCGATTATGCAGCGCTTATCAACCGACTGAATGCCCTGAACGATGAATTGTACCTGGAAGGAGGGGAGAGTCCGGAGGCCCGCGCACAAAGGGTACTTTTCGGACTCGGTTTCCGCGAAGATGAACTCTGGCGCAAGACCGAAACCTTCAGCCAAGGCTGGAATATGCGCATAGAGCTGGCTAAAATCCTGCTTTCGAAGCCCGACATCCTGCTGCTGGACGAGCCCACCAACCACCTTGACATAGAATCCATCGAGTGGTTCGAAGACTACCTGAAGGCCTTCAGGGGCGCAGTCCTGCTGGTTTCGCACGACCGCCGCTTCCTGGACAATGTCACTTCCAGGACAGTGGAAATAGAACTGGGGCACATCTACGATTATAAAGTGCCTTACAGTAAATTCATTGAACTACGGGAGGAAAGGATACTCCAGCAAAGGGCAGCCTACCAGAACCAGCAAAGGATGATAGAAAAAACGGAAGATTTCATAAACCGCTTCCGTTACAAGCCCACTAAAAGCAATCAGGTCCAGTCCCGGATCAAGGCGCTGGAGAAACTTGACCGGATAGAAATCGACCAGTCCGACAACAGTTCAATCCGCCTGAAATTCCCGCCTGCAGCGCGCTCCGGGGACCTTGTCTTCAAAAGTGTGGATCTTGTAGCCGGCTATCCTCAGAAGACGGTTTTCAGCGGCGCGAACATCGAAATAAAGAGGGGAGAGAAGATAGCGCTCATCGGCCGGAACGGAGAGGGCAAGACCACTCTGATGCGCATCATTATGGGGGAACTGGCCCCTCTTGGAGGCGAGGCCCGGCTTGGGCACAACGTCAGCATCGGCTATTATGCCCAGAATCAGGAGGACATCCTGGATCCATCTGAAACGGTTATGGGAACGCTGGACAGGGTGGCCGTCGGGGATATCAGAACCAGCCTCAGGGATATTCTGGGGGCGTTTCTTTTCAAGGGAGAGGATATCGACAAGAAGGTTTCGGTCCTAAGCGGCGGCGAAAGGGCAAGGCTTGGGATGGCCAAACTGATGCTCTCGCCTTATAACGTACTGGCCCTGGATGAACCCACCAACCACATGGACATCCGTTCAAAAGATATACTGAAACAGGCCCTGACAAACTTTGACGGCACATTAATTGTTGTCTCACATGATCGTGACTTCCTTGATGGCCTGGTTGACAAACTGTATGAGTTCAGGGACGGAAAGGTTAAGGAACACCTTGGCAGCATTGGAGACTTCCTGTCCAAGAGGAAACTGGAGAATCTGCAGGAACTTGAAAGGGTTGAGAAGGAGCTAAAGCCTTTGGATACAGGCATTTCCGAAGGAAAGAAGGAATTCGAAGCGGGGAAGCAGATCTCCAGGGAATACAAGAAAAAGAAGAACCGGATAGATTTCCTGGAAAAGGAGATATCCAAAAAAGAAAAGCGGCTTAAAGAAATTGAGAAAATATTGGAGGCTCCGTCGGCGAAGGACGACGTAATGGAACTTACCAGGGAATACCTGGAATTGAAAAGGGATGCCGATGAGTTCACGCTGGAATGGACCTCGCTAATGGAAGAAATTGAATCTTAATTAATTAACACATATCATGAAAACCATCTTTACAAAAGCAATCTGCACGGCATTTTTCTGTTTTGCCGTTTCCTTTGCCCTTTTGGGCCAGCAGACTGCGGCCACCGGCGCACTTGAAGACAGAAGCCTTTCCGTAGGGGAGTTCAACCAAGTCACCGTTTCGGACGATTTTGAAGTTACGCTTGTCAAAGGCTCATATGGCGTAACCGTAACCACTGACGTAGCCCTCACCCCATATATTCAGGTGTATGTGCGCGCAAAGAACCTGTTCATCGCATTCGACAGCAAGTCGGTCCCCAAGGAATTGAAAAAGAGCTTGAAGGGTAAAGACGGGGCAGCTAATGTTTTCCGTGCTACCGTCCGACTTCCCGAACTTAACGGAATCACCCTTTCCGACAATGTAGTGCTTAGCGCCGCCGACCCTTTCAACGGCAACAAATTCACTATGGAACTGGCCAATAAGTCTCAGGTGAAAGCCCTCAAGCTCGTATGCAACAGCGCCAGCCTTAATCTTAAGAACAACGCCATCGCCGACGTGAATATCGAAGCCGACAAGGAAATAACGGTGGCAAGCTCTAATTCCTCCAGCCTTACCGCATCGCTCCGCACGGAGAACCTGACTCTCCAGGCCGACAATTCCTCCAAACTCACCGTGAACCAGCCCTCCGGCACGGAAAGCACGATAGAAGCCAAGGGAAGTGCAAAAATCAAGTTCAGCGGTGAAGGTTCAACCCTTATGCTGAAGAGCGACAGGAACCCTGAAATCGATGCCCTCAATTTCACGGCTCGCGCTGTAGAAACCAAGCTTGACGGTGGTACAGCAATGGTCAATGCAACTCATCACCTTAAACTGGACATCGCCGACGGCACCACCCTCAATTTCACGGGCGAACCTAAGATCGAGATAATCAGGGTGCTTAAATCCAGCGTAGCTCCTTATTCTCCTTCCAGCAAATAAAGCCTTAAGAAGTTAAGAGCCGATGCCGCAAAGCGCTGGATATTGCGCGCACGGTCATTCTTGTAGGAATATCGAACGGTACGGGTCCCTCTGGGGCCCGTTACTGCTATCCAAACGGTGCCTTCAGGATTGATTCCATCGCCTCCCGGCCCCGCAAGGCCAGTAGTAGAGACGGCATAATCACTGGATGTGAGTTTCCTTACCCCTTCTGCCATTGCGGCGGCAACTTCGGCCGAAACCACGCCGTATTTTTCTATGACCGAGGAGGGGACCCCAAGTACCTTTTCCTTAACGGAAATGGCGTATGAGGTAACAGAGCCCAGGAAATAGGCCGACGATCCGGGAACCGAGGTTATAAGGTGAGCTATCTCCCCACCGGTGCAAGATTCGGCCGCAGAAATCGTTTCAGCGCGTTCTTTCAGTATTTCACCTATGCTCTTTTGGAGGGATGAATCCTCCAGGGAATAGATAAGATTGCCAAGAATTGCCTTCAGGCCGGCAAGCTGCGCATCAACTCTCTTTTCATTCTTCTCCTTGTCCCCGCCATAAACGGAAACGCGCAGGCGGATACCGGTAAGCGGATCCGGAAGGTAGGCAAGATGCATGTCGGAAGGCAGTGCATCCTCCCAGGAAGCTATCATTTCCGAGAGGGAACTTTCGGCGATTCCATACACCATCACGCTCCTGTGAGTAATGCTTGCAAGAGAATTATGGGAGCGGATATCGGCCATTACATCTGGTATTGCACCCACGGCTTCGAAGGGAACACCCGGCAAGGAATAGAGAGTCCCTTTACCCTCGGACGAACGGAAAACCATAACCGGTGCAGTGCCCTTCTTATTAACAATCACTTCGGCTTTGTCGGGCACCTGGGCCTGGGCCAGATTTATGGGAAGAACGTCCAGTCCCCGGCTTCTCAAAATGAGGTGAACCATCTCCAGCTGGCCGGGATGTTCGACCCATTTTTTGCTTCCGCTAAGCCTGAAAAGTACCTTCTTCGTAATGTCATCCTTAGTGGGGCCAAGCCCACCTGTTACAATAACTATATCTTTGGCGCTTAGTTCTTTACGCAATGTCTCCTCTATCTGCTGTTCGTTGTCTCCGATGGAAATCATGCTCCCTACGTGTATGCCTTCTTCCTCCAGGGCACGGGCCAGAAAAGACGAGTTTGTGTCCAAAACCTGGCCAATTAGTATTTCATCACCAATTGTAATGATGCTTGCAATTTCCATGGATAAACTACGCTTTTTCAAGGGTTTTCAGCATTTTAACGAAAGTGATGAATCGAACGCTGTTTTCCACTAAATCGGCCCCATTTTGCAGCATGGAGAGAGCTTTTTCGGCCGAATTTGCCATCCCGACGAGGGGGAGCCGGCCCTGAATCATTGCTCCTACGTTTACCATCATTTTCTCATCCGGGACAACGATTCCATCGATTCCGGAAAGTCGTGCGTAATTGACAAGTTCGGTCACTTCGGCCTCCATCAGACTAGGGTATAGACGGAAGAAGATGGGAGTATAGTTTTCGTATCCGAGCCGGGTTGAAACAAGCTCATCCATCAAGTCCTTCACATCCGAAATCTCAGGGGCATTCAGTCCGGAATCCCCGAACGGGGATACAACTACAAAATCTACGAAATCGTAAACAAGGGAGAAATTGACAGCGATATTTTCCTTGAGATTAACTGAAAGGACCGTAAGCTTCCTATATTCCTGGAGCCCCACAATCCAATTCAGGATATTATGGGAAGGAGGGGTAATACAAATGAATCCGGCCGATTTGCAGGACTGTCTGATGCGCTTATCGGTAGATGCCGACACGCTGATACCCAGAGGATTACGGAATTCAATGCCGCAAACTTCCTTAACGAGAATCGCTTTTTTACCAAACAAATGCATAATGATGCAAAAATAGCAAATTATTCCTTTGCTTGGTACTCGGTATAAGTGTTATCGTCAAAGAAAACAAGTATCTTTTCTATTTTCTTTCCCCTCTGCTGACTTTCAGCGTTGTAAAAAAGATCCATCTGTGCAGGTTCTGACGCGGAAACAGGGCTGTCATCCTTGTACATACGGCCTTTTCCGCTCATGAGCCACTCCAGATTCAGATTAGGATAGTGGAGAATCAGACTCTCAAGAAACTCATATCCAGGTTTATTTCGTCCGGAGAGAATATTCGAGACACTGCCGCGTGCAACCGAAAGGGTATCGGCAAACTGTGACTGAGTGATGTTCTCGGCCTGCAAAAATTGCAATAGACGCCTATTCATAATTCAAAACTTTTGTTTTGCAAAAATATACAATAGTTTATAAAAATCCAAGTCAAATTTGTGAATATTACACAGGGGGCTATACAAAAGCAGGGGAGGATAATATAAAGTGTTTATTTTACTAACAAATATAAATACTTGATAATCTAGAGAGTTATGACTGATAAAAATTACATTTTTAAGTATTTTGAGGCATTTTTATACCTCAAACTGCTGCTTTAATTATACTATTACATTATATTATAATTATTAACTAACTGATTTTCAGTATAGTTATAAATCACTTAATAATTATGAATAACAAATGAATAAATGTTCCACGAGGCAAATTCAAATATGTGTATTAATCCGAAATTGTTTTAATATTTGTACAAAACAGGGGAGTGAACCCTGTCTATTATTGAAAACTTAAAACTGATCATTTTGCCCAGATTTGCATATCTTCGAAAGAATGTGTAATTTTACCTTATGATACCAGAAATTCGAATAGAGGACTTTTTTTACCCTTTGCCGGACGACAGGATTGCAAAATATCCGCTTGAAAGCCGGGACGCATCCAAATTGCTCCATTACAGGAAGGGAAAAATTGACGGACACATATTCAAAGAATTGCCATCTCTGCTACCGGAAGGCGCTCTGATGGTGTTTAACGACACTAAAGTAGTCCCTGCCAGGCTTCATTTCAGGCGTGACAGCGGCGCTCACATAGAAATATTCTGCCTTGAACCGCTTGATCCTGTAGAATACAACACCTCATTTGCCTCTACGCACTCTTGCAGTTGGAAATGCGTGCTTGGAAACGCAAAGAAATGGAAAGGGGATATACTGAAGATGCCAGGAATGGACCTCAGGGCGGAATTGGAGGAAAGGGATGGAAAAACCGGCATAGTGCGCTTCACTTGGGATTCCAAAGAGCCTTTTTCAAAGGTGCTTGAGCAAGCAGGAACGGTTCCCATTCCACCGTATCTGAACCGGGAAACCGAAGCAATAGACCTTGAGCGCTATCAAACCTTGTATGCCCGGATCAAGGGTTCCGTGGCCGCTCCCACTGCCGGTCTTCACTTCACCCCGGAGGTCCTGGAAGCCTTGGATGCAAAGGGTATAGAAAGGCATCATGTGTGCTTACACGTTGGTGCAGGCACGTTTTTGCCGGTCAAGAGTTCCCTGGTTTCAGAGCATCCGATGCACAGGGAACCATTCGTTATCGGCAAGGATTTAATAAAAAAACTCAGGGCGGGGGACCGTCCCTTGGTAGCCGTCGGTACAACTTCGGTAAGAACCCTGGAATCACTTTATTATGCCGGGGCCGGAATTCTTGAAAACGGGCATCTGGAAGACGTGGACCAGTGGGCGCCTTATACTAAAGAATATGGTTGCAGCACGGAGGAGGCCCTTGATGCGCTCCTTGGCTATATGGATAATAATGCCTTGGAGAATCTATCGCTTGGGACAAGGATAATTATTGTGCCAGGCTTCAAATTCAGGCTTGTAGATTATCTGGTGACCAATTTCCATCAGCCGGAAAGCACCCTTATCCTGCTTGTATCGGCCTTCGTGGATGGGGATTGGAGGAGTATTTACGATTACGCCCTTTCGCACGGATTCCGATTCCTCAGTTATGGCGACAGTTCCTTGTTGGAAAGAGCATAATTTTTTTGTAGTTTTGTAACTATGGAACAAAAAGACTTACTTCAAAACGAATTTACGGACATCGCTCCGTTTAACGATGAAGAAACGGATGCTGCCTTGACTAGGCTGTCCAACCACCCGAATACACCCTGGGTGTCCAAATATATTTTCCCGGACAAACCGGAAAACTACCTGAGGGACCTCCTGAGGGAAATTCACACTGTGGACGATTTCCAGCACGCCGTAATGGCAAAGGTTGTGGAGTGGGTGATAGACACTAGCGTGAAGAATTTCTCCTACGAAGGCCTGGAAAGGCTGAAGGCTATCCCCGGACGCTACCTGGCAATGTCCAATCACAGGGATATCATCCTTGATCCGGCGTTCCTGCAGCTTATCCTCATCAAGAACCAAATACCTGAAACTCAAATCTGCGTAGGGGATAACCTCCTGAAAGTCAAATCGGTAGAGCTTCTTATCCGCTCCAACCGCATGATTAAGGTCATACGCGGAATATCGGCCAGGGAACTGTACCTGTCAAGCCAGCTGCTGTCCAAATACATCAGGGAAACCATCACGGAAGGCAGGGGCTCTGTATGGATTGCACAGCGCCAGGGCCGCACAAAAGATGGAAACGATGTTACGGAGCAGGGCCTCCTGAAAATGCTGGATATGAGCGGAACTAAGGATTTCGTACAGAATTTTGCCGAACTGAACATGCTTCCAATTTCGGTATCGTACGAATATGAATCCTGCGATATCCTGAAAGCCCGCGAAATCCTCATTTCCCGCACGCAGAAGTACATTAAGAGCGAAACAGAGGACCTCCAGAGCATCATGGTGGGCATTAAACAGCCCAAGGGCAACGTACACCTTAAATTCGGCGAGCCATTGTCGATAGAAGAAATAGAGGAGGCCTCTCGCTGCGACAAGAACGACCGCTACCAAAAGATTCGCCACGCAATGGACCGCCGTATTATCAGCGGATATAAATTGTGGAAAACCAATTACATGGGCTACGATTTGGTATTTCCCGGAGACAAGTATTCCGACATGTACACTCCGGCCGATATGGAGCAGTTCAAGTCGTATGTGGCTAAACAGCTCACTCAAGTGGAGCCCTCGCTGAACAGGAAAGAGCTCCTGGACATATTCCTTCGCATTTACGCCAATCCTGTGGTTTCTAAGGAAAACCTGGAGACAGGCGAGTGAGAAAACAGATACAACTTAACATAATATAAATTGTGTAACAAAATGCGATTTTCCGGAATTTTCGCAATCAGCACGCTTATTGCCGCATTTACTATAAGCTCCTGCGGCAATATCGAGCCATCCACATCTAAAGGAAG
Source organism: uncultured Bacteroidia bacterium (assembly GCA_902772985.1). GTDB lineage: Bacteria > Bacteroidota > Bacteroidia > Bacteroidales > UBA932 > Cryptobacteroides. The sequence continues at coordinate 16,310 of CACYCP010000053.1, read as the reverse complement.
CCTGGACTTCTGTCCGAAGCCTCAGGAAATTACTCTTGCTCCTGAAGGCTCGGCCGATTTTATAATCAGCCACAAAACCGTGATTTCCGTATCGGCCCAGGACAAAGAATTTTCCGATGCGGCGATGCATCTGTCGGATTTTTGCCTCCAGGCAACGAATATCCGGCCAAAAATCGTAAACAAGGCTGTAAAAAGCAACGCCTTCGTAATTGAACGTTCCAAGGAAAAAATCCCTGAAGGCGGATACCGTCTTAAGATTGACGATAAAAAAGTAATCCTTAGCGCCAGTTCCTTCACCGGCGCCATGAACGGTATTCACAGCATATTCAAAATGTTGCCTCTGGTGCTTCCAAAAGGCAGTTTTGCAGCTCTTCCGGCTTGCGAAATAAACGATTTCCCGGCCTTCGAATACCGCGCATTTATGCTGGATTGCGGGCGTCATTTCTTTGATATTCAAACAATTAAGCATGTAATTGACATTATTTCAATCCATAATCTCAATTATTTCCATTGGCATCTTACGGAAGATCAGGGCTGGAGGGCCGAAATCAAAAAATATCCGCTCCTCACCGAGATTGGTTCCCACCGCGCCGGCAGCCCTAAACTAGGCGGCGCCCCCGGAGAGCACGACGGGATCCCGGTTTCCGGCTATTATACCCAGGAGCAGATGCGTGAAGTGGTTGCCTACGCTGCCAAAAAAGGCATTACAGTTATCCCTGAGGTCGATTTACCTGGCCACATGCAGGCCGCTTTGGCCTCTTATCCCGTGCTTGGCTGCACCGAAGGTCCGTACGAGGTTGCCTGTCGCTACGGTGTCCTGGATGACGTGCTTTGCGCCGGAAAAGACAACACCTTGCAATTTGTTAAGGATGTTCTGGACGAGCTGATGGACATTTTCCCTTCCAAGTACATTCATCTTGGCGGAGACGAATGCCCTAAGGTAAGATGGGAAAAATGCCCCCACTGCCAGAAGAAAATCAAAGAACTGGGACTTAAGGCACAAGGCAAGAAAACGGCCGAGGAACTGCTTCAGAGTTGGTTTATGGACCGGGCCCAGGAATTCCTGAGCGACCGCGGACGCGAAATGATAGTTTGGAACGACGTGCTTGTGGACTGGAGCAACACTGTGGTGGGCGCTCCCTCCAAGAGCAGCGTCATTGCCGGATGGATGCGTCCGGTGAGCAGCGAAATCGCAGCCAAAGAGGGCTACAGGGCCATTTTATGCCCCGTCGGGAATCTCTATTTCAGCAATTGGGAATTGAACCGGAAGAAGGGCGAAGATTATATCCGCAGCACCTACGACCTGGACGTCTCCCCTGCCTCGCTTTCGGAGGAAGAAAAAAAGAACATAATCGGCGTGGAAGCCTGCATCTGGGCGGAGCGTGTTTCCCATCCGGATTCCCTGCTTTGGCGCCTTCTCCCCCGCCTTTCCGTGCTTTCAGAGCTTCAGTGGAGCAATCCTGAAACTAAAGATTACCAGGAGTTTCTCCCCCGCCTCAGGCGCATGACCGAACTTTATGACAAAGAAGGCTGGATTTGGAACGAAAATGCAGCCCAGGCCTGGGAATAAACTATGTCCAGAAAAAGGATAGACCTTCTGCTTGAAAACGTGACCATAGAAGCTGTGGCCGCGGAAGGAAAAGCGCTTGCCCACGTAGATGGGATGGTGGTTTTCGTAGATTTCGCCGTTCCCGGTGACGTGGTGGACATCCAGGTTCGCAAAAAGAAGAAAAACTATATGGAGGGCGTGATAAAACGCATCGTAAGCCCTTCAAAAGACCGCCTGGAGCCATTCTGCCCACATTTCGGAGTGTGCGGAGGATGCCGTTGGCAGCCCCTTCCCTACCCGCTCCAGCTTGAAGCCAAACGCCAGCAGGTGGAAGACCAACTCATTCGCATCGGCAAACTGGAAGTACCTGAAATCCGTCCTACGCTACCTTCTGAAAAGACTCAGTATTATCGTAATAAGCTGGAATTCAGCGCTTCGGCCAAAAGGTGGATACTGGAGGGAGAAGATCCGGAGGCCATTGCGGAGGAAGACCGTCCCGGCCTTGGCTTCCACGTAGGGAAATTCTTCGACAAGGTGCTGGACATCAAAGACTGCCACCTCCAGGCCGAGCCCTCCAACAGCATACGCCTCAGAATCAAGCGCTTCCTTACTGAAAACGGCTTGGAATTCTATAATATAAGGGAAAACCACGGCTTTTTCCGCAACGTGTTTGTACGCACTACGGAAGACGGCCAGCTGATGCTCATTCTTTGTTTTGCCAAAGAGGACAAAAAGGCCCGGGAAGCCCTCCTGGATACATTGATTAAGGAATTCCCTCAGATAAGCAGTCTCTATTACCTTATAAACGAGAAACTTAACGATTCCATAGCCGACCAGTCCCCTATTCTCTATTACGGAGATGAAGCCATCTATGAGAGCATGGAAGGCCTGCGTTTCAAGATTGGTCCCAAATCCTTCTACCAGACCAATTCCCGCCAGGCCTACAGGCTGTATTCGGTGGCACGGGAGTTTGCTGCACTAAGCGGAAACGAGCTGGTTTACGACCTTTATACCGGCACCGGCACCATAGCCCAGTTCGTAAGTTCCAAAGCCTCAAAAGTAATCGGCATCGAATATGTTCCGGAGGCAATCCAGGATGCAGTCGAAAATGCCAGGGGAAATGGAATCAGCAATTGCGAGTTCTTTGCCGGGGATATGAAGGATGTCCTGAACGACGGCTTCATCCGTAAGCACGGCCGCCCGGATGTCATTATCCTGGATCCTCCAAGAGCCGGAATCCATCCGGATGTAGCCAGGGTAATACTTAACGCTGCCCCCGACAGGATGGTATATGTAAGTTGCAATCCCGCCTCACAGGCCCGCGACCTTGCAATTCTTTGTGCCGATTATGAAATTACCGCAGTCCAACCTGTGGATATGTTCCCCCATACCATGCACGTGGAGAACGTGGTTGCCCTTAAGCGAAAGACTATCTGACGTTTAATTCCAGGTCCAGGACTTCCTTCCGCCCGTCTTCGTACTCGATTCGGGCGCTGATGAACCTTTGACCCGTTGTAAGGATGATACTCTCCCCACTCACCTCCGTTCCGTCCAGGAACCAGGAAACGGCCTTTACCGGGGTGAACGGCGATTCCAGCAGAGCCAGCTTGAATGCGTCTCCGCCCGTGTATGTCCCCTTGCCCACATCTATGGTGGTCCATCCCAGTTCCTGGAGACTGCCGGCATGGGGATTCTCGGCAACTACGGCCGACAAGGCAAGGTCCATGTGGAATCCGGCAACATCTACATACATCTCTTTCCAGGACGATTTCTCCAGATTGAATTCGGTATAATAGGAGTTGCCCTTGTTTCCGGGATAAACCGTTCCCGGCCTGAAATCCAGGCTTTCAGAGGCATCCGGAGAACCTATCCCTATGTAGATGTCCTCCCCTTCCCGGACCACTATCCCATATTCGGAAATATCCACGGTATTCTTGAAATAAAGCCCTTTCACAAGCTGCTCAACCTTCAAGTTCAGAACTCGTTTTGTTCCCTGATCAACAATAATATACACATCTCCTTCGAAAGCGGGACCTAAATAGGGATAGAAGCTCACTTCCGTAAGTTTCTCACCCACGTGGCAGTACAAGTCCGAAGCCGTGAACCTGGAAGCGCATATGACGTTTTTGGGGAAATAGCCAAAACGGGACGAGGGGTCGTACTTTGAAAGCGAGGTTTCATCGGCCTCTCCTTCCCTGCGAAGGATGATGGGAACGCTGGCAATGCGCCGGCCGTTGCGGGAAACTTCCACAGTACGGGGCCTGTAGCCCGCTTTTGAAGCCGAAAGAAGGAAAACCTTGTCGTCGCTCCCCTCTTCCAGATCCAGACGGAAAAAGCCGTCGGAACCGGACACGGCGGCAACGCCTCCGTCTTCGCCGCCAAGAAGAAGGTTTACGCCTGCGACAGGGCTGCCGTTTTCCTCACGGACAAAACCGTTGATATTCTCCCCTGCCCCTTTCAGGACATAAATCTGGGTGGCACCACGCTCATAGCTTATATTGGTAATCTGGACACCTGTATAGGAATCACTCCAATCCTTAGGTTCGTAGCAAAGCGTGCGTGCAAGACCGGGAAATACGATATCGGCACCGTTCATGTTGGCCCTGCCGCGAGTGCGGCTGTCTTCCGTCGCCTCCGAGCGGATCAGGAAGAAGCAGGGATGTGAGGCCGTGGCATTCAGGTCGTTGTTCTCCCTCCAATTGTCCCAGCGGTCCTTAAATTCCGCAGAACGGTCCAAATGGTAAATCAGGAGACCACCAGGCAGGGATTCGTCCCATTTTCGGGCATCCCGGGCCTCGTAAATGAAGATTTCATCATCGACCGACGTGGCGCTCCAATAGGCAGAACCCTCCTCTATCGGCTTCAACTTAACCCTGCCTTCGGGAAGCGGAAGCAGGGCCGACGCATCCATCCAACCCAGAAGCAGCCTTTCTACGGCGTTCAGGTATGGAGGCGTACGCCCCTCATTGTTCCTGTGGCCTGAACTCATCAGGGAATACATGTAAACTTCGGCGGAATTCCCGTTTGTGGGACCGTTTGTATCGTAAAAGTCCGGAAGGCCAAGGAAATGGCCAATCTCGTGACAGATGTGCCCCGCGCCAATATAGCGCTCCCCTTCCGCCCCCAGAAGTTCCGAAGCGAAGGCATAAAGCCCTGTCTCCCCAATGCTGCCCTGATGTGCCCAGAGGGCATCGGCTGGGCCTCCCTGGGACTCATCGTATCCCGCGAAAATGACAAGTACAAGCTCAGGATCTTCAATTCCGGCAAGGGCGCAGGCCTCGACAACCGCTTCTGCAGGAAGGGCATCGCCTATCCTTTCTCCGGACGAATAGATATTCTTTCCGTAATAGGCCATATCCTTCGAAAGCCGCACCGGGCCGAAAAGTTCGAACTCCGGAACGAAAGCCCCAGAGGAATTGTCCTTGAAATAATCGGCCACCGAGCCGATGGCGCCGTCTTCCGAAAAGCCGGGACTGTTCAAAAGGCCGTCAAAGTACCTCAGGCTGGCGTTTTCGTTCACGAAATGGACGTCCTGAAACTCCATCAGGATAACGGGAATGGGCACTTTTCCGCTGGTGGAAAGCCTTCCCGCCGCCCCCGCAGGAAGCAGAAGCAGCGAAAGGAGCAATATGAGCACTCCCCTTCTCACTGACGTATTACGAAATAGGTATTTTCGTCCTTTCGGAGCCACACCGTATCCACACTTACTTTCAGAACTTCAACGCCGCTCATCTCCTCCCGCACCGTATGAACGCCGGAAGAACTCACCTTGTAGATAAAACTGACTTTATCCCCCTTTTTCATTTTTTCGGGGAGGCCGGAAAGGCTTGAGACCTTGATGGCTGAAGGATCCTGGATGCTGAAACTGAGTTTTCCTTCGGAATAAATGCGGCTGGTCTGCCAAGGGATGCCGCCAATGCGGACATCCCCCCCGGGAACGCCATAAAATCCTAATGTCTTTACGGCGAGTACAGGATTATGCGCTTCGTCGGGGTCTGTACCGGAATTAGGACCGTCTTTTCCGCAGCAGGAGATAACTGCAAACAGAAGCAACAGCAGCCACAGGAAGTGGCAACCGGTATTAAATTTTGGTTTCAGCACGCACAAATTTATGCATTTTCTTCCAGATTTACTATTTTTGTGTTCGGAATAATGTAATAATGTAGAAAGTATAATGTTACTATATATAGCTTTACTTGTTGCAGGGCTGCTCCTGGTGGTTTTCGGAGCCGAATATATGGTAGATGGCGCCTCGTCCATCGCCAGGCGTTTCGGCCTTAGCGAATTCGTCATAGGACTTACCATAGTGGGCATTGGGACATCGGCTCCGGAGATGGTGGTAAGTTTCATCGGGGCAATTCAAGGGAACGGAGACATATCCCTTGGAAACATTGTGGGTTCGAACATTTTCAACACCCTCCTTATCCTGGGCCTTACCGCTTTGATTCTTCCGATGGACGTGACTCCGTCCAACAGGAAAAGGGACATTCCCATGAACCTGGCAGTCACCCTGCTCCTTATCCTTCTGGGCCTGAATTACACCATCTTCGGCCTTGGGATTGATGGCCTTTCCCGCCCGGACGGCGGTTTGCTGCTGCTTATTTTCTTGGTCTATATGATCTTCAGCTTCAATAGAGGAAAAGATAGCAAGGCCACTGAAGAGACTGATTCCGGCGGCCCTTCCCGTCCGCTGTGGCTCGCTGCAATTATGGTCCTGGGAGGCCTTGCAGCCCTTGTTTTCGGCGGAAATCTATTCGTTGACAATGCCACCAACATTGCACGCGGGCTTGGTGTGAGCGACAAATTCATTGCCATCACCATACTGGCTGGCGGCACTTCCCTGCCGGAGCTCGCCACCTGCGTTGCGGCTGCCGTAAAAAAGAAGGGGCAGTTGGCCCTTGGCAATATCATCGGCTCCAATATTTCCAATATCATCCTGATTCTGGGAGGCTCGGCCCTTATCAATCCTATCAGTTTCTCAAGCATTACGCCGGTGGACGTGCTGGCGCTTGTAATCAGTGCCCTGGCTCTTATCATAAGCTGCTTTTTCGCCCGTCGCAATGTTATTGACCGCTGGGACGGAACCCTGTTTGTACTGCTATGGCTGGCCTACATGGCCTACCTTGTCATAAATTTGTAAAGTATGAGCGCCACTTCCACTATGCTTCCTCCTCTCCCGGAGCGAATGAGGCCAAAGAGCCTTGAACAGTATGCCGGCCAACGGCATCTTGTGGGCGAAGGCTGCATACTCCGTAAGATGATAGAGTCCGGAAACCTTTCCTCTTTCATCCTCTGGGGGCCTCCCGGCGTAGGAAAGACCACGCTTGCGCACATCATAGCTGAAAGCTTGGGGCGGGAATTCTATACCCTTTCGGCAGTTGCAGCCGGCGTTAAAGAGGTGCGGGAAGTGTTTGAAAAAGCCCGTTCCAACTCGCTCTTTAACGGAAAAGGCGCTCCCATCCTTTTCATCGACGAAATTCACCGTTTCAACAAGGCCCAGCAGGATGCACTTTTGGGAGCGGTAGAAAACGGAACCATTGTCCTTATTGGAGCAACAACCGAAAATCCCTCGTTCGAGGTCATCACTCCCCTTTTGTCGCGCTGTCAGGTTTTCGTGCTCAAACCCCTTGAGAGGGCCGATTTGCAGCAGCTCCTGGACCGCGCCCTCAAGGAGGATGTCCTGCTCAAAGGAAAGGACATCCGCGTCAAAGAAGTAGAAGCCCTGATGCGCTACAGCGGAGGTGATGCCCGCAAGCTCCTCAACGTGCTGGAACTGGTGGTGGACGCCCAGCCCGCAGGAGCCCCCATCATCATCGATAACGCCAATGTAACGGCCTCCATACAGGAAAACATGGCCATATATGACAAGGACGGAGAAATGCACTACGACATCATTTCCGCCTTCATAAAGAGCATCCGGGGCTCGGACCCCAATGCCGCCATCTACTATCTGGCAAGGATGATTGACGGAGGTGAAGATCCGCTTTTTATCGCCCGGAGGCTGTGTCTGAGCGCATCGGAAGACATCGGCCTGGCAAATCCCAACGCCCTGCTCCTTGCCAACGCCTGTTTCGAAGTGGTATCCAAGATCGGCATGCCCGAAGGCCGGATTCCCCTGGCCGAGACCACGGTATATCTGGCCTCCTCGCCAAAGAGCAACGCCTCGTATATGGCCTTGGAAAAGGCTCTGGCCGAAGTTCGCTCATCGGGTAACCTTCCGGTACCTCTTCCCATAAGAAACGCTCCCACAGAGCTTATGCAGGAGCTTGGCTATTCCGACGGATACAAATATGCCCACGACTATCCGGGCAACTTCGTGGACATGGAATTCATGCCGGAGGCGCTTAAGGGAAGGGCTTTTTACACGCCGCAGGAAAACAAGCACGAGAACGTTCTCCGCGCCTATCTGGAGGCCTGCTGGCCAAAATACTACCCAAAGAAATAATTCTAGAACGGGTAACCCACACCGAAATGGATGGCCGTGTTACCTTTGAACCACTGGTTCACCGGAACCCAGCGGTCACCCGCCGCACGTCCCGGATCGTGAAGCCTTACACCAGCATCAAGCCTTACCAGTATGTAACTCAGGTTCAGCCTTATTCCAAGGCCCCAGTCAAGGCCGGTGCTCTGGGGAAGGTTCTTGAAGGAAAAAAGTGACTCTTCGCTGGAACTAGTCACATCCCAGATATTACCGGCGTCCACGAAAGCGGCTCCCTCCAACTTCCAGAACAAAGGGAAACGGTATTCTATGTTCGCCTCCAGCTTCATGTCGCCAACCTGGCTGGGGATGGAGAAAAGTTCGGCATAGAGAGTATCATTTCCCGGGCCCAGGGTCCTGGCCTGCCAGCCGCGCATGGATGCCGAACCACCGGCCGTGAACATCCTTTCAAGCGGCATGGAGTAGGAATTTCCATAGGAATAACCCACGCCTCCTAGAAGCCTGAGAGCCAGGGCCTGGCGCTCATTCCGCCCGAAACGGAAGGTCTTGCCCAGATTCAGTTCAACCCTCACATAGCGGGCATAAGGGATATTCCAGATAAGATGAGACCCGGACTCGTCTGTGGGCATAAGTTTGTTGAAAGCGCTCAAAAGATTACCGGAAACGTCCAAATTCAGTCGTGCGTAGTGGTACGAACTCATTGGAATAGGAGAGGAATCTGTGGTGTAATACAGCATCCCGCTCACTCCAAGGTCGAAATTGTTGTTGTAGGCGGCAACCATGTACAGATTCTCCACTATCTTGTCCCAGAAGTCCTCGTCGATATTGAAAATGCGTGTAATATTGGCCCTGACGGGAGTCAGCTGATAGAAAATGCTCTTGCCGATTCTCCCGTTATAAGTAAGGGCAGTGGATATTACGGTGCGCTTGTACTCCGGGCGGTCCTGATAATGGAAAGCGAGGTTAAGGTCGGTCCTGGGGACATTCGGCCCCTTGAAAACGCGCGAGGGGATGCCCAGGAACATTGGGAAACGAATTGTCCCGGTGACACTTACCTCGGTGGAATAGGCATTGTCGCCAGGCTTGAACTGGAAATTACCCTTCAAGCCCAGGTTCAGCACCTCACCGCCGTGGAAAATGTTTTTGTGGGAATAGTTCAGCTGGGGTGATATGCCCATAAGGCCGGTCGAGTTCACAGATGCCTCCAGCTGGGCCTTGAAAGCCTGGAGGCCGGAATTCCGGAGGGAAATGTCGCAGTTCACCTTGTCATCGGCCACAGGAGTGGTGTTGATGCTCACGCCGCTCAGCATATTCACGCTGGAAAGCCGGTTGTAGGTGGTGTTAATCTCCTGTTCGTTGTAAAGCATCCCGGGACGCAGGGTATTCAGGTTTTCCAGTACGCTCCGGCGTATTTTCAACCTCTGTGGGTGGCTTATATTCACTTCGCCCAGGGTGAATTTCTTGTGCTCCGCTGCCGATGAAGGCGCATCTCCAAGGGCGTAATCCCTGATTTCCACCTTTACCTTGGCATTTCCGTCGTGAGAGAGGGTATCGGCCTCGAAGGCATAAAAACTCTTGTTGAAACCGTAGTATCCCTTCGTCCTCATATAGGCCGATGAACGCTCGGCCTCGGCCTCCAGCGCGGACTCGGAAAGGAACATTCCTGGCTTGATGCCAATGTTGGGCCTGTCCGCATCGAAATCCTGGCGGAAGCTGCCGTAGCTGGGAATCTGGTAATCCACCGAACTAATCTGGTAGCGCTTTCCAAGATGGACGTAATAGGTCACGTAAGCCTTTCTTTTCTTGTAATTTACGCTGCTGGTTACGCTGGAGCCGTAGAAGCCTATGTATTTCAGGTGATTCTCCAGATTGGATATGCTTTTTTCAACTCCGACGGGATCGAAAACCACGGGTTCTACGCCAATGGAACGGAAGAATCTGCCCCCCCAGGTATCCTTCACCCCACCCCAGTTGTAAACATACAGGAGCGGGTTCACGCCCAGAATGTAGGAATTTGGCCTTTGGCTGATGTATGAATTCAGGTTAGAGCTTGGAAATTCCTTACGGTCAAGCACTACCTTGGCCGAACGAAGCAGGTACTCCCCTTCCGGAATAGCCTTGGTCGTGCTGCAGGCGGCCACGGCAAGAACACCAAACCACATTATTATGTTTTTCCTGAGTTTCATCCATACAAAATTAACACATTTTTCTCTATCTTTGCACAAATTTCAACTTAAGTACGGATGAAGAACAAATACATCGACCTGATTGATCAGACTTTTGACTTCCCCCAGGACGAATTTTTGGTTGTGGACGGAAATCTTTTGTTCAACGATATCGACCTTATGGAAATCATCGAGCAGTTCGGCACACCTCTGAAAATCACCTATCTGCCAAAGATTTCCTCCCAAATCCAAAGGGCGAAGCGCCTGTTCAAGGTGGCCATGGCAAAGTCGGATTATCAGGGAGAGTATCATTACAGTTACTGCACCAAAAGCTCCCAGTTCGCCTTCGTGCTGCACGAGGCATTGAAGAACGACATCCATCTGGAGACTTCATCGGCCTATGACCTGGACCTTGTGAGGGCGCTGGAAAGGGACGGTTCGGTGGATAAGGAGAAACTGTATGTAATTTGCAACGGCTTCAAGCGTCCACAGTACATCAAGAACATCGCCGCACTCCGCAAGGATGGCTGGAAGAACATAATCCCGGTGCTGGACAATAAGAACGAATTCGAGGACCTGGCAAACCTTATCCAGGAAGAAACAATGATGGGCATCCGTATTGCCTCGGAAGAAGAACCCACCTTCGATTTCTACACCTCACGCCTTGGAATCCGCTATTCCGACATCGTCCGCTTCTACAAGGATACCGTGGCGAAATACCCGAATTTCCACCTGAAGATGCTGCATTTCTTCATCAATACCGGCATCCGCGACACAGCATATTACTGGAACGAACTTTCCAAGTGCGTAAAGGTTTATTGCGAACTGAAGGCAATCTGCCCGGAACTGGACTGCCTGAACATTGGCGGCGGACTGCCCAACAAGACCTCCCTGGCAATGGATTTCGACTACGAATACATGGTGGAAGAAATCATAAACCAGATTAAGGTCAACTGCAATGCAATGGGCGTAGAGGAGCCTGACATCTTCACCGAATTCGGTTCCTTCACCGTTGGAGAAAGCGGCGCCACCATCTTCAAGATACTGGACATCAAGCAGCAGAACGACCGCGAGAAATGGTATATGATAGACAACAGTTTCATGACCTGCCTCCCGGATACCTGGGGCCTTAACCAAAGGTTCATACTGCTGCCCATCAACAAATGGAATGAAGAATACCAGCGGGTGTTCCTTGGTGGCCTGACCTGCGACAGCCAGGACTTTTACAATGCCGATTTCCACGCCAACGCCATCTTCCTGCCCACCATACGCAACCGCAGGGAAAACCTGTACATAGGCTTTTTCCACACGGGAGCCTATCAGGAAGCCCTTTCCGGCTTCGGCGGCATCAAGCACTGCCTCATGCCATCGCCCAGGCACGTCCTCATCGACCGGGACAAGGAAGGCAACCTCAAAACCAGCATCTTCCGCGAAGAGCAGACATCGTCCCAAATGCTGGACATCCTGGGGTATAAATGATTAGCTCGGCCAGAATAAAGTTCATTAAATCGCTGTCCCAGAAGAAATTCCGCGACAGCGAAGGCCTTTTTGTTGTGGAAGGAGAAAAACTTGTGAATGAGGCGCTTGCGTCCTCTTTCGAAGTGGAAAGCGTGTACCGCACAGAAGAAATCGGCGAGGCCGCGATGGCCCGCATATCCAGCCTTTCCTCCCCGTCCCCTGCCCTTGCGCTTGTTCGTAGGCCCGATGACCTGTTCCAGGACAATCTGCCCGCCAAAGGCCTTTTCCTGGCCCTGGACGGCATCCGTGACCCGGGAAATCTTGGAACCATCCTCAGAATTGCCGACTGGTTCGGCATCGATGCGGTTTACGCCTCCCCCGATACGGTTGACGTGTTCAACCCCAAAGTGGTCCAGGCAAGCATGGGCGCCATTTTCCGGGTGCGCTTTCATTATACTGACATTCCCGCCTTCTGCACTCGCGTCCTGGCAAATAGCGGCATAGTTTACGGCACTTTCCTGGATGGCGAAAACCTGTACCTAAAAGAACTCTCCACTGGATTGGAGGCTCCTTCCGTGATAGTCATCGGCAACGAAGCCAACGGCATCTCCGCCGCCACGGCCGCCTGTGTAAGCGACCGCCTCTTCATTCCCCCCTATCCAGCCGACGACCCCGGCTCCGAATCCCTGAACGCCGCCGTAGCCACCGCCATCACCGTCGCCGAATTCCGGAGGCAAGGTTCGCTTTAGAAATTAATGCCGACTCCGGCTGTGACTCCGATTTCATCATCGTAATCACGGTCGTAGCTATTTTTTCTTCAGCGACTCTGCTCCATACGGTATTTCCCCTGACTTCAAATTACGGACATATTTCAACGGACTCCTTATCGGGAAGATACATCAGAATCCAAACAGCCAGTCACTGATATCATCTAAGATCCTGGAACTGGCCCGGTTGCCGTTCTGATCATAATAGGTGATGGAATCGTCGATGTGCTTTACACGGAAGCGATTCCTGTCCCGATAGACGGAGGTGCCGAAGTCAATCTGCCGGAAGACCCTGTTTTCGGGGTCGAACGATATGAGGTATTCACCCGATTCGAATAAACCTGGATTGCTAGCCTTTATCACCAGTCTTTTCCTGTCCGATGTAGGATAAACGTTCTCCATGCTGATGGATACCTTGATCTCTCCTGCATTGACAGTGGAGATCGTTCCAGATTTAATTTCTATCGTATCGCCTTCCAAATCGTTGAAGGATACTACTGTGGAACCATTGATATAGCAGACGCTGTGGTCGGAAATGGCAAGAATCATTGATGAGTGAATCTCTCTTTCAGCAATATATCCCCTCGCTGTCGGCCTCTCTTGAAGGAGATTGCCATCGAAGTCATAGTCTGTATAGCTGTAATCATCGCTTAGGGATATGACACCGGCCCTTCCTTCGTTTTCGTAAGAATACATGCCATTCTCTGATGTTTCAGAACCGAGGTAGTCCGGGTAATAGGAAGAACTCTGGGGGTCAAACAGGAAGAAGCACATCTCTTTTTCGTTGGCCGTCGCGTTGATTTCAAGACCAATCAGGTACTTGGATTCACTTTTCGTATAAAACACTTTGCGGAATGGATGATCGAAGGCGGCGAGAAAAGCATCGCCGTAATTGCCGATCCCCCGATTAAACAGCAACGTGTCTATGTGATTGGTAGTCATATTCCAGTAGCATATCTTGTCCTCCATATCCACCAGACGCGTATCTTCCGAAGTTTTGACGGGATAAATCTTTTTGATGCCGGTAAACTTGATAATATCTGCGCCTGAGCCGATGATATAGTCATGAAGGTCATCTCCGAGCATGTAAAGTGCCCTCTGTGTGTCGCTCGAGAACAACTTGGCATTTTCCGGGAGGCAGGCATTGGAAGCCAGGCTGGCTATCTTTAAGCGGTACAGCTGCCCCAGCCTTTCATACGAGAACCAGGCAGTGCTGTCATCCTGTCCGTTAAAGACTTGCGTTACATTAATCACTGGCGAAGCCACCAGAAGGCTGTCCCCTTTTCTTGCATGGAAAGCCTTTAGCTGGCTCGAGATAGACAGATAGATGAAGCGGGGTATGCTATCTCTTGTCTGATAGATCAGTTTCCCTTCCCGGACAAGCTGCTCATCGTCTTTCCGCGAATTGAGCAGATGCTTGTATACGTTGAATGCGGGTTGGGTTTGAGTGTAGCAGACATAGGGCTCAGTCGCAGTGAAATTCTTTTCCAAGATTATGGCAGAAGGCATCTTGTCCTTCAACTGCCGTATAAAGCGGTCCGCTTTTTTCTCTGGTGAGCAAGCATACGTCAAAAAGACCAGGAGTATCGGAGGTAACAACCTCGTAAATAAGTGCTTAATAAAAATGAAGACGATTTTTACCATATGATGTTGTCATTTTGAAGGTTGTCAAACGTATATAACACCGGCAATACGCCTTTACTAATTTTTTTGGACTATAATTGGATTTATTTTATTATATGAATGTTCCGGCCCTGGCAAATTATCTTCGAACTGGAGAAATGTCATGTGGTCCATTTTAGTATACTCATTAATTAACGCATCTATCTCATATTTTTGCCCCGTACCTTCATTAAAGCCGTACAATTTAGGATTCGTCGAACTTATAGAAAAATCGGCATAGTGAGTATCGGAAACGTCAGATCTATAAAAAAGAGGATTGTTCCTCTTGAATGTATCTTTCCAAACCCCGGTGGGATAGCCATCTTTAAAAGATCCTGTAAGTTCATGCCTGTTATCACCTGTGCGGTATGTCCCACTAAAACGCCCATTTGACAATTCATTTTCATAATAATAAGTCAACCCGTATTGATTGCTAACATACGCATATTTAATAGCACCATCGTGAACTCCTTGATTATAAACAGCCAATAAAACCGTGTAACTGCTTTCAGATTTATCTATTACGATCCACTCTCCATCTCTTTTACCATTCGAAAAGAACCCATTTACGAATAAACTGCCGTCAGAATATTCAAAATTTCCATCATAAATCCTTGATAAACCATCAGAGTCTAATCGATACTTGTAAACAGCCTTTCCATGATGCTGACTAAAATATGCCCCAAAACTCATGTCCCCGCGATACTCGTGGTCTCCTCTGTAGTTTCTTTTATGAACAGTCGTTGCTTTCTTCATTTTGAGTGCACTGTCAAATTTCCCCTGAACTAACAGATTAAAAATCCTGTCCATTCGATAATCTATCAATTCCTTCTTTGTTTTGACCCAAGTTGTCGCGACTTCGGTAGTAGATGCAATATCTTCATATTCATCCAGAATTGCTAGGGCTTTGTCATATGCATCATTCTCTATATACTTGTTAATCTCTTTAATCTTTTCATTGATGATATCCACGGCAAAAACCTGCATGGCATAAGCGAATTTTTCCGTAGGAGTTGATAATTTACTGAAGTTGTCCCAAGCTTCCTGAGACATCTTATATTTCTCCCACCATTTATCCAAGGGCGCCTGTCCAGTCGAAAGGGTCAGTTCTCCGTCGATGGGGACGCCGCCGACAAAACGTCCTGAATAGTCTCCGGTGAAGACATCCCCGGATGGCCACCGATAGGTACCCTGACAGATGGTAAGGGATGCGATGCCGCCATTTTGGACAAGGGCGCTGTATTTACCTTCGAAGACTTCTCCGTTGCGATACACAAACGTTCCTTTCTCTCCCCCGCTGATCAATGCGACGGTATTCCAGTAACCATTCCTTTGAATAACTGACTCAGGGACTTCGATAACCATTTTCGTTATGGGGGCGTCGGGATCGTTGACACTCTCTCGCGTATAGGTGTAGAAGCCGGGCGATTCGCTGATTTCCAAGGTCTGGATTATTTTCGGCATAATGTCCTTGCCGAGACCGAGATGGTAAAATATACCGTTTTCGTCCTGTTTGCACAGTATATCACCGATAAAGCGATGGCCATGCGTCCAGACGAAATCATAACCTGAGGGCGTGTGCTCCAGAAGCGCGTCCGTATCGGTATAGCCATATTCGGACAGCAAGGTATTCTTGATCCGTACCGTCAGCGACTCTTTCTTGTAATAATCTTCGGAGTCAGATGGTTGCCATTGTGTGCGCATCAGCATGGAAGTCCCATCGGGATCGGAATAGTTTACGGTTTTCGTTTTCGTTTCAAAAAAGGCTGAAACCACATTTTGGGGGCGTATCTTGAGTGCCTCCCCCTTCTTCTCATTGAGGATGAAGGTTCCGGCAGAGGAATTGATGATTGAAAAGTCCCCCGTTGCCTTAACTTTCTGTTCTCCTTCCCAGAAGAAATGGTCTCCCGTGATGACAAGTAGCGGCGAAACCGATTTAACCACCCCCGCGACAACCGTATCGCCATTCGTGTCAAGTATAAGAAAATCAGAATTTTCCACTATGACCTTCCTTTCTACTCTGCAAGTGATGTTGTATCCTGCCTTGAAAGCATAGGTTTTTGACTGGGAGAAAGCCAGGCTGGAGCCCAGACATAAAAACGAGATTAAAATCAGCACTTTTCTATTCATACGCAAATGCTATTTTCTTTCGGATATGCTTTTGAAGTGGTGAATTCAATTTAGAAGTGCAACACACTTCAAAAGTCAAAGTTAAATAATTGTTTGCAATATTCCAACGGGGTCCTGTAACCTAGCGACTTACGGGGCCT